>JBBIJR010000008.1:0-4404 GCA_037445875.1 Bacteroidota bacterium | reverse complement strand
GCGCGACGGAAGTTCAAATCGCCGTACTCACCGCCCGCATCAATGAGCTGACGAAACACCTGCAAACCCACGTGAAGGACCATAGTTCCCGACGGGCGTTGCTGATGATGGTTGGTCAGCGTAAGCGGCTGCTGACGTATCTCACGTCGACAGATATCGAAAAGTACCGTTCTTTGATAAACGAACTCGGCATTCGAAAGTAAGAAGTAAGAATTTCCCGGCGGCCTGGGCTGGCACCGGGTCTTCGTGGAGCATCTTTGATAATCGAAGCGGGCAGCGGATTGGTCCGGTCTTCCTCCGGCTCACGTCATTCTACATGAGATCACCTGTCGAGTTGGTCCCATTTAGGTTGACGGTAGCACTCGTCAGGAAATCCCTCCATTCCAGTGTCCGTGGTCACACTTGAAAGGAGTATAGGTCATGATCGTCAGGAAATCACTGGAGTTGGGCGGACGAACGCTAACCATCGAAACCGGCAAGGTGGCCAAGCAGGCCGACGGTTCGTGCATGGTCCAGTATGGGGAGACCATCATTATTGCGGCAACCGTTTCGGCGCGCGATCCTCGTGAAAACGTCGACTTTTTTCCTCTAACGGTTGAGTATCGGGAAAGCGCTTATGCGGCCGGCAAGATCCCCGGCGGCTTCTTCAAGCGGGAAGGGCGACCCACGGAAAAAGAAATCCTTAGCAGCCGCCTGATCGATCGTCCGGTTCGGCCCCTGTTCCCTGAAGGCTATGCCTACGACACCGTAATCAACGTACAGGTCGTTTCCAGCGATCAGGAGAACAACGCCGATATTCTGGGCGGCATTGGTGCGTCGATGGCGCTCATGGTCAGCGACATCCCGTTTCCTGGGCCCATCGCGTCCGTCCGTGTCGGCCGGGTGGACGGAACCTGCGTGATAAATCCGACATTCGCCCAACTGGAACAGAGCGACATGGACATCGTGGTCTCAGGGAGCAAAGACTCCATTGCCATGGTCGAGGGAGAGGCGGCAGAGATTTCGGAAAAAGAAATGCTGGAGGCCATTCTCTTCGCCCATGGCGAGATCAAGCGAATCGTAGCGCTTCAGGAGGGCGTGTTGTCCGAATTGCAACTCCAAGAACGCGGTTTTGAACCGGCGGCTATAGACGAATCATTCCTCAAGGCGATTGTTGATGAAGCCAAACCGGTCGTACTACGGGCAGACAGGATTGTCGAGAAGAATGAGCGGAACGAGAAGCTGAAACAGCTGAAGAAGTCCCTTCAGGAAAAGCACGCGGAAACGTATCCCGATCTGATCGAGAAGATCGGTGGGATCGTGGACAAGCTGCAGTACGAAGACGTCCGCCGGATGATCCTGGAAGAGCAGCGGCGGTTGGACGGCCGTGGTATGAAAGACATTCGTCCGATTTCGTGCGAAGCGGGCCTGCTGCCCCGGGCACACGGTTCGGCCCTATTCACGCGCGGCCAGACGCAAGCCCTGGTCGCCGCTACGCTCGGTACGAAGATCGATGAGCAGTTTATCGACGGCATCGATCCTGAATCCTCCAAGAGGTTCATGCTTCACTACAATTTCCCGCCTTTCTCCGTCGGTGAGCCACGGGTTTCCCGCGGCCCGGGAAGGAGGGAAATAGGGCACGGTAATCTCGCCGAACGGGCCCTGCGCCGTGTATTGCCAGACGAAACGTCGTTTCCCTATACGATTCGAATCGTCTCCGATATTCTCGAGTCCAACGGCTCCAGCTCCATGGCCTCTGTTTGCGGAGGCTCGTTGTCCCTGATGGATGCAGGGGTACCCGTTCGTTCGGCTGTTGCCGGAATCGCGATGGGTCTGATCAAGGAAGGCGACCGGTATGCCATCCTGAGCGATATTCTGGGTGATGAAGATCACCTCGGAGACATGGATTTCAAAGTGGCCGGGACTCGCAAGGGCATTACGGCATGCCAGATGGACATCAAGATCAAAGGCATTTCGCCGGAGATCATGCAACAGGCGTTGGCGCAAGCCCGCGAGGGCCGGATGTTCATTCTTGACAGGATGGATGAAACCCTGGCTTCTCCGCGGCCCGACCTGTCCCAGTATGCACCGCGCATCACTACCATGAAGATCAAGGTGGACCAGATCGGACTCGTCATCGGCCCCGGAGGCAAGACCATCCGCGAGATCATCGAGAAATCGGGGACTCAGATCGATATCTCCGACGATGGGACAGTCCTGATTGCCTCCGTCAACGCCAAAGGCAATGAGGTAGCCGTGCGCCTTATCAAGGGCTTGACCGACGAGCTGGAAAAGGGAAAAACGTACAAGGGTATCGTCAAGAAGATCACCGATTTCGGAGCGTTCATCGAAATCCTGCCCGGCAGGGAAGGCCTGCTGCACATCTCGGAAATCGACCACAAACGGGTCCGTCGCGTGGATGAGTACATGAAACTGGGAGATGAAGTCGAGGTGTTGCTGCAGGAAATCACTACACGCGATGGCAAGACGAAGTACGAACTAAGCCGCAAGGCCCTTCTCAAGAAACCGCACACACATCACAACTAACGCGGTAGTCAGAATGAGCTTCAGAAACAAGGTCTCGTCGTTTATTGCACCTGGCTCGCAGGCGGCCATGAAGACCTTGTACGACGAGAACAACTACGCAAAAGTAGTCTTCGACGATGGCTTAACGCTCATCTCCCAGCATATGCCGAATCTGAAGTCGATTTCGGTTGGCGTGTGGATACTCATCGGGAGCCGAAACGAGAACCCGCGCAACGCCGGCATCTGTCACTTCATCGAACACACCGTCTTCAAGGGAACCAGAAAGCGGAATTCTCTCCAGATCGCAAAAGCTCTGGAGAACGTTGGGGGGACCCTGAACGCTTTCACGAGCAAGGAACATACGTGCTACTACGCCAATACGCTGAGTGAGGATCTCCCACTGGCTCTGGATGTCATAGCCGACCTCGTGTCGAATGCGACTTTTTTTGAGAAGGACATGGATCGTGAGAAGCAGGTCATCATCGAAGAGATCAAAGACACCGAGGACAGCCCGGAGGAATTCATCCAGGACTGCTTCTATGAACAACTATTTCACGGTCACTCTCTGGGCTACCGCATACTGGGAACGCGCGAAACCGTCTCTGCGTTCACACGCCGGGAGATTGAAGCATTCTACCGCCGTTTCTATGTTCCTGCCAACATGGTAATTTCCATAGCCGGGAATTTCGATCCCAAGACGTTGTCGCGCCTCGTACGATCCAAGTTTAGATTCTCCAAGAACTTGATCAACCGAGCGTACTGGCCTAGCGGTATCAGGCCGTACCACTACCGGCTGAATCGCGGCCGGGTAGTGCATTACAAGAAAAACATTGCGCAAGCGCACGTGTGTATTGGAACGCCCCTGCGGGTTTCGTACTTGAACTCACGCAAGTTCAAGTTGCTGGCATTCAACACAATTCTCGGCGGCGGCATGAGCTCGCGTCTCTTCCAGCGGGTCAGAGAGAAGTACGGCCTCGCGTACTCCATATACAGTTTTGTCGATTTCATGTACGATGGCGGCGTTTTCGGCATCTATCTGGCGACCGACAAAGCGAACGTTCAGAGAACCATTGATCTCGTGAAAAGCGAACTGTCACGTTTTGGGACCGCTCCGATCCGCCGTCACGAATTAAGGATGGCCAAGGCCCAAATCAAAGCCAACCTGCTGTTTGGGCTCGAGAGCACGTCTACCCGGATGATACGCTTGGCCAAGAACGAAATCTACCTGAAGAAGAAACTCAGCATTAGCGACATAACTAATTATATTGACAAGATTACGGTGGAGGACCTACAGGAGCTTGCTGCCAGCCTGTCGGACCGGATCGCGAGCCTTCAGACGTCCATCTTACAATAGCCACAGTAAGATAAGGATGACCATCGGCCTCGCGAAGGTGCCCAAGATCATGCGTGCTGCCTTTGGGACGGCGGATCTGACGAACGACGGGGAGAGTCGCAGATAAGAACGCCGGAGAGGGGATGGATCTGGCGGACATGACGCCAGACAGGAATCGTAACTGTCCAGGTGGCAATCGAAGCGTCCTCTCTGCGGGTCCTCTTGACAAGAACGCAGCCGTCTATCCTCGGGTCTTCATGCAAAACCAAACGGAGCCCCCACTTTGGTGAGGCCGCTTGTTCTTGTATATCATAAAGTTAGCCCATTCGATGATTCGGGCGTTTCGTCTGTATCCCCGCAGGCCTTGCGAGAACATGTCTCCCACCTTGTGTCCATGGGTTACCGGAGTGTAACCATATCCGACCTACTTGACTCGAAGGACGAACTCAGCTGTTCTATTGTCTTCGACGATGCGTACGAGAACGTAATTGATCATGCCG
Source organism: Bacteroidota bacterium (assembly GCA_037445875.1). Classification (GTDB taxonomy): domain Bacteria; phylum CLD3; class CLD3; order SB21; family SB21; genus JBBIJR01. The sequence continues at coordinate 66 of JBBIJR010000008.1, read as the reverse complement.
TTCCTGTCCTGAATGACGCAGGCTTCACGGCTACTGTTGCGGTCGTACCGGATTATGTCGGCAAAG
>JBBIJR010000007.1:52750-69139 GCA_037445875.1 Bacteroidota bacterium | reverse complement strand
GCGTTCTGACACGCGCGTATTTCATGGCAACACGCCAAGTGTAGATACAATCTGGAAATTTATCAAGGCCCTATCCATGGTCGGAGAAGGTCGTAGAAATGGGGAACCTTCTCCCTTTCCTTGCCTGGGGACAGGGGCGGTTCTCCGATGCCCGCTCCGCGCGGCAATGGTCGTCCCAGAGACAGAGGCCTCAATAGATTAGAAAAAGACAGGGCCTTCAGCCCCGGATGGTTGGGTCTAAATCAATCGGGAGGCGCTCAGCACGGCCGCGAGTGCGATCTTCCCGCTGGCCAGGCCCAGTATGGCCCCGGTGCAAACATCGGAGGGATAGTGAACACCGAGGTAAATTCTCGAGAAGCCGACGAGCGCCGCCCACAAGAACAACGGCATGCCGAACGCTGGAAAGAAATGGGCCGCGAGAAGAGCGAACAGAACCGCACCGGCGGTATGGCCCGATGGAAAGCTGAATTGATCCGGAGGCGCGATCAGGTGATGGATGTCCGGGAGAGCGCGAAAGGGGCGGCTCCTCTTGACAAGATGTTTGGCGATCTTGTAAACGGCGATTTCTACGGCAAACCCTGCCAGCGCGGCCGAGAAGAAGCTCAGACCGATGGACGGTTGAGACCGGAGAACGAGGAGACATGCGGTGGGATACGCAAAACCGTCCGCACTTCGAGAGACTGCAAAGAAGAACCGATCGAGGATGCGCCAGCCGTTCAGGTCAAAGATGGCCGAAAACAGGACCGTGTCCCAGTATACACCGCTATGCCACAACCGCTTGATCACGCAACCCTCCGATTCGGGTACTGTACGGGCGCCGTACTACCGGTAGATAATGCGGACGTTGCCGTTGTATTAGCCGTCCGTCTTTTTCGGTGTGACCGATCCGTTCCGCCCAAGGACATTCATCCAACCGTAACGCGCATGCGATACGATGATAACATCATGGAGCTATCTTGGCCCGGACATGCACAGGAGCGTTCGCTGATGCGAGACACGAAGTTTTCCGTGCTCACGTTCTATGTGTGGGGCTTGAAGATCGGCCCCTGTGCGATCGCGCCTGGGGTGGACCGCAGGATGGAACTCTGTCGCCGGCAGCTTCTGGCACTCGGCCCGGATATCGTGGCACTTCAGGAAGTCTGGAGCGACGAAATCGCACGGTTCTTTATCCAACAACTGCCTTATCCCTACCACACATACTTGCCGGACCGGCGCCTCTTCAGAGGACAGTTGGGAAACGGACTTCTGATCCTATCGAAACAGGTGATCACCGGGGACGGAGTGCTCTCCTATTCCTGCCATGCGGGGGCCGGCGAGTTCCTCGCCAACAAGGGCATCCTGTGGTCTCGACTGCAAACGCCAACCGGCGTCGTCTACCTGGTCAACACTCATCTGGGTGCGGGCAAGAAAGCCGGACATATGACGAGACGCATGAAACAGGTGGACGAACTGCTCTCGTTCCTCTCCACGCTCCCGGCGGTCCATCCGGTTGTGCTGGCGGGTGATTTCAACTTCAACGATGACACGCCGGAGTACCGCCGCTTCGTTGAGGGCATGAAGGGCCGCTTCGACGAGAAGGTGGTCGACGCGTACGTGCGCATGCATCCGTTCAGGTCCGACCCCACGTTTTTTCTCGACCGCACCTACAAAACGGGATGCTCGGCACACAACCGGGACGAACGGATAGACTTCCTTTTTGTGTTGTACGGCAAACGCAGCCGCTCCGCCATTGGTGTCCTCGATTCACGCGTCGTATTTGACACCGTAAACCCGCCCCTTTCGGACCATGCGGGTGTTCTTGCTGCGTTTTCGATGAAGAAGAAGGCTTCGCTCGATGAATGGTTCTCGCCTTCGGCTACGGTCGGAGAAATCGTCAACGTCTGAATGCAGCGCGGAGCGTCCGCACCGGTCAGAGTGCCGCCTTTTTTCTAACGGCTTTTTCCAATTCAGGATAATAGTCGAACGGTCGGCCCCGGTCGTCGGTTATCTGCAGCACCATCAAATGCAAATGGGTTGGCGAGCGGGATTGGGACGCATTCCTGCCCGTCCGGCCTACGGTGGCGACGCGCTGCCCACCCCGCACGATGTCCCCGACCTGCACCAGTACCTCGTGGTTGTGGGCATAGTAGTAGTATCGGGAGAGGTTTGGATTGTAGATCATGAGGTAATTGCCTCCCCGCAACGTGTCCCCCTTGCTCCAGTTGTTCTTGGCCGCCACTACCACCCCATCCGTCATCGCCAGAACGTGGACCCTCCCGGCCGTGAAATCGTCCAGACCGTCCTGGTCCACATCGTGTATGAAGATATCGTGCGCCGGATGCCCGCGATGAGCGTTGCCATGGAGGAAGTTATACTGCCGCGGAATGAAGCCGTCTCCGTTCTTGCCCCCCACGTCCGGAAGGCCGTACCCCTCGACCGGGAAATAGAAATTCGAATCCTGCGGAATCGTCAACTGGTCGGTCAGGAGGCGCGTGATCTGGCGCAAGAGCTTGCCAGCCTCCCGACGGTCCACCGTTCCATATTGCATTTGTTCGTACAACAGGTTCCACTGCCGGCACAACGCCGAGGCCGTTTCGTTGGTACGCGACGAGGTCAAGCCGAGAAACAGCGCCTGAACGACCAGCACGCGGGCGATGCGATGAAAACGAGTGCTCATACTACATCCGGAAATTACTTTCGAAGACCCCAAAAGGCAACATTCTTATACGAAGAAACGCGACGGCGGGTTCAAAAAAAATAGGGCAGGACGGTGGCGCCGTGCTCTGCCCTATCTACAGAAGGAGGAGGAGAAATCAGTCTTCCATGAAGCGGCGGAACTTCTTCTTTCCAAAGGGCCGGGCCTCGAACAGCTCCTCTTCCAGTTTATCCCGCTGGTCTTTGGTCAGTACGCCCAGCATATCGATGCGTGCGTTGGTGTGATTGACCCGCATCTGCGTGTGAATGGCCTCTATTTCCTTGATCTTGGCGGCCGCTTTGTCCTTGTCCGGTTTTTCCACGTCCATCAGCTCCCGCAGCTCGATCTCCAGTTTTTCTTTCTGGCCGTGAAGCGTGGCGTTTTGCTTCATGGCGTTCCGGTGGATTTCCTGCACCTTGTCGATCTGCTCTTTGGACAGGTCCAGTTCGCGCAATTCATTCATCCATGGACCGCCCGGGCTGCCGTGGAACCCCATGCCCATTCCGTGCCTCGGACCTGTTCCGGGGCCGCAGGGCCCCATACCAAGTCCCATGATGACATCTTCGTCCAGGTTCCGGTTCTGAGCATGAACTCCGGCACTCCACAGGGGCAGCGAGAGAACGGCCACGAGGGCAACAAACATTAGCTTCTTCATCTCCGATCCTTTCATCGTTCGTTTAGCCGTTGGTTGTTTCAATCAATTAGACTAATTTCCGGTGGAAAGGTTTAACGACCGATGAATCTTCGTTGGCTTCTGGGCGCCGGGCTGGTCTTCATTTCTGCGGGCCGGAGCGCTTTGCCCCAGCTATGGAGCTTCCCCCAGCCGCTCGATTCCTGCAAGTTTGTCCTGCTCGTATCGGGGGAGTTTAACGCGCGCAGTCCGTGGGATGTCAACCTGGTCAACGCGCCGGTCGGCGAATTCGCCCTTCGTCCACCGGACCTCGACATACCTGAAGAGACCCTCGTTCTGCTCAACGATCAGGTGAGGCCGATGCTCGTCGGGTTGCTGGGGTCCATCGGTTTCCGCATCAGCAATAAGGAGTTCGACCACCGGACGTGGCGGCGGCTCGCCGTACCGGTGGAGAACGACAGCGACCGGTATTTTGCCGTCAATCTGTTGATCGATGGAGAGAACGGTCTGGGAGGGCACTACGGCGGGCTCGACCTTCGGTTGAAACTCAGCAGCTTCCACCGGAACCCGCGGCTGGTTTACAGCCTGGGCTTCGAAACGCTGAAGCCGGGTGCCGACGCAAATGAGACCCTCCACAATCTCAGGAACACGCTGCTGGCCCTGATCGAAGAGACCGTGGCGGACTGGAAGCAGGTCCTTGCCGACGAGCAGAAGCGCCCACGCAAGTCCTTCCTCCTGACACTCGACGTGAGCGGGTTGAAAAAGAAACAACGGAAGTTCCTGGAGGAACAACTGCTCGATTGCATGCACGAGCAGATCGAGGGCTTCGACTATCTCAAGCCGACCGGGCGGAAACACGTTTATCGGGTGCACTACCGGATATCGGGGAGCGAATCGCCGGGAGATTTTGTGAAGAGATACGAAGAGGCTGTAGTCATGTCGGTGGGGACGCACGGCAAGTATCCGTGCTCGCTGTGGCGCTCCGAAATGGAGAACTACAAACCGGTCGTTCGGGCGGATTCCAGCCGCGAAGAGGTGACGATTCGCTGGATTCGGATGAAGTAGCTGCGCGGCCCGCGGCGGCTAGAAGGCCTCCCCGATCCCGAGTACGGGATACGCGGACCGGTGGCCGACAGCCAGATCGAGGCGGAGATTCGTCCGGTCTTTTCTGCTGACGAGGAATCGAATTCCAATGCCAGCGGAGTATTTCCATTCGTACACACGGAAATCCATCAAATGAGGGGCCACGTCACCGTACCCCCAGAAGCCGGCCAACCCGACGCGCCAGAACAGGGGCATACGATACTCCGCCTGAAAGCCGATCATATTGCGGTCGCGATATCTCTCCGGATAGTATCCCCGAAGCATGCCCACCCCGTCGAACGAAGCGAGTCTGTAGAACGGAGGTTCTCCCTTGATGAATTTTCCATAGAATTGACACGCGATTACGTGTCGATCGAACAGGGGCCAGTAGTGTCTGAGGTCCAGGGTCAGAGCCACAAAGCGGTAGTCGCTGGCGAGGATCTCGTGGTACGGTATGATCGTCACTTGATGAAAACTGCCGGAGCGCGGCCAGAGTGTGTGGTCCCTGCTGTCCCACTGCACGGCGGCCCCAAGACCGGAACTTACTCCCGCTTTCTCACCTCGGACCCTCTGCGTGTCAAACAACCCGCCGGCTTTATCTTTGATGACGTTGTACCAGCGAAAGTCGGCGAGCCCGCCGACATAAATGTGTTGCCGGACCTGTTTGCGAAGATCCATCGTCACGTAGAAGCTCTCGGGAGTGTATGCTTCCTCCCACGAATTCCTGGTGTCGGGGCCGATCCCGTAAAAATAATCGGGGAACTTCATGTAGCCGGCGCTTCCCGACAGACGGTAGACGAATTCGTCCCAATAGCGATCCATGGCGACGGAGAGCTGCAGTTGCTTTTTCTGAGTGAACAGGCTCGACGCGCTCCACGTGTTTGGGCGGCCGATCGAGTCCGTGCGGCCGTTGCGCAGGACGTACAGAAGCGACAGCCCGCCGCCCAATTTCGTTTGCGGCGTCCAGAACAGCAACGGAAGAGGATAGAGCCGGTCTTTGTTTTCGAGACTGTCCGCCGCTGCGCTGTCTCCTGGCTCTACAGCGCTCGCAGGAATACCCGCGGACAGGACGGCCGTCAGGAAAAACACGAAGAACCGCTTTGTGGAGGAGAAAGCGCTTCCTGGGTTCAAATTCCCCCGGCTGGCGGCCGCGCATGGCTGGAATTCGGCGGCCTGCGGCGCTCTCCACTCTCCTCCATGGTTCTTCATAGGGAGCGAATATAGCGACCCTAGCGGCGGTTAGCAACCACTATTCAAGCGCCGGCAGGAACACGGACGCTCACCGTGTTTCGTCCTGCAAACCGCTTCACCAGCATCGGCAGCGCTTCCCGCCACTGGTCCACCTTGACGTACACCACCGGCACGAGCACGAGGGTCAGGAACATGGAACTTGTGAGCCCGCCGACGAGCGCCCAGGCCAGGCCGTGTTTCCACTCGCTGCCGGCGCCCGACGACAATGCGATCGGCAGCATGCCGATCACCATGGCCATCGTCGTCATGAGAATGGGCCGCAGCCGCGTCGCTCCGGCCTCCATCAGGGCCTCCATCACCCCCAACCCCGCCGCACGCATGTCGTTAGCGCGGTCGACGAGGAGAATGGCGTTTTTGGCCACCAGACCCACCAGCATGATGATACCCAGGATGGAGAAGATCGAAAGGGAATTCATGGTGAGGGCAAGCGCCAGCAGGGCGCCTACGATGGCTACCGGTATGGAAAAGAGCACGACGAACGGATACACGAACGAGTCATACAGCGCGACCATGATCATGTAGACGAAGAGAATGCCGGCGATCAGCGCGAGGCCCAGACTGCCGAATCCTTCCTCCCGGTTTTTCTCGTCGCCTAGGTACGACAAACTCACACCGGCGGGAAGTTTTTCCGCAGCCATCCGCTGCTTGAACTCTTCCACGATCGTGCCGCTCGGACGGCCAGCAACCTGGGAGAACACCGTGATGGAGCCGTTCCGGTCCTGGCGCTGCAGTTTGGTCGGTCCCGACGCCTGGTAGATGGAGGCGAACTGCTTCAGTTCGATCAGCTGTCCCTTCGAGTTGAGGAACGTCAGGTCGCCCACCGTCCCGACGTCGGAGCGGTCGAATTCATCGAGACGGATGCGGATCGTGTATTCATCGGAGCGGTCCCGGTATTTCGAATCGTCGTCGCCGCTTAGCGCAAGACGCAGGGTGCTCCCGACGTCGGCCATCGTCAGGCCGTACGCCGCCATCTTCTGTCGATCCACCTCGACCCGCGTCTCGGGCTTTCCTTCCTCGGAGGACAGGCGAACGTCCGCCGTGCCCGGAATGGATTGGAGCGCCGCCATGGCCTTTGCGGCGCCGGCACGCACGTCGTCCATGTTCGTGCCTCCGACAACGATCTGGATCGGGGTCTGGTTCGCCGTTCCGAAGATGCCGATCGGATTGACGCGCACTTTGACTCCGGGTAGCTGCTGCACCATGAGCTTGATCTCCCGCCCCACTTCGCTGGTGCTCTTGGAGCGCTCCTGCCTCGGAACCAGCGTGACATTGAGTTCGGAGATGTTGTTGGAACTCTGACCGATAAAGCCTTCGCTAGATGCCCCGACGTTGGTGAAGACCTTGCGCACTTCGGGCAGAGCCCCTATCATCTTCTCGACTTGCAGCGTCACGAGATTCGTATGTTCGATCGTCGCGCCCGGCGGCGTCTCGATGAAGACGGTGAACTCACCGCGGTCCGATTCGGTGATGAACTCATTACCGATGAAGCCCATCGGGATCAATGCAACGGATGAGATGAAAACGAGCGCCGTCCCGAACACGATCGTTTTGCGATGCACAAGGCTCCAGCGAAGGAGGTTCAGATAATGTTCCTTGATGTGTTCATAGAGCGCCTCGAACCCGACGGCGAACTTTCCCATGAGCGAACGGCGATTCGCATGCTCGAGTTTGGAGAACCGGGAGGCCAGCAGCGGCGTGATCGTGAAGGACACGAAGAGGCTCATCATCGTAGAAACCACCACGACAATGGCGAATTCGCGCATGATATCGCCGATGAGCCCGGAGGTCAGCGACAACGGAACGAACACGACCACGTCCACAAGGGTGATCGACAGGGCGGCAAAACCGATCTCGTTCCGTCCCTGCAGGGCTGCGGATCGGCGTTCCTCCCCCTTTTCAAGGTGATGGTAGATGTTCTCCAGCACAACGATGGAATCGTCTACCAGGATGCCGATCACCAAAGACAGACCGAGCAACGTCATGAGGTTGAGGGAAAAACCCATCAGATACATCACAAAGAGCGTCGAAAACAGCGAGGCCGGTATGGCAACCATGACGATGAGCGAATTACGGACGCTGTGGAGAAACAGGAACATGACGGCCGCCACGAGCAGGACGGCGAGCGCCAGGTCGTGTTTGACGCCGTCGGCCGCATCGGTCGTAAAGGTCGAGCCGTCTTGCGCGACGTCGAACTTCAGGCCGTGCCGGGCGTATGCCGTTTCCAATTTGGTCAATTGCGCCCTCACGAGCCGGCTCACGTCGACGGCATTGGCATCGGACTGTTTCTGAACAAGAATGCCGACGGCCGCGTTGCCGTTGAGTCGGCTCGCACTCGTCAGGTCACGGCTGCCGTCTTCCACTTCCGCCAGGTTGGACAGTCGAATCTCACCGCCCTGGTCCGACCGCGCGATGACGAGGTTGCGGATCTCCTCGACGGAGGTGAATTTGCCCGCCACGCGCACGATGTACTGGTTACGCGCATCAGCGATCTTGCCGGTCGGGAAGTCGAGGTTGGATGCCTTGATGGCGCCCGTTACCTGTGCGATGGACAGGCCGTACGAACGTACTTTGTCAGCGTCCAGATTGACGCGTATCTCGCGTTCTTCCCCGCCCACAAGCACCACCTGGCCGACGCCCGCAATCCGGGCGATCTGCGGCTGAACGTGGTCCTTGAGGAACTGAAAGAATTCGCGCGGGGCCAGGGAACTCGTGGCGCCGAGGCGGAGTACGGGGATTTCGTCCAACGCAATCTTCGAAAGGACCGGCGGCCGCACGTCTTCCGGCAGCGTCGCCAGTATACCGTTCACCCGGCGCTGCGCGTCCTGCAGGGCCACGTCGATGTCTGCGGATTGGATGAACTCGATTGTAACGAACGAAAGGCCTTCCTGCGACGTCGAATTCACGCGATCGATCTTATCCAGGCCCGAAACGGCGTCCTCGATCGGCTTCGTGACCGTGTTCTCCACTTCGGAGGGGGACGCGCCCGGATAGGCCGTCGTTATGACCACCACCGGCGGCGTGATCTTCGGCAGTAGTTCGTACTTCAGTTGTGTGAGACCGAAGAGGCCGAGCACCGTCAGCGCAGCAAAGACGATCAGGATCAGCGTAGGCCTCTTGATCGAAAGTTCTGTAAGGGTCATGACCGTTCCTCGTTAACGTTACTCGACAATGGAAATCGGTGCGCGGTCTTGCAGGTTGTTCTGCCCGCCGACAACGACGAACGCGCCGGCCTCAAGCCCCTCGGATACGGCCACCTTGTTCTTCACCGCACCGGAGATGACGACGTCCTTGAGCAGGGCCGTGCCGTTTTCGACAACGTAGACCTGCGGTTTTTTCAGGCTGCCGACCAGCGCCTCGCGCGGAATCACGGTGGTGTTCCTCTGCGGCGCCGACCGGAACATCACACGGCAGAACATGCCGGCCTTCAGCGGGTGGTCCTGGCTGTTCTGCAGGCTCAATTCTACCGGATACGTGTGTGCATCGTCCCCCTTCGAGGCAATGCTCGTAACGTGCGCCTGGAAGGCCGTGCCCGCATATACGTCCGTGGTAACCGTGACGGCGTCGCCCACGTTGAGCTTGAAGACGTCCTGTTCGGGAACGTTGACTTTGACCTTGAGTTTCGAAATATCAACTACGTTGGCGATGGCCATGCCCGGCTGTACCATCGCTCCGACATCGACGTTTCGTGCCGTCACCACACCGGAAATGGGCGTGGTGATTTTGGTGTCGTTGTACTGCCGTCGAGCGACGATGTACTGCGCTTCGGCCGACTGATACGCCAGCCGCGCCTGGTCGTACTGCGATTCGGTTATGCTCTTGTCCTTGTACAAGCCCTCGTAACGCTCGAGGTCCTTCCTGGTCGTCTCATACTGGACTCGGGCCGCCTTCAGATTGGCCTCCTTGAGCTCGTCGTCCACCTGGACCAGCACGGAACTCGCCTTTCGGTAATCTCCGACTTTTGCCGTCACGGCCGTGACCCGGCCCTGGGTTTCGGAAACGATGACCACGTCATTGTGCGCAACGATCGTGCCGACGAGCGAAAGTTCCTCCTGTACATCCTCCTGAGTCACAGCGGCAACCTTCACGGGAAACGAAGAGAGGATGTCCGTCCTTGTCATCGTGGCGCTCTTGGCTTTGTTGTTCCATAACACGATCACGATCCCCCCCAGTCCTAGAAGTACCATCAATGCGGTCTTGAGCTGCTTCATAACGTCACTCCTTGTGTGCTTATTGCAACGACTCTTCTTTTCCGAGCGCTCTGGCCAGGCCGGCCTCGGCCAGTTCATAGTCCACCAGGGCCTGCGTGTGGTTGGTTTTGGCCTGCAGGAGCGCGACTTCCGCATCCAGCAGGTCCGAGGTCAGCGCGAGGCCTTTCTTGAATTTCTCGCTCGTGATCCGGTAGTTCTCTTGCGCCTGCTCGATGCTCTGTTCGGCAACGGATATCTTCTCATGGGCCTGGCGCAGGTTCAGGTAGTTCTGAGTAACCTCGAGGCTGATCCGGTCTTTGAGCAGGCCAAGCGTCTCGCGCGATTGGGTCAACGCGGCCCGGGCCTGCCCGACCTGGTAACCGGTGGCGTTCCAGTTCCACAGGTCGAAATTCACATTCAGGCCGACGTCCCAGCTGTACTTGAATTCATTGCGCGTCGGGAAGTAGCGCTGATTGGGACGATTGTAGTAGTAATTCCCGATTATCGACAACTGGGGATAATAGCCCGCTTTCGCCGCGCGCACGGACGTTTCCGCGGCTTTCACGCGGAGCTCGGTGGCGCGAACGTCGTTCCGGGTCTTCATGGCGGCGCCCACGAGGCCTTCCGCCTGCTGATACTCGAGCGCGGGTTTGCTTTCGAGCTGCGAGGATAGTTGGATCCGCGTGTCCAGCGGCAGGCCCATGACGTTGTTGAGCCGGATACGGGCGATCTCCACGGCATTGGCCGCGTCGATCTGGAGCAGCTGCGTATTGGACAACTGCACCTGCACCTTGAGCACGTCGTTATTGGTCAGCATACCCTGGGCCATCAGGTTCTGGGCGTCTTTGACGTGAGCTTTCACCTGTTCCACGTTTTCATCGACGAAGGCCTTGAAAGCAATCGCTCCGTGCAGGTTCCAGTAGGCCGCCTTGACGTTGAAGACCAGCTCGAGTTGATCGTTCTCATAATCCTGCTGTGCGGCGTCTTCGCTGAGCCTTGACGCACGGTGGTTGTTCTCGAGGCGGAAACCGGAAAACAGTTGCTGGCTCAACGAGAGCTTGAGGCTGTAGTTGTCGAAGACGTTCTGCGAGAAAGTGAACTCGCTGCTGTCCTGAGGGTTGATGAACGTCACGTCGGGAACCGTACTCAGCCGCGTGTATCCTGCAGAGAATCTGAGCGATGGCAAACGGGCGGCGCGGGCCTCACCGGTGCGGGCCTGTGCCCCGTCGAGCGCGGCCTTGGAGATATGCAGCGACTTGCTGTTCTCCAAACCGACGCGGATACACTCCTCCACGGTCATCTTCTGTTGAGCGCGCAGCACCGGGCTTGCGGCCAGGGCCATCAGCAGAACAAAGCGGAACGTCATGTATGGGGCTCCTTGGGTGGGGTTTCGGATTGGAAGAACTTCCGGCGGGCATCGTCGGTGAACATCCCGCCGTAGATGATTTTCACGATGGTTTCGTAGACCTGTCCGGCGGAATACGGCATCTGTGACAGCATTTCGGGATGCACCATCGTCTGGATCGAATGCGAGAACAGCCGCATGACCAGCTTCGGGTCGACGTCGGAGCGGAACACGCCCGCCTCGATTCCCTGCCGGATCTCGTCGCCGCAACCCTCCATCTTCTGTTTCCGAAATTCCTCTATCTGTTTCCACACGTGCGGGGCATTTCGCCGAAGGTCCTGCACCAGGGCCGGGCTCCACCTGGAATAATGCAGCGCGAGATACGTCATCGTGGACTTCAGTTTCTGCACGAAATCCATTTCGTTATTTTCCGTGATCCGGCAGATGTTCCGCTCCACTTCTTCCTTCACGAGTTCGAGGACAGCCTTCACGAGCTCGTCCTTGCTGGTGAAGAACTTGTAGACAGTCTTCTTGCTCATTCCAAGATCGTGCGCCAGTTCTTCCATCGTGACCTGGCTGACTCCCAAGGAGAAAAAGCGTTCCCGGGCCGCCTCGACTATCCGTTCCCTCAAATCCTCTGCTTCAACGTATGCTCTTGTCATCTTTCGAAACCTGTTTGGTATCTTCAGTTTCCTGTTGGTTCTAAAAAAAGCAGCTGTCTTTGACGCTGCCTGCTGGGAAACCGAATGCAGTCTATACGGTTTCCGCTGTGGGAAGTTTCAAAAATTATGCTACGCCGTCCCGTTGGCTCCATTGGTGAGTGTGAATTGCGTGTCTTTAAATTCAGGCAAAACAACTTCCTGTGAGAAGAACTTCTTTCTGGCCTCCTCGGTCAAGATGCCACGGAAGGCGACGCGATGGATCTCTTCGAACACTCTGCGGGGAGAAAGGTCCGACTCGCCCATGACCTCCGGCCGCAACATGTCGATCATCTGGAGGAAGGTGATCACCATCAGGTTCTGATCAAGATCGGCGCGGAACACGTGGGTACGGACACCTTCGGCGACGAGTGCACGAAACTCGTTTTCGACTTTCTCCCTGCGCCATTCCTCGATCGACCGGAATACCTCGGGTGCAGTCCTGCTGACCTCAAGGAAGAACCCCTGGCAAACCTCGCCGGTCTTTTCCGCGAGATAGGCCATCGTCTGCTGGAGCTTCTCGCCCAACGGGAGGCTCTCATCGCGAAGGAACTTCTGGATGCCCTGTTCCAGCTCCGTGCGCCGATCATCCATTACGGCCTTCAGCAGGTCGGTCTTCGTAGGGAAGTGTTTATACAGTGTCTTCTTGCTCATCCCGAGATCGAAGGCCAGTTCATCCATTGTGACGGCGTTGAAGCCGAGCTTGAGGAACCGCTCCTTTGCGGCTTCGACTATTCTGACTTGCGCCTGTTTATCTTCGTCCATCAAGCTGGTCCCATGGAAACCAATTGAGTATCTGTGGTTTCCAATATACGGCGGGGATTGCCATTTGTCAAGCAGTATCTTCCATCGACTGGGTTAATTGAAATAAATTTAACATATTCAATATCTTGTTGCCGAAACGAGAGGCCCGACTTGCGGCTTCGGCCCCAGATCCGAGTTGATGAAGGGCGGAGTTCGTATCAACATGAGGCTCCGCATTCAGGGTCCCATAGCCCCTACCCTCAAGTCGGCGTTTGCGAGGAAACGAGAAAAGCGCATCCGAGCGGAAGAACCGCAAAGGAGCTACCCATCCGGGGGCCCGGAAGCATGCCCGACTCCCTCGATGCGATTCCCTGCTCAGCGAGCGCTCAGGAGGAAGGGCGGGCATTGTTCATTGATTACCAATCATTGTTAATAGTCAAAGCCCCAGCGCCTTCAGAAACGCCTCCTCGTTTGGCTCGCGGCCGAGGAATTCCTTCACCAACTCCAACGGCTCTTGCGTCGCACCGCGGGCGAGTATGATCTCCCGGTAGCGCCGACCCGTGTTCTTGTCGAGGATCCCGTTCTTGTCAAAAACGGAGAACATGTCCGCCGAATACACCTTGGACCACAGGTAGCCGTAGTAGCTCGCACCGTAGCCCTCCAGATGGCCGAAAGCGGCCTGCATGTGTGTTCCTTCGACGTAGGGATACGGCGTGATGCGATTCTGTACCTCTTTCACGACGTCGGTTGTGGTCTTGGTCCCGTTCGGGTCGAAGCGATCGTGCAGGGTCATGTCCAGCACGCCATAGAAGATCTGATAACTGGCCGCAATGCCGGATCCGACGTTACGCGCCGCGAGCATCCTGTCGAACATCTCCTTCGGAAGCACTTCGCCGGTCTTATAGTGTTTGGCAAACAACTTCAAGGCGTCGTAGTTCCATGCCCAGTTCTCGAAAATCTGCGACGGGGCTTCGACGAAATCGCGCGCGACCTGGGTGCCCGCGAACGAATACAATTCCGACGTCGTGAGCAGGTTATGGAGGACGTGGCCGAATTCGTGGAAGAACGTCTCTACGCTGGAGCTGCCGAGCGCATGGTACATCAACGCGGGCCGGTCGGCCGTGGGCTGGGGAAAATTGCACACGAGCGTCGCCACGGGCATTTGATACCCGGACTCCATTTGCTTGCCGCGGATCATGGCAAAACACGCCGCGTGGCTGTACTTGTTGGCCCGCGGGTACAGGTCCAGATAGAAGCGGCCGATCAGCCGGCCGTCCTGCCTGACCGCAAAGGCCCGCACGTCCTCATGCCAGACCGACGGATCGGCGATTTCCTCGAACTGTACGTCGAAGAGGTGCTGGGAAATCCGGAAGAGCCCGTCGATGACGTTGTTCAACTCGAAGTACTCCTTGACCTTCTCCTGGTCAACCTGGTATTTCTGCTGGAGCAGGATGTTGTTATAGAACGAAGCCTCCCATGGGTCGATGGTCTTGACTTTTGCGTCTTTGAGATAGGCGCGCTTCGCTTCGAGCAATTCATCGTAATCCACTTTCGCTTTGGCCTTGACCTTTTCCATCAGCCGGTTCTCGAAGTCCCACACCGCCTGTGTAGTTTTGGCCATGCGGTCCGCCACGCGGTATTCGCCATACGTATTGTATCCCAGCAGCCGCGACGTTTTCTGGCGATACCGGAGGATTTCCGAGAGCACGTCGAGATTCACGTCCGCCGCGCGGTTGTTGTATTTCATCCACAGCGCTTTGCGTGCGGAACCGGACGTAGCCGATTTCATGAACGCCGAGTACGACGGATAGCTCAGGTCGATCTTATACGTCCCGTCCTCCTGCCGCCGGCCGGATTTGTAGTCTTCCGGCATGCCCTCCATATCCTGTTCCGTGACGACTAGGAAATCCGACACGGCGGCAATGTTCTGGTTGAACGCGATGCCCAGGTCCCCGAGCTTGTCCAGCAGGACTTTCAGCGAATCGCGTTGGTCCTTCGGCAGCGCGAAACCGTTTCGCTCGAAGTCCCGGACCGTTTCGGTCAGGAATTTCTTCTTATACCCGCTCAACCCCGCCGCTTCTTTGGTTTTCGAATACTCTTTCACCGCCTGAAAGAGATTCTCATCGAGTTGCAGTTCATTTTCGAACTTGTTCAGGTCCGACATCGACGCATTGGCCTGGTCGCGGGTGGCATCGTCCGGGTGTGTATTTCCGATCAGGTAGACGAGGTACATTACCTTGTGCAGTTCATTGATCGCGTCGTCGAGGCGCAGCATGGTGTTTTGGAACGTGCGTTCCTCGGCCTTCACGGCGTAGATCTGCTCCAGCGCCGCGCGCGAGCGTTTGACAATCTCTTCGGAAGAACTCTTGATCGTCGGCGCGTTGATGGCGGCAAGGTTGGCCGTCTCATTGAACGGCGCGAAGAACGGATTGGCCTCATCGCCCGGCCCTGCCGTCAGAAACGAGGGCGCCAGCCATACAGCGATCAACAGATGTGACAGAAATCGCATGACAATCTCCTGTATTTACAGATAGTTAGATAGGATTTCAGACGTGCGTTACTCTGGGGTTATACGAATGAACGGAGGGAAGTTTCGGGGGGATACACGCATGGCATCTAACCCGGAAAGCGGAGGCGCTGGACGATCACATGGTCTGTGCCAATAAGGAGAGCGCCGTTGCTACTGCTTGTTCGCGGAAACTGAGGGAGTAAGATCTTGAGCCATTCCGTGCGCCCATGCGCCGAATGGGCGATCTCGTTCGCAGGCGGCCATTCCCAATGCCCGAAGAGGAGTTCCGGGAATGCAGAGCTCAAGAGTAAATAGGAGCAAAACAAGTGATAAACAAGTAAGCATGAAACTGATATTCAGCCACGAGTCACGGTGGACACTTCCGCCTCCGCGATAAGTTATTAAGAACACTTGGGTTGCTGTTCAAACCCACTTCGTCCTCCCCTGCGTATGGAGAGGGGTCGTACTTTAATCGGGAAGTGTCGAGCAGAGCGAGACGTCTGGGGGAGGGCCAACGCCCCCCGCGTCCTTGCCCTTGGCGCAGGGGAGGGAAAGAGTGGAGTTGCGAATGTTTTGCAGTGCGAAGCACCCTATTATGTCGACCCAGACGCAGTCGTGGGATGGGGTTGCGTCATCCATCGGATACACCTCCCCAACCGCAAGGGAAGGACAATCCTGCACCCTACCTCTCGCTTGCAAGGAACGGGCATGAACGCCGTTGACACTCGTCCACTAAAAATGAACTACTTAACCAGGCACGTGGTCACGCCATCTCAAGTACTGCTTTAACGCACCGGTCAATGCCTTCAGCAATACGGCTCAGCCGTTCGTCGCCGTACATGTAGGCGGGCGTGGTGACGACCTTGTGCTTGTCGTCCACCATGACCTCGTTGACGGCGCGCTTGACATGGCGGGCGCCGCATTTCTCGATCTCAGACGCCGTTCCGGGATCGTTCCCGATCGTGACCTGGACACCCTCCGAACCGAATAACCTCGCAATCACCGCCGGCGCAATACAAATCGCACCGATGGGCTTCCGCTGTTCATGCACGGCCCGGAGCAGTTTCTCGACCGCCGGATGCACGGAAGCCTTGCTGCCTTCGACTGCGAACGTCGAAAGACACTTCGCCGCCCCGTAACCACCGGGCAAGACCACCGCATCCAGCTCATCCGCCTTTACCTTGGCCACATCTTTGATCTGACCTCGAGCAATCCGGGCGGCCTCGACCAGGCCAATATCACGATGATGGTGCAGACGCTGCTCGAT
>JBBIJR010000007.1:51651-52740 GCA_037445875.1 Bacteroidota bacterium | reverse complement strand
CCAGGACGTTCCTCTTTTCTCCGCTCTCCTTGCCCGTCAAGTGATTGACGCAAGGAACCTCACTACCAGGGGCCATGATCACAGCTTCTGCCGACGCACGGTCGATCGACAGAAGCGTCAACACAGCCTCCCGTATCTCCGCTCCGTCAAGATGGCCGCAGCCTGACAATATGACACCAACTCTTTTCATGCCATGTGTTCCTCGACTTCACTCTTGGTCTTTTCCTTCGAGGGGAAATTGGTTCTAAATATGACGTCCCAGAGCGGGGAACTCACACCGAATCCACGCTCTGGGTTCTGAAAATGGAGCTTCATGTGATGGTTCTTGATCGCGAGCCACAACCGGGAGTGCATGTTGAAATGGTGGATGGCATAATGGGTCAGGTCGTAACACACGTACCCGGTCACGAATCCGGCGAAGAGCGGCGATGCGTGTGTACCGAATATCAGTAAAAACAAGCTATAAAACATTGCGGCCAGCGGGAGGGCAATGATGGGAGGCATGACCAACCGCCAGGAGTCCATCGGGTAATCGTGATGGATGCCATGGGCGAGGAAGTGTATACGCTGACCCACCTTGCCGGGCGGCTCATAGTGGAACGCGAACCTGTGCAACACGTACTCCGTCAGCGTCCAGACCGCCAGACCGAGGAGATACCAACCGGCCGTATGTGCTACGGACAAACCGAGCGTTGCCACGGAGCGATACACGAAGTACGCCGCAATGGGTCCGAAGACGATGAGGGGAACGGTGAAGTGTATCCGCGTGAAGAACTCGAGGAAATCGCTCTTGAACAGGCGGATCGTGACGTCCTGGTTGGATACAAAGTTCTTAGCCATACGATGGACATTATCGTTAGTGGCGACGGTTTGCAAACCTAATGGAACACCGTCAAATGTACACATGGAAGGCACTTTCGACAAGGGAAAATTGTTACATTACAGTGATCAGTAAGCAGTTATCAGTCATCGTGGAGTCCCGAACGGGGGTGTGGTCGGGATTGCTCATTGATCACTGCTCAATTTGATTACTGTTCGCCCCCCAGATGTCTCGCTGCGCTCGACGTGGCACAACCCCATGTTGTGTCT
>JBBIJR010000007.1:0-51552 GCA_037445875.1 Bacteroidota bacterium | reverse complement strand
GTCTCGCTGCGCTCGACATGACACAGCTGCTCATTGATCACTGCTCGTTGACCACTGCCCATTGATCACGGCTCGCCCCCCAGATGTCTCGCTGCGCTCGACGTGGCACAACCCCATGTTGTGTCTGGGTCGATGACACACCCCAAATGCCTGTTGATCACTGTCCTGAGTCCTTGTTTTTTACGCTGAGTCCGCCTATCTTGGCTCGAAGTTACTCCCCGCATTTCGCATGAAGTACAAGGTCACAAACGGCAAGATCACGCACGACGTGGAAATCGCTGAGTCTGAGGAAGGACTCTTCGTCCGCTACACGGACCCGGACGGCCAAGTGGAGGAGTTTCCGGTCGACTTCAAAGCGGTGGGCAAGGGCTCGCTGTATTCGATGATCGTACGCAACGAGTCCTTCCGCCTCGTGATCGACCGAAACAAGGACAAACACGTGGTCTATACGCGCGGCCACCGCTTCGAGTTCCTCGTTGAAGACGAGCGGACCCACCTGATGCGGTCGTTCATCGCCGAGGCTGCCCAGGCGGGCGGCGGGGAGGTCAAGGCTCCGATCCCCGGCCTTGTGACCAAGGTGATGGTGGCGGAGGGCGACACGGTGGCACAGGGTCAGGGCATGGTGATCCTCGAAGCAATGAAGATGGAGAACGAGATCAAGTCACCCACGTCAGGCAAAGTCACCACCGTCAATGTCCGCCCAGGAAAGAACGTCGAGAAGGGACAGGTGTTGATCACGATAGGATAGGAGCTTCACGGTTCGGCCCCGCTCGCCGTGAAGCTTGGTATGCGCCTTCCCCCATCATGCGGAGCGAAGTCGGGGCTGAAGCTATGCGTTCTACGCCTCTGGCTCAGCGGCATCGGGTGAATCCCTGCGACCGGCGCGACGAATGGTGTCCCCGCCCGCGGTGACGGAACCACCGTTTGACCGGTGCGGTCACGCTCCTTCTTCGCGAACGCGGTCGGGTCTTAGCCGATCTTCACGTAATTTACGATCTCCTGGTTCACCACCGGTGTGCCGGACGTGTAGTCGTAGAAACCCTTGCCGGACTTGCGGCCGTAGAAGCCTGCCAAGAACATCTTCCTCAACAGCGGCGGACACGAGTACATCGATTCACCGTATTCGCGGTTCATGATCTCCGCGATGCGGTACGTCGTGTCGATACCGACGAAGTCGAGCAGCGTCAGCGGACCCATCGGATACCCGCAGCCCAACATCATACCCTTGTCGATGTCCTCGATCGAGGCGATCCCGTTCTGCACGGCGCGGATGGCACCCAGCAGATACGGGACGAGCAGGAAGTTCACCACAAATCCCGAATTGTCCTTCGCGCCGATGGGCGTTTTCCCGAGGGCCCTGCCGAGCTCGAACGCGGTCTGAAACGTCTCGTCCGACGTTCGCACGCCTTTGACGATCTCCACCAGTTTCATCACCGGCACGGGGTTAAAAAAATGCATCCCGCAGAACCGGTCCGCCCGCTGCGTGCTGGCCGCCATTTCGGTGATGGTCAGGCTGGAGGTATTGGACGCAAAGATCGTGTGCGACGGGCAGATCTTGTCGAGGTGGCTGTACATCTGGTTCTTGACGGCCACGTCCTCGGTGACGGCCTCGATGATCACATCGCAGTCCTTCAGGTCGTCGAGGTGGATCGTACCGCTGAGATTGCCCAGCGTCTTGTCCCTTTCCTCAGTCGTGATCTTGCCTTTGGCGGCGTTACGCTCGAGCTGTTTCTTGATGCTTCCCAGGCCTTTGTCGATCAGCTCCTGGCTTACCTCCCTGGCCCTGGTCTTGAATCCTGAAGCCGCTGCCACCTGCGCGATGCCAGAGCCCATCAGACCGCAGCCGAGCACGCCGATCGTCTTGATGTCCTTCATTTGCATGGTCTTACTCCCTTTATTGGTTTTTGTGTTCCTCAGTCTTTTCGAACGATCACTTTGGTTTTGACGATCCAGGCGTCGGCAAAACCAAGCGTCTTGGCCTCGCTTCTCAACGCCTCAGCGTCGTCGGCATTGATGCAGTTGCCGACGCGAACCTTGTAGTTGGGCGGTTCGTAGTCGAGGTACACTTCGGCGGTAAACTTCGCCAGCGCCTCGTCGCGAACGGCCATGGCGCGATGATAGTCGGTCGTTGTAAGTATCTGGACGCGGAATCCCAGCACGGCCAGTTCACCCCGACTCGCCGCCGTATCCCCGCTGGTCTCGAGGCTTTTGACGCGTCGCCCGTGGTACGGGTATTGGCGCGGTTCGATCTTCCAGTCCTCATCGAGCAGCGACCCGACTTTATAGCTTTCGTCCTGCCCCGTGGTGTCCTCCTGGAGCGGCCGCGTTTCCAGCACAGGCGCTTTGACGGCGGTTTGCGGAGAGCCGCAGCCGATCAGGGCCGCCAGCAGAACGGCGGCCGTACGGGTTCCCCGGTCGATCACAACTGAAGCACCTCCTGCAGTTCAGCGAACGATCGCACCGTCCGGTCCGGGGCGTGCGCCAGCAGGGTCTCGTACGTGGTCCTGCCCGTCGCCAGCGCTATGATCCGCAAGCCGGCATTTCTGGCGGCCTGAATGTCGATCAGGCTGTCGCCCACGTAAACGGTGTCGGACACGGTTCCTCCAAGGGCCTGGAGCGCCTTGAACAGTCCTTCCGGGTCCGGTTTGAGCCTTTCCACGTCCTCGTATCCCACGATCACCCGAAAGTACCCTCCCAGGTCATGGACCGCCAGGGTGTCCGCAATCGTGGACCGCCGTTTGGTCGAAACGATGCCCATCGCGTAGCCGCTGCGCCGCAGCCGATCGAGGGTCTGCGGCACGTCCGGCAGAATGACCGTTTGCCGGACCATTTCCCCCGTGTCAGCGTACTGCATAAACCAATCTTTGCACCGCGCAATGCAATCGGTGCGGCGCGGGTCGATGAACTGGCCGAACGTTTCCTCGAGGGAATGTCCGATCATGCGGCGCACCGTTTCCGCATCGGCCGGCGGGCAACCCTCGCGTTCCAGCGCATGGTTCACACTCGCCAGAATACCCTCCGAGGAATCCGCAAGCGTGTAGTCGAAATCGAACAAAATCCGGCGAACGGCGTTCATAATCGGGCGGCCAGTTCGGCCACTTCTCCGAGGTCGGCTATTTGATGCCGGACCTTCGGTTGCTTCTTCCTCCCCGGCCGGTTCAGCCAGGCCGTCTTGAGCCCGACGGCTTTCGCACCCACCAGATCTGTGTCGATCTGATCACCGACGAACAGAACCTGAGCGGGCTTCAACCGGAGACGATGCAAGGCGGTGTCGAACATGTGCGGATGCGGCTTTCGGAACACCAGTTCGGACGAAAAGAAGGTGAATTCGAAATACTCGAGAATGCCCAGCCTGGCCAGCGTCTCGCGGCACAGGACGCCGGGAACCGGCGTATTGGAGATCAGGCCCAGCCGCAGGTTCTGGTCCCGCAGCAGGGTCAGGGTCTCTTCCACGTTCGGGAACAGCACCCGGGCGTTCATCAGCGGCTGATACAGGAGCACCGTCAGCATGGACGCTGTAAGGTCGCGGGGGAGATCATAGAATTCGATCATGGAAGCAAGGATCTTGTCCACGGCGATCTCGACGTGGAAGCGTTCGGCGAGCGCCTGAAGCGGCTTTCTCAGCCGGGCAAAGTGGGCGCTCCACTGTTCGAGCGTGGGCTGGTTCCGATCTCGCTTGCGAAAGACGTTGATATGATTGATAAATCCGGCCCGCTCCATCTTTTCCCCCTCGACATTGTCCTGCCGCAGGAGCGTGTTGCCCATGTCGAAGAGAACCGCTTTGATCATGGCGGATGGAGGTCGGAGAGTTTTGCGCAATCTATCCATTGCCGCAACGAAAATCAATTTGTTTTTGGCTGCGGTGGGGAAAACAATTGACTTTCACTGGCTCAGTCTCTATATTTTTGCCGCTTTTCGTACACCAATCACCGTTCTTTTCTTGAAAGCCTCGATCCCCTTGCGCACAAGCGCGTAACATCGTCTCGCAACCCTGAGGATGGGCAGGACATCCCACTAATTCAAGGAGAGCTGTATGTCGGACAGCAAATTGGCCGGAGGATTTCAGCCGTATGTTTCCGCCGAGACTTCGATGAAGGAGTTTACGATTCGCGCCCTGATCATCGGACTGGTCATGAGCGTGGTGCTGGGAGCCGCCAACGCGTATCTGGGTCTGAAAGCGGGCATGACCATCGCTGCCACCTATCCGGCCGCCGTGATCGGCATGGCGCTTCTTCGACTGATGAAAGGAACGATCCTCGAAGAGAACTTCGCCCGTACGGTGGGTTCGATCGGCGAATCCGTGGCCGCCGGGGCGATCTTCACGATACCGGCGTTTTTCATCGCGCGCGAAGTGCTGCCCGATTGGACCGAATTCGCCACCGTCGAGCATTACCTGGCTTCCACGGCGATCATGTTCGTGGGCGGCGTGCTTGGCATCATGTTCGTGGCCCTGCTGCGCCGGGTGATGGTGGAGGATGTGGAACTGCCGTTCCCCGAGTCCGTGGCCGCCTCGGAAATCCACAAGGCTGGCCGCACCGGAGGGACCGGAGCCAAGTATCTGTTCGGCGCAATGGGCATCGGCGCGCTGATACAGGCCATGGGGCAGTTCAAAGTATTCGCGACGCAATGGGAAAAGTTCGTCGCCTTCTCGAAAGCATCGATCGGCTTGCGCGCCAGCGGAAATGCGACCGCTGAGGGTGGTATGGTGCTCAGTTCCCCCGGCGTGAGCCCGGCCTACATCGGTGTCGGCTACATCATAGGTCCGAAACTCGCTTCGTTGAATTTCAGCGGCGGTTTGCTCGCGTGGGGTTTGTTTGTTCCCATCATCACCTATTTCCTCGCTCCTTCTCTCCTCCCCACGCTGCTGCCGGCCGGCGAGATGCCGACGGACCACACCTGGATCGACCTGTCCACCAACGTCTGGAAGTACATCGTGCGGCCGATCGCAATCGGCGGCATGCTGGTCGGGGCGGGCTATACGCTGTTCCGCATGCGCAACAGCCTGATCACCGGCATCAAGCGCTCGATCGGAGACGTTAAGAAGGCGGCCACCGGCGAACACACAACCGTCCGCACGGAAGCCGACATGAAGTTCAACTGGATCATGCTGGGCATCCTGGCCTCTGCCGTTGCGACCTTCTTTATCTACTACTACTTTTCCGGCGACGTGGCAGCCGCGCTGGTGGCCACGATCGTCATGATTATCGCGGGCTTCTTTTTTGCCGCGGTGTCCGGTTATCTGGTAGGCATCATCGGCTCGAGCAACAATCCGATCAGCGGTTTGACGTTGTCCACTCTGCTGGTCGCCGCGATCCTGATGGTGGCGCTCGGCATGAAGGGCTCCACCGGAGTGGCCGCCGTTCTTGGCGTGGCGGCGGTTGTCTGCGTTTCCGCCGCGGTGGCCGGTGAAATGCTGCAGGACCTCAAAGTCGGGCATATCCTCGGCGGCACGCCATGGAAGATGCAGGTCGGCGACCTGTTCGGCGTCGGTCTCGCCTCCGTCGTACTGTTCCTGCCCCTCGTCGTGCTGCATCAGGGCGACATCAACACGGGCGGCACCGGGTTCGGCGGCCGCAATCTGCCTGCCCCGCAGGCCAGCCTGATGGCGCTCTTGTCCCAGGGGATCGTGGGCGGTGAAATGGCGTGGCCGCTGATCATTGTCGGTATGCTCATGGGTCTCGGCTTCGTCCTCATGCAGGTCAAGAGCCCGATGCTCGTCAGCGTCGGAATGTACCTCCCGCTCGAGACAACGTTCGCGATCTTCGTCGGAGGCGTCATCAAAGGCGTCGTGGAGCGCATGAACGCCAGGCGCCAGTTCAACGACGCGCAGAAAGCCCGTGTGGAGAACACGGGCGTGCTGCTGGCCGCCGGCCTCATCGCCGGAGAGGCGCTGATCGGTCTGCTGTTTGCGACGCTGGCCTTCACCGAGACCAGGCTGTTCGCCGTGTTCGAACATCCTTCGATCGTGACCAGTCTGGCCGTGTTTGCCGTAATTGCGTTCATTCTCATTCAGATACCCATCAAGAACGCGGGCAAACCGGATGAACCGGCTCCGCCGACGGCCGTATTCTGAGCGCGCGGAGGGCTTGCCGGTGGACGGGAACGATGTCAATCTGCTTGAGGTGCGGCCGCTCAGGAATGTGTCCTGGGAACTCGGCGATAACGACCAGGTGGTGCTGCTCATACCCAAGTTTCGCAACCGCCTTGCCGTGAAGTATCTTCTGCCCCATCTGGCCAGGCCGCACTTCCGCATCCGGCTGGACGTGTTCGGGAGTTTTGTGTGGAACCGTTTCGACGGACAGACGCCGATCAAGGAAATCGCTGCCTCCATGAGGGCGAAGTTCGGAGAATCGATCGAGCCGGTTTACGAGCGCATCGGCAAATTCGTGCAGATGCTGGAAAGGGAAAAGATCGTGATCCTCGATGCCGTCGGTTCGTCTCATCAGCCGTGCGTGAATTAAGCAAGGAGTTCTTGTTATGTCGAACGCTGTGGAAGGCTTGAAACCGGAACGAGTCTGGAAGTACTTCGCCGAGATCTCGCGCATTCCCCGCGGGTCTAAGAACGAAGGCGCGATGATCGAATACGTAATGGGCACGGCCAAACGTCTGGGCCTCGAAACCAGGCGGGATGAATACGGAAACGTGGTCGTGAAAAAACCCGCGTCGGCCGGAAAAGGGCGCGTCCCGCAGGTAGCGCTGCAGGGCCATCTCGACATGGTCTGCGAGAAGAACAAGGACAAGGTCCACGACTTCACCAAAGATCCGATCGAACTGGTCCGCCAGGGCAACGTACTGAGCGCCAACGGAACGACGCTTGGAGCCGACAACGGCATCGCCGTCGCAACCAACCTGGCCATCATGGAGGACCGTTCGCTCGAACACGGCCCGCTGGAGTTCCTGTTCACAGTCGACGAAGAAACCGGCCTGACCGGCGCGAACAATCTGAGGGGCGACTTCCTCGAGAGCCGGACGCTGTTGAATCTCGATTCCGAGGAAGAAGGCTCGTTGTATGTCGGTTGTTCGGGCGGTCGCAACACGATTGGCCGGTGGAAACTCGAGACCGAAGCGGCTCCGGCCCAGACCGTCCTGTGTCATCTGATGGTCAAAGGCCTCAAAGGCGGACACTCCGGACTCGAAATCGACAAGGGCCGCGGGAACTCGCTGAAGATCATCAACCGGGTGCTGCTCGCTCTGGCGGAACTGGGCGTTCGCCTGGCAACGCTCCAGGGAGGGAACAAGAGCAACGCCATCCCCCGCGAGGCCGAAGCTGTGTTGGCCGTACCGAAAAAGAGGCTCGCCGAAGCACGGGAAGCCGTTCAGAAGTTCGAGACCACCGTCAAGGCGGAGTTGGGCTCGGTCGATCCGGGACTGCAGATTACTTTCGAAGAGGTGAAGGGCACACAGAAGGTGTTGAAAAAGGGTCTGCAGAAGAAGGTCCTCCACACCCTCGCGGCGCTGCCGCACGGCGTTCTGAAGATGAGCGCCGACCTCCCGGGCCTGGTGGAGACTTCCACCAACGTGGCTGTTCTCACCATGGACAAGAAAATGATCATCCTCACGACCAGCCAGCGCAGCTCGGTTGCGTCCGAGATCGACGAAATCTGTCAGGCCGTCGGCATCGTTTTCGGCATGGGCGGGGCCGCGGCCGAGTGGACCGACGGCTATCCCGGGTGGAAGCCGAACATGCAGTCGCCGATCCTCAAGGTCGCGAGGCAGACTTACCAACAGCTGTACGGCAAAGAACCCGCCATCAAGGCGATCCATGCCGGACTCGAATGCGGCATCATCGGTGAGAAGTGTCCCGGCATCGACATGGTCTCGTTCGGACCCACGCTGGAAGGCGTCCATTCACCCGACGAGAAGATCTACATCGATACCGTGGAACGTTTCTGGAACTTCCTGACCGCCATACTGAAGAACGTCAGCTGATCCCGTTGAGCGAAAACGTCACGACGGTCATGGATGCGGTTTGCCGGCCATGACGAACCCCTCCCCGACCTCCCCTTGCGCGGGTTTGAGATGTTCGAATCCGTCATGAAGCCGTTACTAAACCGTTGAAGAGCGGCGACTGTCAGGCATGCACGCCCCACTGTCAACAATTTCACGCTCCCCTTAGTAATGCTAACAAGAAACCTGTGACCGTACCGAAGAATCCCCCTCCGCGCGCTTTTCGCTGGGCCGTGCTGGTGTTCATCAGTCTGGCGATGTTCGGCAATTACTACGTCTACGACGCCATCAGTCCACTGGCCGACCTGCTGGCCAGTCAGTTGAAATTCTCCGACTCGGACATCGGCCTGTTGCAGGCCATTTACAGTATCCCGAACATTATCATGGTCCTCGTGGGCGGGATCATCATTGACCGTATCGGAACGCGTAAATCGACGTTCCTGTTCGCCGCCCTGTGCCTTCTCGGGGCGGTCATCACCGCCGCCACCGGCACCCTCTGGATCATGGCCGCGGGTCGGCTCGTGTTCGGACTGGGAGCGGAGTCGCTGATCGTGGCTGTCACGACCGCGATTGCCAAGTGGTTCAAGGGCAAGGAGTTAAGCTTTGCGTTCGGCGTGAATCTCACGATCGCGCGGCTCGGTTCGTTTGCGGCGCTGAATTCCCCTACGTGGGCGGAGCGGTATTACGACCACTGGCAGTGGCCGCTGATCATTTCTGTGTTGTTTGCGGTGATGTGCATTGTAGGCGCGGTGATCTACTGGGTCCTCGAGGTCAAGGCCGAGAGCGCGTACGAACTGGGTTCCGCAGGCCCGACCGACAAGCTCGTTTTCTCGGACTTGCTGAAATTCAGTCCTTCCTACTGGTTCATCGTGCTGCTCTGCATCACGTTTTACTCGGGCATTTTCCCGTTCCAGACGTTTGCGGTCAAGTATTTCATCGATGCACACGGCGTCACGCGGGAGACGGGCGGATTTCTGTCCAGCATGCTGACGCTGTTCGCCATGATCGCCACGCCGCTCTTCGGGCTGATGGTCGACCGAATCGGCAAACGGGCGCTGTTCATGATGTTCGGCTCGCTGCTGCTGATACCGGTGTACCTGATCATGGCCTACACGTCCGTTTCGCTGTATGTGCCGATGGCCATGATGGGCATTGCTTTTTCGCTCATTCCTGCCATCATGTGGCCATCGGTGGCGTATATCGTCGAGGAACAAAAACTGGGCACGGCGTACGGTCTGATGACGCTCATTCAGAACGTCGGTCTGGCGGGGTTCAACCTGCTCATCGGCTGGGCCAACGATTACTCCGGCGCCGGCACGGACAATCCGGACGGATATACACTCGGGATGTGGATCTTCTCCTGCCTGGGCTTTTTCGGATTGCTGTTCGCCTTCCTGCTCCGGCGCTCCGAGACGGGAGCGGGCGGGCACGGCTTGGAGACGATCACATCGAGGTGACAGCTCCGCTACGACACTTGTGTGCGACAGAAACGCCAGCCCGAAGAGAGCTGGCGTTTCGTGCAATGGCGTGCTACTTCATGAGCAAAAACTTGCGGGTCTTTTCGAATGAACCCGATTTCATCCGGTAGAAACAAACGCCCGATGGAAAGTCGGACGCATCGAATCGAATCCGATAATTGCCCACAGGCTTGGTCTCATTCACCAGAACGGCGATCTCCCGACCGAGCGCGTCAAATACGCGGATGTCGACGTGTCCCGCCCGAGGCACTGCATATTCGATAGTCGTTGAAGGGTTGAAGGGATTCGGATAATTGGCTTTCAACTCGAATGAAGCCGGAACTCCTTCAACGGACTCTTCGGTTGTGCCCGTCTTACTGAGGCTCGCAGCTTCCTTGACGTTTTGGGATGGCCTGACGTAGCGACCTGTCGTTTCCAGAACAAACGAACGGGTGAAACCTGCAGGAACGGCGCCGCCCGCCCCGAAGCTTAACTCGATGTACTCAGCGCTGTCCATCTCGGCGTACTGCCGGTCCGTGTTCAAGAGTTCGTTCTTTACATCGGTCCCGCTGGAGTGAACCGCAGATAGAAGGGGAAGCGGCGTACTTCGATAACCTCCATAGAACACCCGGGTCAATGCCGCCCACCGGATGGCGTAATCCCGATGCCAGCGAACGTCCACAACTTCCGGAATCGTCCCCTGTCCGACGGGAACAATGACGATCGACTTCCGCTCGCGCCGGGCGAATGTTCTTCCCGATAATTCAGTTTCTCCGGTTGTCACCGTTCCCGCCACTAGTTTCGGCGGATCGATAATGAAGTCCATCGTTCCCGGATCCGTAATCAATGCTGTACTATCGGTGGCGCCTTCAAGAGATTTCAGAGTGTGGATCAAAAACGCTCCACTGAAGTTCATATTCAGCAAGTCCTCAACGCCACTACTTACCCCTTTGCTTCCCGGATCGAACCTGATCAAATCGGTCACATTCTCCCCATTGAGTTTCGCCTGATCGGAGGAATAGACCAGACCCGGTATGTAGAGAACAAGATCATTGTTCTCCGTGACGCCCAATTCGGTCCCGATCGGATGGTCGACCGCGCACAACTTGAACCGGTCGAAATAGCTGTGGTCGCTGTTCATTTCCTGCACTTTGAGATTGCTTTCATGCTTGTAATCCTTCCAACATGTCATAACAGGATGTATGTTCCGTCTCCCAGCAGGGAGAGTCTGCTCTGCTGTTGCTATTAAGCAACGTTGATATTATACTTAAGTACAAGCGAAGGCCATTCCGCACTCACGGAATGATCCAGACCACAGCTTGTTGAAGCCGCCCTTGTGGTTCCATCACAGGGCGGTTTTCTTAAGAGGTCCACATTGGAATCACCTCCCCGTCGACTTGCTATAGGTATCTATGGTCAGTGAAACTATCCTGTTTGTTATGTAACCCTGACTGTTTTTTGGAAGTGAGAAAACTCCCGCAATCTTCTTCGAATTCATATCGACCTTCATCAGGTGAATCGGAGATTCTCCCCCATAGCTGATGTCTCCGTCAACGGAAACAAACATTGTCCTATTATCTGACGCTATCAGCATCTTATCGGAAATGAATACAGATCCTTCGAGTCCCAGATCGTGCCGGAGATTCACGAATGTCTCCATTCTTCTGTTTGCTACATTGAACCGCAAGATTGTTTCTGTTCGGTTCATCTGATAGAGATACCCTGCCGGATCACTGATATAAACGTACTTTCCGTCTGGAGTCACAGACAGTTGCGCGAACGCCCCGCAGGCCTGTTCGGTAACTGTGTTACCGGTTGTCAAGTCCACCATAAAGAACGAATTGTATCCGCCCCCACCAACCCAGTTAAATGCTGAAAGGAAAAGGTATTTGTCATCTGGTGAGACCGCGACGGCGGCGGGATCAATGAATCGTGTGGTGTCCACTACAGGAATGACATTCACGACAGAAAAGCTAGCAAGGTCGTATACAAACACACTTCCGGGTTTTGCCGCATTCTCGGATGCGACCATATACAGGGTTGGAAGAGTGGGCGATGAGAACGCTGTATAAATACGTGGTAAGGACACGGTCCGTGTCAAAGCAAGGGACGGACGTTCAAATATCTCTACCGGAGCCTCCTCGCCATAGCCCACCAAGAATCTCTTTTCCTTATCCGCCACAATGGCTCGATGACTGATTTGTTCGGTTTTCCGGATGTTCTTTGAATACAGTCCAACTGCGAACAGTCTGGATTCGTACCCAAGAACACCTTGTCGCAGGCTCCAAGCTGAATACCATTCGTCACCGTCTGGTGAAATCACGGCCGACTGAGGGGGAAAAGATCCTGTATTAAAGCTGTCAAGCAATTCAAGTGTGTTTGCGTCCAGAATCCACAGGCCGGCGTTGTTGTCTCCCCCATCCACACACATGAACATAGCCGTACCCTCTGGTAGTGTCGGCAGCGACGGCTCGTCGGTATAGCATGCTCCAAACAAGCTAATGCAACAGACAAAAATGATAGAAATCCGGATGGTCATGGTCGCGTAACTCCAGGGTTTCGCAGTGAATGTCAACTGCCGCTCATAGCCCGAAATGAAATTGATCTTCCATTGGTGCCATTGGAGCAGTGCCAAGCATCATTGCGCCTAGAATAAGAAGCAAATGCCAGCCAGCGGCCACCGGGACTGAAGCTGAACGGGGGACCACTGTTTACGTCCACACCAGCGGCATACAAGGATCGCATAGCACGGCCTAGTCCCTCAACAGCCATCATCCACAGCGTATCAAGACCATTGCACAACTTCGTGAAAACGACGGAGTTCCCATCTGGTGAGTACTCCGGAGACCGAATCACGGTAGAGTAGGGATTGTCTTGATTGAAAAATGTCAACTGAATTGTGTCAAGGGGTACGGTAACACTCGCAGCAAAGACTTCTCCCCACCAGCCAACGTACATGATGCGATGACCATCCGGCGACCACGCCGGGTCAATACCCCCTACTAATCTTCGTTGGTTCCCTCCATGAGACGAAACCAGCCAGATACCCATGACTGTATGCGGTTCCGGATAGGAATAACTTCGCCTATAGGCGATCCACTCTCCATCAGGGCTCCACGCCGGGAAAGAGTTGAGCCCTTCCGTGGTCAACGAGACGATCGCAGACGTGTCGAATTCCTCCGTCAGTACGTCAAAAGGCATCTTGAGGATCTGTGCGCCGGAGACAAACGCGATCCATTGTCCATCCGGCGACCAGGCGGGGGAATAGAGCATGTAGGGAAATATCCTCCTCAGGTTGGAACCATCCGCATCAATCAGCCAGAACCCGGAGCTGTCGTAATTGAAATGCTGTTCCCCCTGGCAATGCTGGACCGAAAGGATATGTGATCGAATCCTCAGGCACGTGATTAACGTCCGTTAGGGTGCCACACTGGGCTGTCGTAGGGGGGATGAGGTACTATCCAGATTGGAGGGCAGGGAAACTCGCTGTCGCCCTCCTCTTCAGGGCAAGACGGGACAATCGCCAAGAGAACCGCGACAACCAACCAAGAGGGACTTTTTGTCAGATACCCCAATTATCTCATTCCAACCTCCCCTCGGGCTAAGTCGGGCTAAGTCAGAACAAGGTACTAACGAGCGTATCCGGAAAACTGACTTTTGTCATGTTCTACTCGCACCGAGGTTGGTGTCGCAGCCGAAGGAAAAACAAAGCCGCCCGGATTTGCCCGGACGGCTGCATAGTTTCTATGGGGCGAAACGTCATTCCATGATGATGTCGATGATGCGGTCCTGGTTCAGGTTGAAGTGTTGTTCCTTCTTCTCGCCGTTGTCGTCGTATTCGATGGCGAACAGCTTGTTGTATTCGTCCTTCAGCGTGATCACTCCTTTGCGTGAGACACCCCGGCCCCTCAGATCGTCGTAATAGGATACGGTGATCGTGTCGCCGTGTTCCAGCGCCTCCAGCAGTTGGATGATGGTGTCGACCTCCATGTAGGATTCGGTCTGGTGTTCGTCCAGATCGATGCTGATCGCCATGCGCCGAATGGACGCAATGTCGCCGATCTCCGCACCGAATTCCACCGCTTCCCCTGTGCCTTCTTCCACCATCGCGAAATGGGTCGCGTCGGTCGAAACATGGGTCACCCGCCCGGACACGACGGTTCGGGATCCGTCCCAGTTGATGCGCTCCACGGTGCACCCGTCGTTCACGGACAGCGTTTGGATCACCTCTATGATCTCGGCCGGATCGAGCGCGCCTTCCCGTTTCTGCGTCTTCTTCTTTCCAAAGAGCATACGGACTCCCCTTGTTACTTCACCTCGTGCTGTGTGATCTCCTTGCGGGTCTCGACGAAGTCGAGCTCATCTTTCTTCGCTTCCACCGTCACGTGGCCGCCCTCGGAGATGGTGCCTTTCAGGATCCGCTCGGCCAGCGGATCTTCCAGGTACTTCTGGATGGCCCGGCGCAGGGGCCGCGCGCCGTACTGGGGATCGAAGCCCTTCTCGGCCAGGAATTCCTTCGCCTTCATCGTCAGCGAAACCGTGATCGTCCGTTCCTGGAGCTTGCGTTCCACCTCGGACATGGTCACATCGATGATCCGGAGCACGTCTTCCCTGCTCAGCGCACGGAACACGATCACCTCGTCGATGCGGTTCAGGAACTCGGGATTAAAGAGCTTCTTGGTGGCCTCTTCCACCTTTTCCTTCATCCGTTCGTACTCATCCTGCGCATCGTTCTTGGCCGAGAAGCCGAACGCCGAGGATTTGGTCAGATCGCGGGCGCCAATGTTGGAGGTCATGATGATGACGCAGTTCTTGAAACTGACCTTGCGGCCGAGGCTGTCCGTCAGCAGGCCGTCGTCCAGCACCTGGAGGAGGATATTGAACACATCGGGATGCGCCTTTTCGATCTCGTCGAGCAGTACGACGCTGTAGGGCTTGCGGCGGATCTTTTCGGTGAGCTGGCCGCCTTCTTCGTATCCCACGTAACCCGGCGGAGGACCCACGAGCCGGCTGACGGAGAATTTCTCCATGTACTCCGACATGTCGATGCGGACCAGCGCGTCGGAGCTGCCGAACAGAAACTGTGCGAGTTCTTTGGCGAACTGCGTCTTGCCGACGCCCGTGGGGCCGAGGAAAATGAACGAGCCGATGGGCCGGTTCGGGTCCTTGAGTCCCGCGCGCGTGCGCCGGATCGAGCGGGTCACTGCGTGCACGGCCTCGTCCTGGCCGACGATACGCTTGGTCAGTTCTTCTTCCATCCGCAGCAGTTTTTCCGACTCGGTCTGGGCCACTTTGCTGACCGGGATGCCGGTCATCATCGACACAACGTGGGCGATCTCTTCCTGCCCCACCTCGACGACCTGCGTTTCTTCGTGCCGTTCCCAGTCCTCTTTGGCGACCCGGAGTTGTTCGTTCAGGCGTTTTTCGAGGTCGCGCAGTTCGGCGGCCTTTTCAAATTTTTGGTTCTTGATGACGTTTTCTTTTTCCAGACGGACGCGCTCGATCTCCGATTCGATATCAAGGATACGCTGCGGCACCACGATGTTCATGATATGCGTTCGCGAACCGGCTTCGTCCATGACGTCGATGGCCTTGTCGGGCAGGTAGCGGTCCGTGATGTAGCGGTCCGAGAGCTTGACCGCCTGGATGAGGGCCTCGTCGGTGTAACGGACGCGATGGTGCTCCTCGTACTTCATCTTGATCTGCATCAGGATATCGATGGTTTCCTCGACGGTGGGCGGATCGACGAGCACCTTCTGGAAGCGCCGCTCCAGGGCGCCGTCCTTTTCGATGTACTGGCGGTACTCGTCCAGCGTCGTGGCCCCGATGCATTGGAGTTCCCCGCGCGAGAGGGCGGGTTTGAACATGTTGGAGGCGTCGAGCGAGCCGCTGGCCCCGCCCGCGCCCACGATCGTGTGAAGTTCGTCGATGAAGAGGATCACGTCATCGGTTTTTTCGAGTTCCGTCATGATCGCCTTGACGCGTTCCTCGAACTGGCCGCGGTACTTGGTCCCCGCCACCAGGGCGCCGACGTCGAGGGTGACGATCCGTTTGCCGTGAAGGACGCGGGGCACTTTCTTCTGGACGATGCGGAGCGCGAGACCTTCGGCGATGGCGGTCTTGCCGACGCCGGGTTCACCGATCAAGACCGGGTTGTTCTTCTTGCGGCGCGACAGGATCTGGGCCACCCGCTCGATCTCCTCCTCCCGGCCGATGATCGGGTCCAGTTTGCCCTCTTCCGCCGCCTGCGTGAGATCGCGCCCGAAGTGATCCAGGGCCGGCGTCTTGCTCTTCTTCGGCTCGGATTTCTTGCTGGTCGGGGTGCTGGAGGTGTGCGTTCCGCTCATAATATTCGTCAACTCCCTCTTGATGGTGTCGTAATCCATATTGAACATGCTGAGCACCTGTGCCGCCAGACAATCCTTCTCCTTGGCCAGGGACAGAAGCAGGTGTTCCGTACCGATCACGTCCGATTTGTAATCTTTTGCTTCAAGGTAAGTTGATTTGAGGATCTTCTCTGCCCGTTTCGTCAGCGGCGGATTGCCGATGATGGTGTTGTCCGAAACGGGCTTGACCATATCTTCGATGGTGCGCTTGAGCTTTTCCAACTCCACGCCCAGGTTCTTCAGGATCTTGACGGCGACGCCTTCGCCCTCCCGGATGAGGCCCAGCAGCAGGTGTTCCGTTCCGATGTAATCGTGGCCCAGCCGGATCGCCTCTTCCTGGGACAGCTTGACGACCAATTGCACCCGGCTTGAGAAGTTGTTCTTCATGGTCCTTCCGTTTTTTACATCCGTATGCCCCGGCCAGCCGAAAATCCTGTCACCGGAGCGAGAGACCGTGGAAAAAAATATACCCAATCGGCAAACGATAGTCAAGCAATTGTTCGGCCCCCGATTGCCAAAAACAGCGATTTAGCTCCGATTCACTCTCTGTAGAACGCGAAAGAGGGAAGTATTATTCGACATAGCCAAGCACGGCCTTCATTGAGAGGGTGGAACCGGTGAAACCATCCAAATGTGGATAACTCAGCAGCGGAATCTCTGAGGTTCTTGGCGATTTATTGGCTACTTGCGGCTATCCGGGAGGGCGCCGCTACTGAATCCTCTCGCGCATTCGACAAGAACCCGCCAGGGATCTTTCCTCAGAGCTTGCAGACAGAGTAGATCGAGCAGCTGCGGCATTTTACAAGATCACGCTTTTTGGGACAAAGCTTGAGTATACCCAGCCGGCACAGCGCAAAGTCATATTTGACAGGATCGTCGGGGTCGATTTCGGCCAGAGCAGCAGTTATTTCCATAGAAGTTCGCATCGAGGCGTCGCGGCGATCGGTCAGGCCGATGTTGTAAGAGATGCGGTGCACGTGCGTGTCCGTCGGAATCAACAGCTTAGCCTGAGGAAGATTCCACTGACCAAGGTCGACGCCGTCCCTCCTGACCATCCAGCGCAGCAGAAGATGGGCGCGCTTGCAGGCGCTCTTCTTTTCCGGATCGGCCAGGAGGTGGGCAAATCCCCGGCCTCGGGACCGCGCCCACCGCCAGTTCTGCCGGTCGATGCGCTTCATTTCCGCGATGCACCGGCCCCACGTGACGCCAAGATGCGGGTCCTCCGGACGATAGATGTGTTCCACCCATTCTCCGACGGACGAGAACCTCCTGAGAATCCACTGGAGGATGAAGAGCAATCTCAGCAGGTCGGACGGCTTCACCATGCGATAGTAAAATCGCCGCCATAGTCTCAATTCAACGGACGGATCGAAGTTCCTGACAAACGCCATGGGCCCGGGACGCATGAGCGACAGGGCGTATGCGCCGCTGCGCACGATCTGGGAAACCTGGCCGAAGGCCAGACCGGACATGACGATGGCGGCGATTTCGCGATCGGCCGGATCGTCGTACCGGCGAACCAGCGCCAGGGGATCGGTGTTCAGATAAGAGTGGTCGTACGTACGATAGAGATGCTCAAGCCGCTCGCGCAGCAACGAGTTCACGTTCGGTCCTTGTTCATCATCGCGAGCAGATCGTCCATCAATTCCGCATAGGCAGGGTTGTTGGCGCGGCGGTACGCCTGGATGAGATTGCGCAGCATTCGTCCGACGATGGTCTCCGCGTCGCACGTGAGCAGCGCCATCAGTTGACGGTTGATCATCTCGGAAAGGCTGAGGAGGCGTATGTTCTTTTCGTCCACGTGGCGTCCGTGGTTGTAACAATCGACGATGAACTTCTTTCGGCCGGCGTGGGCGCGCGTCAGGAAGTGACCGGGAAAATTGAGACCCTCGATCTGCAGGCCGAGCCTTTTACCGACGAGCATGTAAATGCACGACAGGCTGATCGGAATGCCCCTTCGTTTTTCGATCACATAGTTGAGGTTGCTGTTGAGGGGATTGTAGTAGTCGATCTGCGCGCCTTTGATCTCCTTATAGGAGAAGAGGAACTGCGACAATTGCAGGACGTCCGTTTGTTCGTAGACTTCCCGATACTCTTCCGCGAGTTGATCGAGCAGCATTTCAAGCGAGACGGGATAGTGCCGCCGGTACTGGAATTCCGCGATCAGACGGAGTGCGCCCTCCAGTTGGTCGTGTTCGTCCTCCTTTTCCATCCAGGACGGCCATGCTCCGCGAATCCATTCCATCATGCCGCGGTCGACGATGGCCGTGAGCAGTTTCGACTGGTGCGGTTCGAGGCTTATGCCCTGGCGCGTGATCTCTTCCTGCAGGTCCGGGCCGAAGGATTGCAGTTCCCTCTCGACCGCCTGCCGTACGGACGGCGTCTCGTCGTCGAGGAGACGAATCAGATACGGTAATTGCCCGGGTTCGCTCAACGTCGGGTCCCCTGTGTCCTGGCTCGCGTTCCGGCACGGCGGGCCGCTTTGCGAGGCTTGGTTTTCGATACCGGCTTACTTCCTCTCTTCCGTCCCATACCCCTGGCCGAACGGCGGGCGGTCTTCCTTCTGGTACGAGCGTTCACCGCTGTCTTTCCCGCGCTTGGCCGCTTTTTCGCCGGCTTCCGTTTGCCGGTCCGTTTCGAGACCGCCCTGGGTGCGGTTTTGCCGTTCCCGCCGATCAGATTCAGCGCACTACCGGCCTTAAACCACGCGATCTGGGCCTCGTTGTACGAATGGTTCAGTTCACACTCGTGACTCGTTCCGTCGCTGTGCCTGACGAGCATCTTTAGCGGCACACCGGGGCGGAAGTCCTTCAATCCCATGATGGTGACGCGATCGTCCTCGCGGATCAGGTCGTAGTCCGAGGGGTTCTTGAACGTCAACGCCAGCATACCCTGCTTTTTCAGGTTGGACTCATGAATCCGGGCGAAGCTCTTGACGATGACGGCTTTGCCGCCGAGGAACCTCGGTTCCATCGCGGCATGTTCACGGCTCGAACCTTCTCCGTAGTTGTCGTCGCCAATCACCACCCAACCCACCTTTCGAGCCTTGCAGGCGCGTGCATTTTCGGCAAAGCTTTTCACCTCGCCGGTAAACACGCTCTTCCCCTGCCCCGGCTCGTAGCCGAACGCGTTGACCGCGCCGAGGAACATGTTGTTCGAGATATTGTCCAGGTGGCCTCGGAATTTCAGCCAGGGTCCGGCGGGGGATATGTGATCGGTCGTGCACTTGCCCTTGGCCTTGACGAGGACGACGAGGTCCGACAGGTCCTGTCCGTCCCAGGCCTCGAAGGGCTCGAGTTTCTGGAGTCGATCGCTCTTCGGATCGATGACGACGCGCACGGCGGAGCCGTCTCGCGCGGGGGCAACGTAACCCGTGTCACCCGACGTGAACCCGCTGCGGGGGAGTTCCTCCCCCGTCGGAGCCGGCAGCACGATCGATTCTCCGCGCTCGTTGGTCAGTCGGTCTCTCATGGGGTTGAACGTCAGACGTCCTGCGATCGCCAGCGCCGTCACGATCTCCGGTGAGGCAACAAACGCGTGGGTGGCCGAATTGCCGTCGTTGCGTTTGGCGAAGTTGCGGTTGTACGACGTGAGGATCGTGTTCTTGTCGCCGTCCTTGACGTCGTGCCGCTTCCACTGGCCGATGCACGGTCCGCAGGCGTTGGCGAGGACCTTTCCGCCGATCCTGGTGAGGGTACCCAGTTGCCCGTCACGGTCGATCGTGGCCC
The DNA here is from genome assembly GCA_037445875.1 of Bacteroidota bacterium. Classification (GTDB taxonomy): domain Bacteria; phylum CLD3; class CLD3; order SB21; family SB21; genus JBBIJR01. Next base: position 32,034 of record JBBIJR010000007.1, on the reverse strand, counting down.
GAATCTGCTCCGATCCGGGGGTGATGACGAACTCCGATCGTGCTTTGAGGCCCTTGTCCAGCGCGAGCCGCGCGATACTCGCAGAGCGTTCGATGTCCTCATAGGAGGAATTCGTACAACTCCCGATCAAGGCGACGCGGATTTCTTCCGGGTAACCGTTCTGGCGCACAGCATCGGCCAATTGGGATATGGGCCAGGCCTTGTCGGGTGTGAACGGTCCGTTTACGTGGGGTTCCAGTTCGCTCAGATTGATCTCGATAACTTCGTCGTAGTACCGGGACGGTTCCTCGAGTGCTTCAGGGTCGGCGGTGAGTTCGCCGGCGTGCCTTTCCGCAAGGTCGGCCAGGGCTTTACGGTCGGTTGTGCGAAGATAGGTTGCCATACGATGATCGAACGGGAATACGGACGTCGTAGCTCCGATTTCCGCACCCATGTTGCAGATCGTGCCCTTGCCCGTGCAGCTGATCGAAGCCGTGCCGGGCCCAAAGTACTCGATAATCTTGCCCGTCCCGCCTTTGACCGTCAGTATCCCCGCGAGTTTCAGAATGATGTCCTTTGGCGACGTCCATCCGGACAGGTTGCCCGTAAGTCTTACTCCTGTAATCCCGGGCCATTTGAGTTCCCACGGCAGTCCCGCCATCACATCGACGGCGTCGGCCCCGCCAACTCCGATGGCCAACATCCCCAGCCCGCCCGCATTGGGTGTGTGAGAATCGGTCCCGATCATAAGGCCTCCGGGAAACGCATAGTTCTCGAGGACAACCTGATGAATGATGCCCGCTCCCGGTTTCCAGAAGCCGATGCCGAACTTGTTGGACACACTGGAGAGGAAATCGTACACTTCTTTGTTGTCGTCCAGGGCCTTCTTGAGGTCGTTCCGCGCGCCCACTTCCGCTCTGATCAGGTGGTCACAATGCACGGTGGTCGGAACCGCCACCTTCTTTCGTCCGGAAGACATGAACTGGAGAAGCGCCATTTGAGCCGTGGCATCCTGCATGGCTACCCGATCCGGGGTCAAATCCGTATAAGTCCTAAGCCGGACAGGCGGGGATGGTGGGAACTCATGGAAATGGGTACAGAGGATCTTCTCCGATAGGGTGAGCGGCCGGCCGAACAGCTTTCTGGCCCTCTGCTGGCGGGATTTCAAGTCTCTGTAAACTGCTTGTATCCTATTGAGATCAAACATCTTGCAGTACTCCTGGCATCATCGGTTTTCGAAGTCGCAACAGCCGCAAGTTAGCAAAATTGCGAATTCTTATCAAGCGATTATTCGTTCGATGCGACCGAGAATGGGGAGGAAAAACATTGATTATAAAACTCAAAATAGATAAACTTATGAGTTACCATGATCGCTCAACATCTCGAGGATAGCGAATTCAGAATGCCCGAAGCCTCCGAAAAACCGGTCATCCTGGTCGTCGATGACGAAGTGGAGATACTGAAGGTCCTGCGCAAAAGTCTGGAGGATGAATATCGAATTCTCACAGCCTCACGAGCAAAGGACGCTCTCAATATGTTGGACGACTCGATCGATGTTGTAATCTCGGACCAGCGCATGCCGGAGATGACGGGGTCAGAGTTCCTGAGAATCGTTCGAGAAAGGCACCCCGATATTGTTCGGATCAACATGACTGGATATTCGGATATGAATGCCTTGATTGAATCGGTGAATCAGGGTGAGATCTTCCGGTATATCAGCAAGCCGTGGGACCTCCAAATGCTGATAGAGACGGTTCAGCTAGCCGTCAAGAAGCATCGCGAACAGGTCTCTTATCACAAGTTGGTCGAAGAGCACAAGAGTCTGACCGAACGACATGTGGAGGAGATGCAGCGGCTCAATCATACCCGTGATGAACTGGAGCGTGCCATGGCGGAGATCAGACGTCTGCGCGGCGGCTGATTCCCGCAACTACACCGCTTCTGATGAGAGTTCCCAACATCCTGTGCAGCGACCGCGAGGGCCGCATCCACGACTTTCCGGCAATCGAAATGGCCGGCCGAAGCGGATGGTCGGTCGAGCGAATTCGGCCGGAAGAGCTCATCGAGTTGCCTTCGGGGTCTCAGCTCTATTATCTACCCGAAAGGCCCGCGACCGGTTTTGATCGCAAGAGCGGGCGGAAGACCGTACTCGATGACGCCTGGGCCGTCGCAGCATTCGTTCCGCCATCGTACACACACTTCCTCCTCGCCGCCGGAGAGGCGCGTCCCAACGCCCCGCGTCTTCCGTTGTTCTCCTACACCGCCGTCGGTTGGCTCAACGGCCGGTATTATGTTCCGGCCATCCGGATGGACGAGGACGTCAAACACTCCCCGTCGTCGTTCGACGGGGAGAACGTCTCCGGCCGCGTCGAGGCAAAAATCCGCGAACACCCGGCCAACCGTCTGCTCGCTCATCACGGCCGTATTTGCGCGCTCCGGTACGGATGTCCGAATGCGAAGAACCTCTTTCTGAACCGATGGGAGGCGCCGGTCGCCGTGGCTGCAGGCTGCAACGCGAATTGCCTCGGGTGCATTTCATTCCAACCCAAAGACAGCGTGACCTCCCCGCAGGACCGGCTCTCGTTCGTGCCCACGCAGCAGGAGATCGTCGAACTGGCCGTACCCCACCTCGAAACGGCGGACCGGGCGATCGTGAGCTTCGGCCAGGGCTGCGAAGGAGAGCCGCTGTTGCACGACAAGTTGATCGAGGCGGCCATTCGCGAAATTCGGTCGCGCACCTCCCGCGGAATATTACACATCAACACCAACGGTAGCTGCCCCGACGCGCTCGAAAGGCTCTTCGCCGCCGGCCTTGACTCCGTCCGCGTATCGATGAATTCCGCCCAGCCTTCGTTGTATGAGCGGTACTATCGCCCGAACAACTATTCTTTCGACGACGTGCGGCGATCCCTGATTACGGCACGGCGCCACGGTCGGTTCGCATCCATCAACTACTTCGTCTTCCCCGGCATCACGGACAGCCATCAGGAGATAGCGGCGCTGAGGGAATTCCTCCGAAGCACGGACGTCGATCTCATTCAGTGGCGCAATTTCAATATCGACCCCGACTGGTATTTGAGCGAAGTCTGCCGGGACTATTCGTCGTCCTCTGTCGGTGTACGCTCGATGCTGCGGCTGATCAAGGACGAATTCCCGCATCTTCAATACGGATATTTGAACAAGCATCGGGAAGCGATCGAGGCCTTTCGCGCGGCGGAGACAAGCGCTTGAAGGCTGCCGGAAAACGGGTCTTCTTCACCTCCACGATGCAGACGCCGTTCATTCTCGACGACCTCGAACTCCTTCGCCGTCATTTTGAAGTCGACGCCTGGTTCGGGCACGGCCCGCTGGCCGTCGGCAGCGTGTTTCTGCGTGCGATGCGCTCGAACCTTGCTTTCTCATGGTTCGGTTCCACGTATTCTGCGGCGATGGTGTTGGGCGCCCGACTGACCGGCTCGCGATCGGTCATCGTGGTGGGCGGTGTGGACGCGTCCAAGGTCGACGAGTGGCGGTACGGATTGTGGACGAGCCGATGGAAAGCGGCCCTGCTGCGGAGGGCGTTGGAACACTGCGATCTCGTTCTGGTCGTTGACGACGCGCTGAAGGCCGATCTGGCGAAACTGTCCGGCCGGACGTGGAACCATGTGGAGAGGCTGCCGACGGGATTCGACCCTCAGGCCTGGACGCCGTCGGGCGCCAAAGAGCGGGCGGTGTTGTGTGTGGCCAGAGTGGACTCCGAACCCCGCCTGCGGATCAAAGGCATACCCGTCCTGATCGAGGCCGCAGCGCAACTGTCCAACGTACCGTTCCGCATTGTCGGGGTGCTCGGGGAACTTCAGAAGAACCCCGTTCCCGCCAATGTGCGGTTCATCCCCCCGATGCCGCGCCCGGAGCTTCTTGAACACTACCGGCGGGCCAAGGTGTATTGTCAACCGTCGCGCCGCGAAGGCCTTCCGAATACCCTGTGCGAGGCCATGTTGTGCGGCTGTATCCCGGTGGGCACGCGCGTGGGCGGCATCCCCACGGCCATCGACCGGTTCGGTTTCCTCGTGGAATACGGCGACGTGGACGGGCTCGTTCACACCCTGGAACAGGCGCTGGCGGCGCCTGAATCGCTCGGGCTCGAAGGACGATCGCATATCGCCGCTCATTTCAACAAGTCCGTGCGTGACGCCAAACTCCTGGCGCGGCTTCAGGAACTCCTCGTATGAAGCGGGTGACGCGCAATGCCGCGGCGCTCCTGGCAGGCGACCTTACCGCACGTGGCCTGGGCTTTTTCTCGACTGTCTATCTCGCCCGCGTCCTCGGCGTGGAGGCATTTGGACTGGTCACGCTCGGCTTGTCCGTTCTGTCGTACGCCATATGGTTCTCGGACCTCGGCCTGGTGGCGCTCGGGACCCGGGAATTCGCCCGTCCGGCCGATCAACGTGAGTTTGCGGCGGGGGATTTTCTGCGTCTCCGTTTTCTGCTGGCGGCGGGCGTCTTCGTTGTTTTCTCGGCGGTCATACTTGTTACGGTCGCAGACGACGCAGGGTCGTCGACGTTATTGATTTTTCTGCTGACGGTCTTCGCTTCGGCCCTGGTACTCGAGTGGTATTATCAGGGCATCGAATACTCCTGGCCGGTCGCGTTCAACCGGTGCTTCTTTGCGACGGTCTACCTGGGTCTCGTGGTTCTTACTGTGCACCGTTCGACCGATGTACCCCTCGTGGCCTGGTCGTACCTTGCCGCGTCTACGATCGCAGCTGTCGGGATGTATGCATGGAAACGGCGTCCCGATCATTTTTTTTCGACAGGATTTGCGGCCAGACTTCCGAGGTTGCTGAAACGGGCCGCTTCGGTCGGCCTCGGCTCGATCTTCGGTCAACTCGTGCCGACGCTGCCTCCGATCGTGCTTGGATTTCTGGTTTCAACGACCGATGCCGGCCTCTTTGGCGCCGCGGCCAAGGTCACGTTCCTGATCCTCATCCTGGACCGCATATTCGGCCTGCTCTTTCTACCGGCCTTCACGCGCCTGTACTCGACCTCCGACCCCACACTCCCCGGCAAATTGTCCGTGATCATCAAGTACGTGACCGCGATAGGGTTCTCGTTCGCTTTCGCGTTCTCTTGGTACGCGCAGCCGGTCGTGGAACTGCTATTCGGTGCCGCCTATGAGGAAAGCGCACTGACGCTTCGAATCATGGTGTGGTTCATCCCCGCCACACTGATAAATTCCTTTTATTCGTTCGGTCTGTTGGGCATGGGTTGTGAGAAAGAGTATGTGAAGGTCATGACCGCAGGCGGCGTGGCAAGCCTCGTTGCCATAACGGTTTCGGGTATCACGTACGGAGCGGCCGGGGCGGCCGCCGCGATGGTGGGTGGTGAATGGCTGATGGTTTCGCTGGCCCACGGGAGATTTGCGGCTCGTCTGCCGATCCAGGTCTATCCTCATCTGTTACGGCCGGCGCTGTTGTCGGCGGCGCTGAGCTTCGTGCCTGCGTTCTTCATTTCCCGTCTCGCAGGGGTGGCCGTGGTCTGGGTGCTGTTCGTCGCCGGTTTCATCGCCACGGGAGGATTTCGCCGGCGGGACATCGGGATTCTGAGGGGGCTGGCATGAAACGGATCCTCGTGGGACTATTCTCCTCCGGCTCCGGTTGGGGCACGTACCTACGGCAGCAGGGATTGCCGTTCGAAACGGTGCGCGACCCAGACGAACTGTCTCCCGATCGGTACAGTGCGATCATCGTTGGCCATGAATTGGATGACGAATGGCAGGAATCCGTTCGATCGTACCTTTCCGGAGGTGGGGCCGTGTTGGACGGGGTTGGGGCGGTCGATGCGTCGCGCACGACCGAGACCGCTGTGCTTGAAGGCGCTGCCTTCGACCGGGTGTGGATGCTGGATCACGGACTCGGGTCGGCCACCGGCCGCACACTCTTGCCGACGTTACGAGCGCACCGGGTGGGCGCGGGCTGGGTCGTGCAGTTGCCTTTCAACGTGGACAGGCTGTACTCCGACGTGGGGTGCCGGCGGCGCAGGTTCTATACGCCGGCGGCAAGATTCCCGGATGAGCGGGTTGCGCGGATTTCAAAGAATGAACTGCGGAAGTTCTTGACCGCGGTACTACAATGGATGCACCATCGTCGAGACCTTCCCTTCGTTTTTCTCTGGCCCTTTCCGGACGGCTCGCGAAACATTTTCCTCTACCGACTCGACTCCGACTTTGGTGCCCGTCACCAGACCGATGCGCTGTACGATCTGGCAAAGGCCCACGGCGTCCCGGTTACGTGGTTTCTGCACGTCCAGGCCCACGAGAGCTGGCTGGAGCGTTTTGCCAGCATGGAAGGGCAGGAAATGGCCGTCCACGGTTATGAGCACAAAACGTTCGCAACGACGGAGGAGAATTCACGCAACATCGTGAAAGCGTGCGAGCTTCTCGACCGGCACGGAATTCCCTACCGGGGATTCGCTTCCCCGACGGGCCTCTGGCACGTCGAACTGGCGCGGGCCATGGACACGCATGGTTTTCAGTATTCTTCGGAATTCTGTCTGGATTACGACAATTTGCCGTTCCATCCGACGGTGGACGGCCGCCCCTCACGCGTGCTGCAGATTCCGATCCATCCCGTCTGCATCGGCAACCTTATCCGTGCAAGACTCTCGCCGGAGGAAATGAAACAGTATTACCGGTTCATCCTCGCCAGGAAACTGTCCCACGAAGAGCCCGTCGTGTTCTATCATCACCCCACGCACGAGCATTGGGATGTCGTGGAAGACACGTTCGCCGCCGTTCGTGAACACAACCTGCCCGTGCTCACATTCGGAGCGTGGGCCGATTGGTGGGAGCTCAGGCAGCAGGTCTCGTTCTCCTGTACGGTCAGTGACGCCAAAATCCATGTGGCATCTTCAAGTCCGGACGCGTATTTTCGGATCGTTCGGGCGGACGGAAACCAAATGTTGGTCCGCGCGTCGGAACGGCCGCTGGAAGGAAGTGCGTGGTCGGATCCGGTGCCGGTCCTTCCCGCTCCGCAGGATATCGACAAGGTCCGGCGGTTCACGTGGCGTCTCTGGCAGCACTCGATCGAAGATTTCAAAACGCGCATGATGCAATGAACGTTCTTTTCGTTTCCCTCCAGTCCGTTTCCATGGTCCACGGCGGCCCGCACACACAGGTACTCGAGACGGCCCGCCACCTCGAACCGCTCGGTGTACGAACGACGTTGTTCAATCCCTGGGCATCCTTCCGTTCGGAGGATTACGATCTGGCACATGTGTTCGGCGCCAACATCGGCACTTTCGAGATCGCACAGCGTCTGCATCAGTTCGGTCTGCGCACCGTGGTCTCACCGATTTTCTTCACGCGACACGGGCCGGGTGTCATACGGACGGTCCGGGCGCTGGAAAGGGCCGCGGGATGGTTTGGACGCGGCATCTGGAGCGACTACGGGCTCTCCGCCCGCATCTGCAGAATGGCCGTGCTCAACCTGCCCAACACGGACGCCGAAGCGCGTCTGGTGGAACGCGGCCTCGGTATTCCTTCCGACCGCATCCGTGTTGTTCCCAACGGTGTGGACGGCCGCTTTCTGAACGCCGATCCGGAACCGTTCTACCGGCAATACCGCGTCCGCGATTTCATACTCAACGTCGGCCACATCGGTTCCCATCGCAAGAACGTGTTGAACCTCATTCGCGCCGTTCGGAACCTGGATCTGCCGACCGTGATCATCGGCAAGGTCCACCGCAACGCGTACAGCGAGACGTGCCTGCAAGAGGCGGCTTCGGCCAGGCACATCCGGATCATCGAGGGTCTGCCCAACGATTCCGATCTGCTCGCCTCGGCGTACGCCGCCTGCCGGGTTTTTGTACTGCCGTCGTTCTACGAAACGCCCGGAATAGCTGCACTGGAAGCCGGCCTGGCGGGCGCGCGGGTCGTGATCACGCCCCACGGAGGAACACAGGAATACTTCGGCGACCGCGCGACGTATGTCGATCCCGGGTCCGTCGATTCGATCCGCCGCGGCATCGAAACCGCCGCGGGCCTTGTCCCTACGAACCATCTGAAAGACCATATCAAGAATGAATTCCTCTGGCCGCGCATCGCGGAAAAAACGCTCGCGGCGTACCAATCCATCATGCCGAAAGAAGCTGCCGCATGAACACGCTCTCGTTCAAGGACATCTCGCTCGACCAGAACTCGCTTTTCCTCGACTACCTATACGACTACCCGAAAGTGGCCGGGTTCTTTGCCGTGGACCGAGGAGACACGTCCGTTGTGCAGGGGCTGTTGAAGCGATTGAGCGGCCGGCCGCTGGACCGGTCTCGCCTCGCGGACGTGCTCCTTCGGCAAAACCGGGCGTTCGGCGGCGCTCCTGCCGTTCTCGCCTCCATCGAGAAGCTGCGGCACCCTTCGACCGCCGCGGTCGTGACGGGGCAGCAGATGGGCCTTTTTGGCGGCCCGATGCTTACGCTACTGAAGGCGATCGCGACCGTTCTGTGGTGCAACGAATTCAAGAAACAATGGCCCGCGCACGAGTTCGTCCCCGTTTTCTGGCTCGAGCTGGAGGACCATGATTTTCAGGAAGTGAGTTCCGTCCGCATTCTGACGCAGGACAATCAGCTCAAGAAGATCTCCTACGGTCCTGCAGACCCCGATAACCGTCCGCGGACACCGATCGGGAATCTCGTGCTGGAGAATTCCATCACGGCGGCGATGGAAGAAATGCGGACGCAGCTTGGAAGGACGGACTTTTCCGAGGAACTATTCCATGAACTACGGAGCGCTTACCGGCCAGGCCGCACGATGGGTGAAGGGTTTGCACGCTGGCTGGCCCGGCTTCTCGGCGGGTACGGTCTCGTGCTCATGGATCCATCGGACCCGGAATTCAAAGTGATGGCAGCGCCGCTGTTCAGGATGGAGATCGAGGACCCGCAAACCACGAATCGGCTGCTGGCCGAGCAGTCCGCAGCGATCACCGCCCGCGGTTATACGCCGCAGTTGGACGGAAAGCCGACGAATCTATTTCTCCGGAAATCCCGCGGAGACCGGCTTCCGTACGAGGAACCCGGAATGGAAAAGTTCCGCCTCACGCCCGAGCATGCTGCGGCCCACCGCGCGGCGCTGCTCGACCGGGTGGCGGCGGCACCGGAGAGCTTCATCCCCAACGTCGCCCTGCGTCCGATCGTGCAGGACCACCTGCTACCCACGTTCGCTTACGTAGCGGGTCCGTCGGAGATCGCCTACTGGGCACAGCTCAAGCCGCTCTACGGACACTTCGGCGTGATCCAGCCGATGGTATTGCCCCGCCCCTTTGCCACGCTTGTCGAAAAGAAGATCGCCAAGATACTCGACCGGAACGGACTGCTGCTGCCGGACCTGCTCAATCGTCCGAACACGCTGGTGGACGAGCTTGTCCTGCGGCAGGGGGGACGCAGTATTCTTTCGGCGTTCGAGCGATGGGCCGAGACCAACAGGAAAAACTTGGACGAATTGGGCAGTGTGGTGGGCGCCGTCGATGCGTCCCTGCGGGGGGCGGTGGAAACCGCCGGAAGCAAGATCGACCAGGCCATTTCGGTCCTGCGCGACAAAACCCTCGCCGCCGAGAAGCGCAACAGCGAACAGCTGGTCGGTCAGATTCAGCGTGCCGTCGACCACCTCTGCCCGGCCGGCTCCTTCCAGGAGCGCAAGCTCGCATCGTTGTACTTCCTCAACAAGTACAACTGGAACTTCGTCGAGTTCCTGTTCCGTCGTGTGTCCATCACAGCCATTGGGCATCAGGTGATCGCAGTGGAGATGTGAAGTGAACACTTCTTCTGAGGACACATGCAAGAGCGAGGCACATCCCTTCGGCAACCAAGTGCTGGACAACCGTAGGCAAACGCAATCAGACGCTATGGAAAGCCGCCCTTTCAGGGTTTCGCATCCCTCTTCTTGGAGTCCTCATTTAGAGAAATGGCAGCCCTTCGGGCTTCGACACCAGGTATCTGGCGGGCAGAGTGCGTCCGTGGATCACGAGTGCTGAGGCGTGATATTTCTGTAATGATCAAAGGAACCGCGATCCTTCGACCACGATGAATGTCCGGCGCCGGGCTTGGGAACACCGCAGGCGCCGTCGAAAGGACCGCGTGGCCGCCTGTTCCCATCGGCGCATCTAACCTTTGCGTTTTTTTCCCTTTTGTTTTACATTAGCTTATTGCATTCCCGGTGACCGGTCGGATCACCCGATACGTGTTTCTCTCACATGATAAGCCTTTCCCAAGTGAAGGAGTTTCCGTATGGACCCGCTAGCGAACCCTAAAGTCAAGAGCCTCGGCGACATGTTCTTCGAGAGCGTCTCGAAGTACGGCACCAAGATCCTGTACATGAGCAAGCGGGGCGGCGCCTACCGCGGGCTCACCTACAAGCACGTCGGAGAGATCGTCAAGAACCTCGCGTTGGGAATGGCGTCCCTCGGCGTCAAGAAGGGCGACAAGGTGGCTGTCCTCTCGCCGACGCAGGAGGAATGGGCCATGGCGGACTACGCGGTCCTGAGCCTCGGCGCGGCGACTGTACCCATCTATCCAAACCTTTCCTCCAAGCAGGTGGAGTACATCCTGCAGGACTCGGACTCCAAGATCGTGTTCGCTTCCGACTCGGAACAACTGGCCAAGGTGATCGCCGTCAAAGACCAGTGCCCGGCCCTCACGCATGCCGTCTTGATCTCCAAACAGGACAAGCTCAAAGACTACGTCATGCGCTTCGACGAGCTGCAGGCGCTGGGCAAGAAATTCGCAGAGACGAACCCGAGCTATCTGCAGGACGCGCTCAAGCCGATCGGGCGCCAGGACGTGGCCACGATCATCTATACCTCCGGCACGACCGGCCTGCCCAAGGGCGTCATGCTCAGCCACAACAATCTGATTACCAACACCGTCGCATGTAGCCGGTGCATTCCGATCGAAAGCGGCGAGGTCTTTCTCGCCTTTCTGCCGCTTTCGCATATTTTCGAGCGTACGGCCGGACACTTCGTCGCCCTCTTCAACGGATGCACGATCGGGTATGCGGAGAACATAGACGCCGTGGCCCAGAACATGGGTGAGGTGCGGCCCACGCTGATGGCGTCCGTGCCCCGCCTCTTCGAAAAGATGTACGGCCGCATCCAGGACGGATTGGCCCAGGCCCCGCCGATCCGGAGGAAGATCTTTGCGTGGGCGCAGGAAGTCGGACGCAAGGCGCGTCAAACGGGCACCAGGGGTTTCAGCTACAGGCTGGCGGACAAACTCGTGTTTTCCAAGCTGCGCGGCCGACTGGGCGGGCGCATCCGATTCATGGTATCGGGCGGCGCACCCCTGTCGAAAGAGATCGGCGAGTTCTTCGCCAATCTCGGCGTGATCATCCTGGAGGGGTACGGGCTCACCGAAACCTCGCCGGTCATTACCGTCAATCGGCCGGAACTCGTCAAGTTCGGCACGGTGGGGCGCACCGTCGAGGACGTGGAAGTCAAGATCGCTGCCGACGGCGAAATCCTGACCCGCGGCCCTCACGTCATGATCGGATACTACAAGAACGAGAAGGCGACCCGCGAGGTGATCGATGCGGAAGGCTGGTTCCACACAGGCGACGTAGGGTACCTTGATTCCGACAACTATCTCGTCATCACCGACCGGAAGAAGAACATCATCGTCACCTCCGGAGGCAAGAACGTCGCACCCCAGCCGATCGAGAACCTGCTCGTTACCGTGCCGTACGTCGAACAGGCCATGGTGATCGGCGATAAGCGCAACTTCATCGCCGCCCTGATCGTTCCGAAGTTCGACAAACTGCGCGCGCTCGCCGAGGCGAATCGCATCCCGTTCAACAGCGAGGAGGAGTTGATCGACAACGCAAAGATCTATTCGCTGGTTGACAAGGAAATTCAGGACGTGCAGGAAAAGGCCGGGCTGGCGCGGTATGAGAAGGTGAGAAGATTTGCCCTGCTGCCCAAAGCCTTCACGATCGAGAGCGGCGAGCTGACGCCCACGCTGAAGATGAAACGCAACGTCATTATCGAAAACTTCGTGAGCATCATCGAGAATCTATATACGAAGGAAGCCCAGGCCGCCACGGAAGCGGATATTTCTTAACCAGCTGAACAGGACCACGCGGACATGATCGATATCAAGCACGTCGTGACCGTCGGGGTGGACGACGACACGCGGGACATGTATGAGTCGTACATCGACGAGATCCACGGACGCCTGCCTGTAAGCCCCGAGCATTCCAAGGCCGCTCTCAAAGCGTTGATGAATCTGCTGATCTCCCTCGAGGAAAACAAGACGATTGCCCGCAGCTACGATTCGCTGCCGTCGTTCTTCATCACGCACCGCATGCTGTACATGAAGCTGTACGACTACCTGAGCGACCAAAAGCTGACGGGGGAACAGATCGACGGGTTCCTCTTCAGCGGCCAGCCGGCTCCGCTGAAGTCGGTCCCGGATTTCGTGGAGTTCACCGCCAGCCAGATCACATCCGTATTTGAAACGCTCCAGCCGTATCTGGAGGCCGACGACGATGTGGAACGCTTCAGCCGCGTGATCAATCTCTATCGCGACTTTCTGAAGAAACACAACGACGCGGAGGCGATGGTCGAACTGGTCCATCAGTTCGCCGGGTTTGCCGACAAGATCTATCTCGCCGGCTACAAGAAAGCACAGGACGGATGGGGAGGCAAGCTGGACCTCGATGCGGACGTGTATCCGGTCTTTTTCAAGGACATCATTCGAGAAGAAATTCAGCCGTACGGTTTTTCCGAGTACGTCGTCGATTTTCTGTTCGACCGCATCAAGGAGGTGGGGGAAGCCGAGACCGCCCTGCCCGATCTCTATGAATTCATGCAGTCGATTCGCCAGGATTCCGGGCTCGTTTCGGCCATTCAGAAATTGGACGCGCAGCTGAACTCCGAGATCACGAAGACCATCGGGCTGATCGAACAGCAGAAGGGCGAGAGCCTTTCGAAGAACGCCCGGACCCGCGTCATCCGTGAACTGACCGCGTACGAAAATCTCGAAGGCATCGTCTACTACTTTTTCGACGAACGTCGGCTGCGCCACATCATGACACAGACCGGCAACGAAGGTTTCATCCGCTTCACCCTCGAATTGATCCGGGACTACAAGCCGAAAACCAAGCACCTCGTCATGTACGCCCTGGGTAAACTGCTGCTCGCTCCGGAGTCCCAGGTGAAGCTCAACGAGGACCTCATGCGCATGGTGTGCGGGAATTTCAAACTGAACGTGGAGGCCGTGTACAGCGAGGCGGTGATGGGCAATCTACCCCCTCAGTATCGCTCGAGGATCCCCGATCTGGAAATCCGTTTTTTCCTGAACCGGATGATGACCAACACGACTTCGCTGGAGGGTTTTGAGGCGGTCCAGCAACGCTTCCGCCACTACCTCACCAAGCAGGACGATTTCCCCCTGATCCACGAGATCTTCATCGAACGCGCCGCCGAAAACCGCCATGCCGCCGCCCTGATGTCCTTCTATATCGCCGCGCTCCTGATGAACGACCTTGGGGACGTCGTGTCGGACCAGATCATTCGCGTGCTGGCCGGGCGGCTGGCCCTCACATACAGCTTCACCCGACGCATCCTGCTCTTCAAGGAAGTCAAGAAGCTGCGCTACGAGTATGACGGCACGCACGGGGGCCGGGAAACTTTGTACTACAACGGTTTCGACCGCCAGCATCTCGCCGTACCGGACGCAGAAAAACACAAACCGCTCAAGGACCGGACGTTCGACGAACAGTGGATCATCCTGTACCACTACATCAATAACCGCGAGTTGATGTACGCTCTGAAACTGCTCGACGAACAGATGTTGTTCGACTACATCCTGAGCAAACCCAATCACCAGGATGAACTCCAGGCCGCGCGGATGGACCTGCGCGAAAAAGTCTATAAGATCATCGACGACAAATTCCTCGATATGCTCACCAACGAGGACGAGCAGCAGAAGAGGTTGTCTGAGAGCCGCGGCGAATTCCCCGTCGCGTACTACGGAAAGTACGAGAAGATCCGCAGCATCATTATCGCACAGTTCATATCCTCCGGCTGGGACGTCGAGGTGCACGAATTGCGGCGCAAGGGCAAGCGGCCGTTTATCCGGATGACCCAGACCGACCTTCTGCGGAGCATCAAGAACATCGACGCCCAGCGAATTCTGGAGCAGTACGAATACAAAGAGGCCCGGGAGAACATCGACATTCAGACCCTGCGCAAGCAGGCCGATCAGCGGGCGCAGATGCTGGGTTTCGTCAATCGGATGGTCGGCGACGAGGTCAAGGCCCAGATGAAGCTGCTCGGACTCAGCGATGAAGCCCTGGCCCTGCTCAGCTACGCGTCCACGAAACTGCGATCCAGCGAACTCCGAGTCGAATTGGGCGTACGCCAGCTGGTCGAACGGCTGAAAAAGGACCTCGGACAGCCGATTCCTGCGGAGCCGCTCCCCCTGGACGCGGTGCTGGAACGCTGTTTTGCGGGACAATACGGCAAGATCGACGTCAAGGTGACCAAGAAAGACAAGGAGGGCAGACCTCTCATCGATCCGGAAACCGGCGAAGAGGCCGAAAAGACGTACACCATCGCGCCGGACAAATTTCCGGACTATCTTGCACGGGCGCGGGAGGAAGTGCGCGCGCTTGACAAGGATTCGTTGTACCGCATGTTCTATCTGATCACGCTCCACAGCATCATCGCCGAAACGTCCGGTTCGATGGCGTTCATCCAGGAGGCCTTGATGACGAACAAATACGTCGTCGCGGCCGACGGCCTGAAACAGCAGGCGCTGGAAAATCAGGAGGTGCTCGAATACGCGCGGATCAAGATGGATCTTTTTCATCAACTCGCCGCCTATGAGATTCAGCCCGCGTATGCCTGATCGCATCGCCGGTTACCGGCGCTACGGCGGCGGCCCCACGATGCTTCTCTCACGTTCTTACTACGGAAGGATGGGATTATGAGAACCCTGATAACGTATGTGTCCGCTGCGGCCTTTCTCGGTTTTGTGGCTGCGGGCTGCGGAAAGTCCGAGACCAAGACCGAGGAAGCCAAGGTCGAAACGTTCAAGCCCAAACGCGGAGGCACACTGACCTTTGCGAAGAACGGCCCGCCGATCACCCTCGACCCCGCCTTGACGAAGGAAACGGAGTCCACGATCGTCGTGGGCAACCTTTTCGACGGTCTCGTCCGTCAACGCGCCGGCCGCACCGCGATCGATCCGGCGCTGGCCCGCTCGTGGGAAATCTCACCGGACGGACTGCGGTACACGTTTTTCTTGCGAACCGGTGTCACGTTTCACGACAGTACCGCGTTCAACGCGGACGCCGTCGTCGTTTCGATCGAGCGGCAGCACGACCCCCGGCACAGGTTTCACCGAGGTCAGGATTTCGACTTCTGGCGCAACTTCGACATGGACCGCATCCTCAGAGAGGTGCGCGCGGTCAACGATTCCACCGTCGAATTTGTCCTGTTCAGGAAGGACGCGACGTTCCTCAATCTACTTTCGCTCAATTTCATGGCCATCGTCAGCCCGTCCGCTATCGCCCGATACGGTAAGGACTTCTGGCGCAACCCGGTCGGATGCGGGCCGTTCCGCTTCGTCAGCTGGGAACCGGACGGTACGATCATCACCTCCGCGTTCGATCAGTACTGGGACGGCCGGCCGTACGTAGATACGCTCGTGCTGAAACCAATCCCGGACGCCCGGCTTCGGTGGCAGATGCTCAAAGCCGGACAGATCGACATCATGGCCACGCCCGACCAGGCCGACATCGATGAGATCGAACATACCCCGGGAGTGAAGTACTCCAAGCAGCCGGGACTCAACGTCGGGTATCTGGCGATCAACACGGAGAAGAAGCCGTTCAATAACCTCAAGGTCCGCCAGGCCATTGTGTACGCGATCAACCGCGACAGTCTCGTTAAGGAAGTGTTCGGAGCGCTGGGGCGGCCCGCCAAGAACCCGATTCCGCCGATCCTGCTGGGGTACAACGAAGAAATCCACTTCACCCCCTTCGATCCGCAGAAGTCGCGGGACCTGCTGGCGGAGGCGGGATTTCCCAACGGCTTCAAGTGTAAGCTGTGGACCATGCCCATCGCGCGCGACTATATGCCCAACGGACGCCGCGCGGCCGAGCTGATCCAGAAGGACTTGAAAGCCGTCGGTATCGAGACCGATATCGTGGTCTATCCCTGGGAGGAATTCCTCCAGCGCCGCGGCAACGGCGAGCACGACCTGTCCATTTCCGGATGGGTGGGCGACGCGCCGGATCCGCATTTCTTCTTCTATCCCCTGCTGGACAAGACGAGCGCGCAGAAGAAGCCTTCGACGAACGTCGCCTTCTACAAAAGCGACGCGATGCACAATCTCATCCGCGAGGGCATGGCCACCGCCGATGCGGTGGAACGCAGCCGGATCTATAAAGACGCCTGCAAAGTGTTCAACGACGACCTCCCCTGGTTTGACATTGCCCACTCCGTGTCCGTGGTGCCGATGCGCGAGTACGTGATGGACTTCCAGCAGCACTCCTCGGCTTACCGGAAGTTCGAAAAGGTCTGGTTGAACAAGTAGGGCCGGCGGAGAAGGTTCGTTCGGCGGCCCATTCCCATTTCGGGATCTGCCGGTGAACTCAAATAAGGTTGATTATCAGCCTGCGGTGGACTATCTTCCCGCCCGAACGTTATGAAGAACCGAACGACCGTCATACTCTTTTTGCTGATCGGGTTTTGCTTCCTCGGCATCCTGGGGATCATGGTCTATGCGTTCTTCAAGCCCGACGTCAGCATCGGGCAGCGCGTGGCCTTGATCGAACTCGAGGGCGAGATCGTCGACGCGCGGGAGATCGTACGTCAGTTCAAGAAGTACTCGGACGACGGCGACGTGGCCGCGATCGTGCTGCGGATCGAAAGCCCTGGCGGCGGGATCACGCCTTCCCAGGAAATCTTCGACATCGTCAAAAAGACCCGCGCGAAGGGCAAGCCGGTCGTTGCGTCGATGGGCAGCGTGGCCGCGTCGGGCGGCTACTACGTGGCGTGTCCCACCGATACCATTGTGGCCAATCCGGGAACGATCACCGGCAGCATCGGCGTGATCATCCAGTACCCCAACGTCGACCGCCTGCTGGACAAGATCGGCATCCGGATCACGACGATCAAAAGCGGCGAATTCAAGGACGCGCCGAGCGTCTACCGGGACACCACACGGGCCGAATCGGCCTTCCTGCACGGATTCGTGATGGACGCCTATGAGCAGTTCGTCGCCGCCGTCGCAACCGAGCGGAGGCTGGACACGGCATACGTGCGAACGCTGGCTGATGGGCGCGTGTACACCGGGCAGCAGGCGCTCGACAAGAAGCTGGTCGATGTGCTCGGTACGTATGAGGACGCCATCCTGCTCGCCGCGCGCAAAGGCGGCATCGAAGGGACCCCGCGCACGGTCAAAGAACGGAAACACCGGCCGTCCCTGTTCGAACTGATGTTCGACGACGAGGCCGTCTCGAAGATCGAATCGGCGATTTCTATGCCCGTGTTCAGAAGTTATCCGGTGGTCAGCTACAAATACGGCATCTGATGACCAACCTTACCAAAGCGGACATTATCCAGCGGATATCCGAAGCCGTCGGACTCCAGAAGATCGAGACCGAGGCCGTCATCAACGGGTTTATCTACGTCATCAACGATGCGCTGAAGAACGGGCAGGAAGTAGAAATCCGCGGCCTGGGGAGCTTTCGCATCATCGAGCGCGAGCCCCGTCTGGCACGAAACCCGAAGACCGGCAAGGTTGTGGCGCTGCCGAAACGCCGCGTGCCGCAATTCCGCCCGTCCAAAGACCTGAAAAAGGCTGTTAACTCATAATCTCAATCCCATCCATGGTGAAGTGAAAGGAGGCTCTGGCATGCCCTGCGGACGAAAACGGAAACGAAGGAAGATGGCCACGCACAAGCGCAAGAAGCGGCTTCGTCGTGACCGGCACAAGAAGAAACTGCGCTGACGTCATCGGTTGGACGCTACCGGCCTCGTTCGATGGAACTCAATCGAACGAGGCCTTCTTATTGGAAGGAACCGTATATGAAATCCCTGTTCATCTTGATCGTACTGCTAGGCGGTGCCGTTCCGCTGAACGCTCAGACGCGGCCACCCGGACCGCTCGTGCACACCTACTCCATCGTGGCGCGGGACACGGTGACGGGGGAGTTGGGCGTGGCCGTGCAGTCGCACTGGTTCTCGGTGGGCTCGATCGTGTCGTGGGCGGAGGCGGGCGTGGGCGCCATTGCCACGCAGTCGTTTGTCAACGTGTCCTTCGGCCCGCGCGGACTGGCCCTGCTCAGGGCCGGCCATTGCTCGAACGAGGTGGTGAAGATGCTGATCGATGCCGACAGGGGCCGCGACGTCCGTCAACTGGCCGTCGTCGATACGCACGGGCATGTCGCGGCGTGGACAGGCTCGATGTGCATTCCGGATGCCGGCCATTATTCGGGCCATGGGTTTTCCGTCCAGGCCAATCTGATGCTGAACGATCGGGTATGGCCCGCCATGGCCTCGGCGTTCGAAAAGACGATCGCTCCGCTTGCCGAACGAATGATTGCGGCCCTTGAAGCGGGCCAGGCCGTGGGCGGCGACATTCGCGGACAACAGTCGGCGGCCATCCTCGTGGTCAAAGGCCGCGCCTCGGACATGCCCTGGGAAGACCGGCTCATCGACCTGCGCGTCGAGGACCATCCAAAGCCGGTGGAGGAACTCAAACGCCTGCTGCGCGTGCACCGGGCGTACGAACTGATGAATCGCGGAGACCTCGCCATCGAGCACGGGGATGAGCATGCGGCGCTGGAACTGTACAGCGGAGCCGAAAGGCTTGACCCGGACCAGGTGGAAATGAAGTACTGGCACGCCGTCTCGCTCGTCAACGTGGGCCGCCTGGACGATTCGCTGCCGCTTTTCCAGAACGTCTTTGCCGCCGATCCCAATTGGCGGACTTTGACGGCGCGTCTGCCGGCCGTTCGCCTCTTGAACGTTACCAGAGAACAACTGGACCGGATCCTCAAGCTTCGCTGATGCGCAATATCAAGATTCTGGTCGAATACGACGGCACGGATTTTCACGGTTGGCAGGTGCAGGAGAACCTCCGGACCGTACAGGGTGAACTCTTCAGGGCCGTGCGCCAAATTACGTCCGAGTCCGTCGTCATCGAGGGAGCGGGACGCACAGACCGCGGTGTACATGCCCGCGGTCAGGTGGCGAACTTCAAGATCGAAAAGAACGTCCCTCTGTTGGACCTGCGGAAGGGACTCAACGCCGTGCTGCCTGCGGACATTCGCGTACGCTCGATCGACGAGGTCGATCAAACATTCCACGCGCGGTTTTCGGCCGTCGAGCGGCGCTACCGGTACTACATCAGTGCGGTCCCCGTCGCCATCGGGCGGCAGTACTGCTGGTATTATTTTTATCCACTGGATCTCGCGGCCATGAACGCCGCTTGCCGGTGGCTGGTGGGCGAGCAAAGTTTCAAATCGTTCTGTTTGTCCGAAGCGGAAGTGTCTCACTATCTCTGCGACGTGCGCAAAGCGGAGTGGACCGAGAACGGCCCGATGCGGACCTTCGAAATCCACGCCAATCGCTTCCTGCACAATATGGTCCGGTGCCTGGTGGGAACGATGGCCCTTGTCGGACGCGGAAAGATCCATGTCGAAGAGGTGAAGCAAATCATGGAACGGGAGGACCGCCGTCTGGCGGGATTCACCGCTCCGGCTTCGGGTTTGGTGTTGGAGGAAGTCGTGTACTAACCGGGGCTCTGTGGAACTCTGTGTAACGAATTCTCATCAGGCCTCATGTTTTGGAGAAGAATGACAGACAAACCGCACACTCCGTCCATCGTCAAGAAGCTGGCGAAGATCGGCTTCTGGTTCTTTTTCATCAAGGGCATCTTGTGGCTGACCATACCCGCACTTCTGGTGTGGCTGGGACTCGAGTGCGGCTCTTGAATCCTGGAATATCATTGCAAAGAGAAACAAGAAGGAATTGTGAGGTTGACGACCTTCTTCTTCGCTCTGCAGAGTCCTGTGTAAGGAGTCTCATTCAGCTTTCTTCACGAGACTTGCCTGAACAATTCCCTTGTAAATGCGTCACGTTTTGAGGAGATTAAGGTTTGAAGGTTGACCTTTGCCGGCAATGACTACTTCCGGTTATGGTACGGTCGAAACTACATCAGGTTAGCAGAGTGACAAGGAGTATCCATTCGGATGCTCCTTTTTTCATGGAGGAGGCCTTATGAGGAGAATACTATTGCTGTCCCTGTGCTTGAGCCTGTCGGGAAGCCTGTCAGCCCAGGAATCCTACACGCTGAAAAACGTCTCGTACAAACCCGGCCAGAAATTGTTCGTCGGATTGCAGGGTCATGAGATCGGATCACCGATTCGGGTCGAGGTCAAGGACCAGAACGGACAGCCGGCCGTTGGTCTCAAGGTCTGCTTCGAAGTCGTCGAAAAACCCTCCAAGGCAAAGGGCGAATCGTTGTCCCACCCGGAGGCTGTGACGGACACCCTCGGCGTGGCGGAGACCAGGTTCATCGTCGGCGATGCGGCGGGCGACTACGTCGTGATCGCGCGTACGGACCGGATGGCGGGGCCGACGCCTTCGATTCTCGTCCGTGCTCAGAAAACCTTGTGGTGGATGTTCCTCGCGATCGGACTGTTCGGCGGCCTGGGCATTTTCCTCTACGGCATGGGGCTGGGCTCCAACGGTCTCCAGAAAATAGCCGGCGAACGCCTTCGCACGATTCTGGCGGCGCTGACCAGCAACCGGTTCATGGGAGTGGTGGTCGGCATTGTCGTAACGGCGATCGTGCAGAGCAGCTCGGCCACGTCGGTGATGGTCGTGGGACTGGTGAGCTCCGCGCTGATGACCCTTCGCCAGGCGATCGGCGTGCTGATGGGAGCCCATATCGGTACTGCCATCACCGTTCAGCTGATCGCTTTCAATATTTCGGACTATTCCCTGCTGCTCGTCGGCGCCGGATTCCTCATGACGCTGGTGACCAAGAGAAAATTCTACATCTACCTCGGCGAGATCATTCTGGGCTTCGGTTTCATCTTTTTTGGGATGGCCGTGATGTCCCAGGCCATTCATCCGCTCAAGTCCATGCCCGCCTTTGCACAGTGGTTGATTGAATTCGGCCAGAATCCGATCCTGGGCATCCTCGCTTCGGCCGCTTTCACGGCGATCATCCAGAGCAGCGGCGCCACGATCGGCCTGTGCGTGGTAATGGCCAGCGAAGGCTTGTTGAGCCTCCAATCGGCCATGCCGTTGGTGTTCGGAGCCAACGTGGGAACGTGCGCGACCGCTCTCTTATCCTCGATCGGCGCCCCTACCGGCGGTAAACGCTCTGCCCTCGCGCACACGATGTTCAGCGTCATCGGTGTAGTCCTATTTACCCCCTTCCTTGTGCCTTTTGAACAACTGATCATGACCGTTACGAGCTGGATGGGTACGGAGTCGGTTCCCCGTCAGATCGCCAACGGCCACATGATGTTCAACATCCTCAGTGCGGGCGTTCTTATTTCCTTCGTGCCGGTCTTCGAGAAATTCATTACCCGCATGATACCCGAGAAAGCCGAAGCGGAGGAATTCCGGCCGAAGTACCTGAACAACACCTATCTCGAAACGCCGGAGATTGCCCTGCAGCAAGCGCATCTCGAGGAAGGACGGCTGATTGCGATCACGCGGCAGATGTACGAAGAATCCCGGTCGGTGTTCCGCCACAACAACGAAGCGGCTTTGAACGCATTGAAGGACCATTTGAAGAACGTCAATCTGCTTGAATACGAGACCCGCCGGTATCTGACGCGTCTGTCTCAGAAGAACATCAGCTTGTTCCAGTCGAGGCGATTGATGCGGATTCTCGTAACGATCGACGACCTGCGGCACATCGCCCAGACCGTCGGCGAGACGATTGTGCAATTGGCCGAGAAGTACGCGGACAACAAGTGGTCCTTCTCTGCGGACGGGAAGAAAGAGCTCGAACGGTTCTTTGCAACAGTGGAGGAGCGACTGCAAAAGACCCTGACCGCCCTCGAAAAGGAGGACCCGGCCGCTGCTTCCGAACTGATTCGGACGAAACATGCATCTTCCGAGCTCGAGATCCAATTGCGCGAGTCGCACATCCAGCGTCTCCAAAAGGGCGTTCAGGAGACCGTGGTTACGAGCACCGTTCATCTCGATCTCCTCACGGCGCTCAAGCGGATCGATACGCTGTGCGTCAAGATTGCCCACGGCGTCAACGAACAGTTCAAGATGTAGACGCGCTCGATCGCGTCGTGAAGGGAATGGCCTCCCTGTAGCGCAGCACCCTGGTCCGGTGGGATATGCGGTTTGGGGGCACCGATGTCTGGGCCTAACGGGCAGAACCCATGCCGCCCGCCGTGCGGGCAAACCGTCGTATACTTTCTGCGCCATGGTACGCCAACATGCCGCCGCGCCAGCGGCTCTCTTCTACCGTCATGCCGGCTACAAATGCCCTTGTTTAATTCCCGTTTTTTCTGAACATTGCCGCTGACTTATCCCGAGCCATCCACGAAAACGGCTTCATGAGTCTCTTCCGCAAGAAAAGTGTGTCGCGCATACTCGAGGAAGCGCGCGAAGGCTCCATGGCGCGTGAACACGGCGCCGCCTTGAACCGCACGCTGACCGTGCCGGACCTCACGGCCCTCGGCATCGCGGCGATTGTGGGCGCAGGCATTTTCAGCACGATCGGCAACGCCGCGGCCAGCGGCGGTCCTGCCGTGTCGCTCCTGTTCATCTTCACCGCCGTCGCCTGCGGCTTCTCGGCCCTGTGCTACGCGGAATTTGCCTCCATGATCCCCATTTCGGGAAGCGCCTACACGTACGCCTACGCGTCGTTCGGGGAGCTTGTCGCCTGGATCATCGGGTGGGACCTCCTGATCGAATACGCGATCGGCAACATTGCCGTCGCGATCTCGTGGTCCGACTATTTCACCGGCTTACTGGCGGGTTTCGGGCTGAGCCTTCCGGAGTATCTGACGATGGATTTCCTCAGCGCCTGGCGGGGTTACGAAGAAGCCCAGCGCCTATTGGCCCAGGGCCAGGCGATGGCCGATCTGCCGTGGAACGTCGCCGACGCCTACCGCGCATGGATCAACGCTCCGCGATTGGGCGACCTGCATGTCGTTGTGGACGTGCCGGCGCTCGCCATTGTCGTTCTGATCACGGCACTGATCTACATCGGCATTCGGGAATCCCGCACCGCCAACAACATCATGGTCGGCATCAAGTTGACGATCATTCTCGTGGTCATTGCCGTCGGGTTCTTCTATGTCAACCCGGCCAATTGGTCCCCGTTCGCTCCCCACGGCGTGACCGGCGTCCTCAAGGGCGTCGCGGCCGTGTTCTTCGCGTACATCGGATTCGATGCGATCTCCACCACGGCTGAGGAATGCCGGAACCCGCAGCGCGATTTGCCCCGCGGAATGTTCTATTCTCTGGTCGTCTGTACGGTACTTTACGTGCTCATTTCTCTCGTTTTGACGGGCATGGTGCACTACGCCGACCTCGCCGTCGGCGATCCGATGGCATTCGTGTTCAAGCAGATCGGCATGGACGCGTTCAGCGGCGTCATTGCGTTCAGCGCGATCGTGGCAATGTCGAGCGTTCTGCTCGCATTCCAGCTCGGCCAGCCGCGCATCTGGATGAGCATGAGCCGCGACGGCCTCCTCCCGAACGCCTTCGCCCGCATTCATCCGAAGTTCCACACGCCCTCGTTCTCGACCGTCGTGACCGGCTTCCTCGTCGCCATCCCGGCACTGTTCATGAACCTCACCGAAGTGACCGACCTGACGAGCATCGGGACCATGTTCGCCTTTGTGCTCGTCTGCGGCGGTGTGCTCGTCCTTCAGAACAGCCCGGATGCGCCCGAGCGCAAGTTCAAGATCACCTACATCAATTCCCGATGGGTTCTGCCCGCGCTCGTCGTGGCCACGCTCATTCTGATTCATGCCTACGATCCCGGCGCGTGGGAACGCCTCTTCAGCCTTAGGGACCCGGACGATCCCTCCGTGGGCGCCTGGCAAGTCTTCAAGCACAAGATCCCGATCCTGCTTTTCATTGTCCTGACCGCAATGATCACGGTGCTGTCGGTCGTGAAAAAACTCTCGCTGATTCCCGTGCTCGGCCTGCTCAGTTGTTTTTACCTGATGACCGAACTCGGTATCACCAACTGGTTCCGCTTTTTCATCTGGCTCGCGATCGGCCTCGTCATCTACTTTTCCTACAGTTACAAACACAGCCGCCTACGTGAACCGCGTCCTGCGGCAAAGACATGAAACTTCCAGACATGTTCTTCCGCAAATTCTCGAGCACTTCTAATGCGACCATGAAAACGTTCTTGGCCATTCTCCTGTTCAGCGCCGCCGCACGCGCTGACGGACAGGTGCAGGTGATGAAATTCCCCGATCTCGAGCGCTTGATCGCTTCTCACAGCGACACGGTCCTCGTGGTCAACTTCTGGGCTACATGGTGCAGCCCCTGCGTAGAGGAACTGCCGCATTTCGAGCAGATCAACGTCCGGTATCGCAGGGAAAAGGTCCGCGTATTACTGGTCAGTCTCGACTTCAAATCACAGCTGGAGGGCAAGGTGCTGCCGTTCATCAAAGGACACAATCTGCGATCGCGCGTCGTGCTGCTTGATGAACCGGACGGCAACTCGTACATCGACCGCGTGGATCCTTCGTGGTCCGGGGCCATTCCCGCCACGCTGATCGTCGATCGTTCGCGAGGCGTGCGGCAGTTTTACGAGAAGCAATTCACGTTGGACGAAATCGACTCCCTCATTCAATCACTCATAGAAAGGAACTAACATGAACAGGCTCCTCGTTGGCTTTCTCGCACTCGTGCTCGCGGCGAGCTGTACGGCACAGACCGGCTACAAGGTCGGAGACGCGGCGCGCGATTTCAGCCTGAAGAACGTGGACGGAAGGACGGTCTCGATGAAAGACTTCGCCGATGCAAAGGGCTTCATCGTGGTGTTTACGTGCAACAGCTGCCCGTACGCCAGGGCCTATGAACAGCGCATCATGGACCTTCACGCAAAATACGCCTCCAAGGGCTATCCTGTGATCGCGATCAATCCCAACGACGAGGGCCGTCAGCCGGAAGATTCGTTCGACAACATGGTGAAGCGAGCGAAGGAGAAGGGGTATGCGTTCCCCTACCTGCACGACGAAACGCAGGAGATTGCTGCGGCCTACGGCGCCACGCGCACGCCGCACGTCTATCTGTTGGAGAAAACTGCGAAGGGTCTGGAGGTCGCCTACATCGGTGCGATCGACGACAACGTCGAGGACGCCGGAGCGGCGAAGGTGCGTTACGTGGAAGCCGCGATCGACGCCTTGTCCAGCGGCCAGAAACCGGCCACCTCGTCGACCAAAGCCATCGGCTGCACGATCAAGTGGAAGAAATCGTCGTAGGACGCTGAACGGTGTTTATGAAAAAAGGGGCGCGCAGGCGTCCCTTTTTTTGTTTCCCGTGCTGTCGGGGCTCGCCGCTCACCTCGCCCAGCCGACGCCGGGACCGAGTTCCTGAGCGAACTGGCAGGCGCCGACAACGTTCATGCCGCTGGATGTGCCTGCAAAAAGTCCCTCCTCATTCGCAAGGCGCCAGGCCATGGCCCGCGTTTCGGCTTCCTCCATTCCGCGCTTCGTCATAGAGATTCTTGTCCAACAGCGGCGGGACGAACCCGATTCCGATGCCCTCGACGTGATGGGTGCCGGCATAACCCTTCGAAATGACCGGCGTGGAGGCCGGTTCCAGCGCCACAATGCGAGGCGGCGGGTTCCGGCCGTGCAGCACGCGGGCCACTCCCATCAGCATGTGGGAAGTGCCCACCGAAGCGCAAAACGCGTGGATCGGTCCGTGGATTTGATCGAGCAATTCCCGTCCGATCGGTTCGTATCCTTTTGCCCCGTCGCGATTGTGGAGCTGGTTGGTAAAGTAGGCCCCTTCCGCCTCTGCGATCTCTTTTGCGCGCTGCATCATTCGAGGAATCAGGTCCGGCGTGACCCGGCCGCCTTCGCTCGGAACAATTTCGAGTTCGGCTCCGAAAGCTTTCATCGTTTGCAGTTTTTCCCGCGCGAACGCATCGGACGAGACGACGCGGAACCGGTATCCTTTCACTGCACAGACGAACGCGAGGGACGAACCGGTGCTCCCGCCCGTGTACTCGACCACGGACATGCCCGGCCGCAACTCTCCCCGTTTCTCGGCTTCCTCGATCATCGCAAGCGCCATCCGGTCCTTGTAGGAACCCGTCGGATTGTAGTACTCCAGTTTGACGAACACGGCGGCGGAGTTCGGCGGCACGACGCGGTTCAACCGCACCACGGGCGTTTGGTCGATGGCGTGGAGGGTGGAGGGCAGAGCTTTGCGAAGCATGGTCATCTCCTATCGGTGGCCCCTGGCGGCCCCGCTGTATCCCACCGCGCTATTTCGCCCTGGATGACCTGTGCCGTCGTCGTGTCATGAGGTATGGTCCAATCGAGCGCCTGGAGCGTGACCGTGGCGTCACTGGAGGTGTGGAAAAACAGCAGGGCCTTCACCGCCGGATAGCGCCGCGGCAGATGCGCCAGCGCTTCCCGGTACCACGTCGCACGATCGCCTCCGGCACCCAGCGTCGCAAATTCGGCGATCATGATCGGCTTTTTCAACGCCTCGAGGTAGAGGTACTTGTCGCCGAAGATCTCTTTGAAGGTCCACCACTCGGACCAGGGGGCAATCGTGCCGTAGTTGATGACGCCCGTGCCGACCCAATCGACGTAGTCGTCACCCGGATAGTACGTGTAGTAGTCGTATGCGAGGTGCGGCGACCAGACCCAGATGACGTTCGTGGCCCGGGCCTGGATGAACCGATCGTGCACACGCCTCCAGGCAAACAGGAAATCGACCACCGAATTATTATGGTGCCCCCATGGATACCGATAGGGATCGTTCATCTCGTGGGCAAACCGGAGAAAGAACGGCTTGCCGTACGCGGCGGCTTCTCCGGCCCACTCGTCGATGTAGAAATCGTAGTCGCCCCGCGCAATGCTCGCCAGGCCTCCGCGGTCCCGCTCGGAGCGCAGCGGTAGATGCGGATGCCGGCTACTCTCGAAATCGACCAGCCACGGCTCCCACGTGACAACGGGCACCGACCCGAGGTTCCAGATCGCATCCATCATCTGCGACGGGAAGTGCTGCTCGGGACGGTCGCCCCAGGCCGTGTAGATGTGGATGAGCGGAAACGTCGTACCGAGGGTCGCCTCGAGTTCCTCG
Source organism: Bacteroidota bacterium (assembly GCA_037445875.1). Lineage (GTDB taxonomy): Bacteria > CLD3 > CLD3 > SB21 > SB21 > JBBIJR01. The sequence continues at coordinate 4,747 of JBBIJR010000007.1, read as the reverse complement.
ATCCCTTCCAGCGAACGGGGAGCATGGCCGTCGTAGGCGCCGAGCAGTATGTGCGGCGGATTGCGGAGCGCGGCCGGGACGGTGCGCAGGGATTCGAACCATTTCAGTCTCTTCTCGCGCCCGGGGCCGCGGAAGTATTCCGCCACGGATTTTTCGATCCGGCTGACTGCGGCGCCCATTCCGCTCAGAAACCGCGCCATCGGGCCCTCGGACTCCCGCTCGATCCACGTCAAAGCCGCAAACACGAGGAAAAGGCTGGCGAGGACAAACGTTACCAGCATAAGTCGTTTCACTCGTTTCGTCATCGAGCACCTCTATTCACGAACCAGTTCCCACGATGAACCGGCGACGGGCCGGCGAGATTCCCACGCGGCCACGAGTACTCCGATCGACATGACCACGGCGATCGTGGCAAAACCCACCATGCCCCACACGGCCTGGGCGCTCAGAAACAGGGTGGTTTCGGGCGTGACCAGCAGGCGGTAATATACAACCTTTGCGACTGTGATGAAATAGAAGGCGAGTACTGCCAGATGGGGCCAGGCCAATCGAAAGAATTGCCCGCGTACGGCCTGTTTCGCCGTGGGGATGTACGGAATGTCCGTCCGCGTGATCGAGAGGACGGTCCCGAGGAGATAGATCGGCCAGCAGCCCACCTTTAGCATCAGGCCACGCCAGTGAAAACCGCGCTCTGTTTCCGGATGGCACAACCATTTCTGCACGTACAGATACAGCGCCAGGCCGACCAGCCCCACCGGCACGACGCGGACGAGAAATTCCTCAAACCGCATCGACGCGGGTTGGATGCCCAGCCATAGGTACACGTACGGAATGATCAAATAGATGAACGTCGTCGGTCCACAGAGGTAATACGTGCCGATGAGGAAATAGGACAGGCGCTGCCTCCATCGCAGCGTGCGCCACCTGGCGGGAAGTTCGGCAAAAAGCACTTCGTACACTCCCCGCGACCATTTCAACTGCTGTTTGAAATACGAGCCGAGGTCTTCGGGCACCAGGCCGCGGCTGACCACTTCCGGCACGTAGATCGATCGCCAGCCTGCGGCGTGCAGGCGGATCGCCGTGACCAGGTCCTCGGCGAGACCGAGCCCGTGCCCGCCGATCGACTCCAGCGCTTTTCTCCGGAAGGTGCAGTTGGCGCCGATGGCCAGGCTCGCGTGGTGCCCGAACATGCCCATCAAGATGGGGCCATAGAAGGCGTACGTCTGCTCGGCGGCCCCTGCGGCGGTGAACGAGCGTCCCTGATTGTAATACGCCTGGCAGACCTGGACGAACCCGGTCCGTTCGTCGTCGAAATAGCCCAGCACCCGGTCGAGAAAATCCGGGAACGGCACGTGGTCCGGATCGAGTACGAGGATGAATTCCTCGTCGGTCATTTCCAGCGCCTTGTTGATCTTGCCCGCTTTCGCTCCGGGCAGGCCGACCAGTTCAAGCCACACCGCTCCGTGTTTCTCGGCCACTTCGCGGAACCTCGGGTCCCGCGTGTCATCGAGCAAGTATGTCACGTGCGGATAGCGGATGCGCCTGCAGGCGGCGAGCGTTTTTTCGAACATCTCGATCGGTTCCCCCGGTGAACTCGTCGTAAAGATCGCCACGAGCAGTCCGGGCGGCGAGGGCCGGTGAACGGGCTTCCGGATCGCGAGATAGTTGAACCACCCAACCAACAGTCGGCTGATGCCGTACCAAAAGGCGAGCGAGAGCAGAAAGAAGAACAACGGCTGTGCCCGGTGTGCCTCGTGGAACCACCACTCGGCCAGCCGCACCACCGCAAGGACGCCCGCGGCGGCCAGCACGCTGACGATCGCACGGTCCCCGAAGCGCGGGTGCGGTGCCTCTCTCTGTATCCAGTAGCTTTCGTCCGGTCTTTGTGGGCGCATGACTACTCCGCGCGGGGGATGAACCGGTACGACACGGAGACGTTCACGTGATTGGCGGCATAGAACGCCGTTTCCGATCGCCCTCCTTCCAGCGAAACGAGCAGCCGCGGGGACCACAACACCCTGAGTGAGACTTCGGTCTTCCAGGGCGTGAACGTCCGCCGGGAGAAATTCCGCGAAAGGCTTCCGTCCGTTTCTTCCCTGAACCACGGAGCGTCGTCGGCCGCCCGGAACCCGTAAGCCCCGTTGACCGTGGCGGTCATTCGCCGGCCGATCGATGTCTGCACAAAGGCGAGCAGGCTGTGGGCGGACAAGCGGCGCGGCGTATAGTAAGGCGTGTAGGCGCCCTTCGTGCTGCCTGCCGCGGCGGGGGTGAAGCGGCTGTTCCCCGTGTGCTGATAATTGAAGCCGTACCCGATCCGCACAAGTCCCCGCGTCCCGCGTAACACCGGTACCAGCGCCCACGCGGAGACCACGTGTCCCATGTTGTCGTCGAAGTAGCGGTTGTACCAATATCCCGCCTGCGCGATCGTGCCTCTCGATTCGGACCGGTCGATCATCAGGGAGAACTGCGTCCGTGTGACCGTCGTCGAGAAGCTCGCCGACGTACTGAAATACACAGCGCGTTCAGCCGACAGGACCGCCTGCATCGACCGGGGGAGGCACCGTACGAGGGTGACGCGGCCGGTCCAATCGGTGGAGGAGCGGCGGTACACGATGCCGGCGGCGGCTTCCGTGCGCAGGCCCGAGCGGCCCCATGTGCGTCGAAGAGCAATCTCGGAGTGGCTCACCGTCATGCCCGAGTCCCGGTCCGGGCCGTGGAACGTGCCCGCCCGCAGCGATACCCGCGACATCGGGTCCGCATGCCAGTCGGCGTACACTTCACCGTCCCATCGTCGGAGGGGTTGATTATCCGACCGGAATGCGCCGGAAAGACCCGTTGTCGGTGCAATGGCCGCGCGGAGTTCAGCCAGCTGCCGTCTCGCTTCCGTGTGTCCCGGATGAAGCTGCAACGCACGCTCGAAGCGGGACGCGGCGGTTTTCCAGTCCCCGGTCCAGTACGCGGCGGTTCCCAGCAAACTTTGCGCTTCCGCCGCCGCTTCCGGAGGGCTGGTGACTTCGGTCAAGATGCGTGCCGCGTCGTCGCCGCGGTTCGTCTCGACGAGGAACCAGCCGTATTCCAGCCGTAACGTGGTGTCGTCGAGGCGGAGCGAGAACGTGCGTTCGTAATGCTCATGCGCCGCGGCGGTACGGCCCGTCCAGTAATACGCTCGTGCCAGGATCCGGAGCGCCTCGGCGTCGTTCGGATGCGCGGCCGTGTGCGGCTCGAGCAGCGCGATCGCCGCGGCAAAATCGCCTTTGTTGATCCGTTCAACTGCCTCTTTCACCGGCTCGGCAGTTTGCTGGGGCAGCAGGAAGGCTGGAAGAACGCACATCATGGCCATAAGAGCGAGGCATCGGAGTCTCATCGGGTGAAGTCTTCCGCCGAATAATGGCCGCGGAACACACCGCCGCACCGACGCGAGGCGCCGCCCGTCCCGAGGCGCGCAGCGATGCATCCGCAAAACCGGACGATGGTCAAGAGCCTGGAACTTGTATCGGACCCGGGCGAATCTTCAGGCAGCCGGACCGCCGTTCGGACAGGCCCAAGCGGTGGCCCGGTATGAACGAAGGTAGGGGTTTGCTGCGGGTTTGTCAATGGGGAGCGGTGTGGCTGTGCTGTCGGCGTTATTCCCCAGGGCCCATGGGTTCGGATTCGAGATGGGACTTCGCAGTCAGTTCCGTGGATCCATGCGCCGAGGCGCCAAAACACAGATACCCTCCACGTGCATGACGCCGTTCTCCGAACAAGCATTTGCGCCGAAACGCGGTCAAGGCGTTCTCGCGAAGTAGACGCTCATGAGAAGAGGAAGTGCTGAGTATGCGCGCAAGCCATGAGTTAGAAATAGTTGTTTCGGCGCGAGGCTCTTTTCTTTGGGCTTTTTTTTTTATGTTAGAAGTCAAGCCGTAGTATGCTCTTTCGGAGTATCAAACGATTCAGACGATCTTGCCTCCTTTCGAAACGGATAGTAATCCGTCCACGAATCGACGTTGCCGTTTTGATCGAGGGTGACACGGATGGAACCCAGGTGGTCGGCGATTATCCTAGGTAAAACAGAGTCTTTCCCTGGAAAAGCTTTTTTTCGTACAGTACCACGCTTTTCCTGAGCTACGAGCATCGGTCAAGACAGTTCTCTCAGGAGACGATCATAATCGGCATGCGATCCGATCCAAAACCACGTAATCCTTTCACCCTCTACGTAGCCGATTGCCCGGTATCCGATTCCCACACGAACCGAGTGAATATTATCAGTGGTTTGAATTCTTTTAAACTGAAGACCTGGATGATCTGGATTGTCTTTCCAAATTTGATAGTTCTTCCTGGCGACCTTCCGAATCTGTTCGGGCAACTGACGATAGAGTTCAATAAAATCAGCCGTAATGCGAGACTTCATAACTCATCGAAGCCCGCATCGCGGTATTTTCCTTCCTTAACTTGGGATCGCGCTCTCTCCGCCAATTTTCCCAGCTCGCTCTGGCTGTCGGAAAAACGCTTACTCCATTCCACTTCGTCTCTCAGTTCTTCAAACCACTGAGCCGCCATAGACTCCTGCACGTCGTCCGGAAGCTTTGATGCTTCTTCAATCAGTTTGGATAGAGTTTTGGTCATACGATCCTTTATTGACTAACATTAACATACTCACGAAGCGACTCTTTGTCAAACGGAAATACAACGATCACGCACTTTAACCGCCTCGTAACGTAGGCGGGTGTTGCGGCCTCCGCGAATTTGCCAAGTATCATTAGCTTCA
>JBBIJR010000006.1:21203-71191 GCA_037445875.1 Bacteroidota bacterium | reverse complement strand
TTGAGTAGAGGACTTGCACCTCCAAGTGGTCGAACATGCTTGGCACACAATAAGAAATCCGTTCCGCAGGCGCGAAACGGATTTGGGAAGCGGAGGGAGCGCGGCCTCAGATCGGGAGTTCTTTGTCAGCGACAAAGTAGTTGAAATTCTTCTGCCAGTAGTCGATCCATTCTTCCGTTACTTTGGACCCTCGCTGATGTTCATTCCATATCTGGGCCGCAACTTCGTAGTTGGTCTTCTGTTCCTTGTTTTTCCATCCCATTTCGTAGGCTTCCCCGGCCAGTTTCACGCCTGGGCGGTTGTTCCCGCTCTTGATCTCCAGGCATGCCTTCCTCTGCATGAAGTGGGCCAGATGTTTCTGCGTGACGCTGTCGCCTTTCGCTTTCTCCTCTTCGATGACGCCGTCGATACGCTGAATGGCTTGCTTGTAGTCCTGCATCTTTTCCAGAGCATCGAAGACACACTCCTGCGTCCAATAATAGTGTTGTTTCGTATCGTCGCCCTCTTTCAGATCCTTGACCATTTCGAGAGCGGCATTGAAGTATTCAAAGGACTTTCGGTAGTCCTGGGCCACGAAGGCTTCGCGGCCTCTCGACATGTACTTCTTGTACTCCTCGGTCATCTCCATTCCTCCGTGTTTTGTCTTAGCGGTTGTGCCTGAATGCTCAAAATTAATACGGATGCCTCCGTTTTGTCAAATTGAAAAATCCGGGTCCATTAGAATTCGCTCCACCAGGATCAGATCCTCCGGGGCCGTGATTTTGATGTTGAGATGATCTCCCTCCACCACGCGAACGGTTTCACCGAGCCGCTCCACGAGCACGGACTCATCGGTGCCGTAGAACCGTTCCGCTCGGGCCCTTTCGAAAGCTCTGCGGAGGGTGGTCGTCCTGAAAGCCTGCGGTGTTTGGACGTGCCATAAAGCATGGCGGTCCAGTGTACGGATGACGCGGCCCTCCCCGTCAACTTCTTTGACCGTATCCCTGGCCGGTACCCCCAGGATAGCCGCGCCGCTCTCAGCCGCGGCGTGGATCAGCCTGTCAATCAGTGCCGGACGGAGGCATGGACGCACGGCATCGTGTACCAGTACGAGTCCCGCCTCTTCGATCGTCTTCAGCCCCTCGAACACGCTATCCTGCCGCTCGGGCCCCCCCACGACAACACGGCGAACCTTGTCGAGCGAAAACCGTTCTACCATATTCCGCCTCACGTCGGCGATATCCTCCGATGCACACACCAGGACGATTTCGTCCACGCCTTGAAATGCCTGGAAGCGCTCCACCGTGTGAACCAGAATGGGCTTGCCGAGCAGTTCCATGAATTGCTTGCGGATGCTCGAGGCTCCCATGCGTTTTCCGGCACCGGCTGCCGGTATGATCACGGCTATGTGCTGGCCCTGAAACACGTTCAATCGGCGACCGGTTCGAGACGATACCCTTTGGCCTCCTGCTTAACTCTGCCGAAGCGTGTGCATGGATCGTGTTCGAAGAACAGCGTCCATTCTTCGTCCACCGCCCTGGCCAGCACGGCTTTTTTCTCCTCGATAGTCACCATCGGCTGCAGGTCGTAAGCCATCACGTACGGGATCGGTACGTGGGCAGAAAGCGGAACCAGATCACCGCAAAAGAAGAGCGTAGATTGTCCGTCCGAGATGATCGGGAGCTGCTGCCCCATCGTGTGGCCGTTGACCACCATGAGTTCGACGTTCGCCAACGGGCTACCCGGACCGTCCAGCAATTCCAACTGTCCGTGCTCCACGAGGGGCATGTAATCGTCTTTCAAGAAACTGGCCCGGTCCTTTTCAGTGGCCCGCGCGGCCCACTCGAACTGCTTCTTCTGGATGTAATAGCGAGCGTTGGGAAAGGCAGGAAGAACCGTGCCATCCGTATGTCTGCATGTTGAACCGCCGGCGTGGTCGAAGTGGAGGTGGGTAAGAATCACGTCCGTAATGTTATCGGGCGAGACACCCAGGGCACGGAGTGAGTCGTCAAGAGTGTACCTCGCGTGATCGATACGATAGATCGAAGCGAACTTCGAATCATACTTATGTCCCACGCCGTTGTCGATCAAAATGTTCCTCCCACCACCCCGCAGCAGGAGCGCATTCATCGACATGTCGATGCGGTTCTGTTCGTCCGCCGGGTTCGTCCTGCTCCACAGATTCTTCGGAACGACGCCGAACATCGCACCGCCGTCCAGCGCGAACAGCCCTGTCTCCACAAGCTGGATGGTGTACGGGCCGATCTTCATCGTGAGTCCTCCTTTCCGGAAACCCGCAGCACGGGTTCCAACGATCTTGCCAGGTACCGGGCGAGCAGCGCGTGACCTTCCGCACTCAAATGGTGATCGGCGTTCCAGTACAACGGCGGTCCCGCGGCTCCGGTCTGCCGCCGGAAGTCGTCATGGGCATCATAGTAGGGAATAGCATACTCGTCCAGGGCAGTCCGCAGGTCCCGCCGTACCCGGTCGTCCCACGACAAGGTCGAATCGAGGTCCAACAGGGCTTCCATCTCGTGAAAGTCCTCGGCACAGGACGCGTACTCGACCTGGTATTTGGTCGGCAGAATCACCATGAACAAACGGAACCTTCCGGCTGCAGCCAGACGTTTGAGATCACCGAACACGTGACGATGCAGCCGTGCGGCCGTGTCGAATTGGTTCGGCTCACGCTGGAAGAGTTCCGCCTGTGCCAGGCTCTGCCACATGGCAAAGCGATTCCTTCGTTCGGCTTGCGCGCGAGGACGAGTGTCCAGGCGCCGCAGCACACGCAGAATTATGCTGTGATCGATCCATTGGTCCGTCATCGGTTTTTCAAGCGCCGGTTCCTCCACAACGCGGCCGGCCTTTACGGCGAGGTGCGGAAGGTGTTTCCACAAAATCTCCATGTAGTCGTTGCCCGAATACAGCGTGAATACGACGACATCCGGCTTCAAATACAGGAAACGTTTCAGATGAAGAGACTGCTGGTAGACGCTGGTGTGACCGATGCCCGCATTGATGATCTCCGCCTTGATACCCGACGAATCCAGCATCCTCCCGGCCTGGTGGGGAAACGATTGGGGGTTCTCTACCACTCCGTCCGTATGAGAGTCGCCGAACACCAGCACTCGAACGCCGGCGCCGGAACGGACCGCCGTCGGGGCGTCCTCGCGAAAGCCGAGATTGTTTGTCCTCAGAACCATTGATCCTGCCGGACTTTCCCCCCACCGAATGCGAACGGAGTCGTCACGGCGGTGTGTGTAACCGACGGAATCGTCCCAGACCAACAGGTTCGGCGCCTCCTTGAAGGATTTGTACGCCGTCCCCGCTACCAGGTCGCTCAACAGCAGCACCAAACACGCTCCCAGCACGCGCCGCAGCCACGTCAGGCCCACGGTCAACGTTCCTTGTAAACGTGACACGTATTCTTCAAGATGTGCCGTGAAAGATCATACCGTTTCTGTTCGTCGAGGATATTGAAATCGCGGCTCATCAGGCCGAACCCCTCGTCGTATCCGATCATGACCGTCGCTCCGAAATTGACCGTGTCCAAAGCCAGCTCGCGCAGATGCACGCAGCCTTCGCTTCCCCCTATGCGGCGCGATATCTCTTTCGTGATACCCCGGCCGACGGTGAGGCCCCTGAGTGTCCGCGCCCTGTCCGTTATCTGTGGACACACCGAGTGCGGATGATTGGCCATCTCGCACTCGGATCCCACGATGATCCGCGTGGCCGGGTCGATCTCGAGATGGAGCCGGATCAGATGATACGGATCCAGGAACGCCGACTCGAGCAGGACGTGGCCGTTCTGCAGCTCGTACGCCGTTATGCTGATGTCTCTTTTGGACACGAGCCGCCGAACAGAGCCGGGATTTTCCGCGTTTGCCGTCAAAGGTGATTCCATGGTTTCTCTTCCACCTCGCAGAGTACGGATTCGAGTGCGTTGAACGTGATCTTCTTCGGTTTCAACGGAAGCGGCGGCAGATCGAACGCGTTGTCCCGTCCCTTGACCAGTGCTCGGAACGCCGCGTACCGGTCGCCTCCGAAGTCCACGTGGATCGGCACAGGCATCTGAAACCGATCGGGCACGTTCGTCTGCCGCACCTTGAGACTTACCCTGAACTTCCCGTCTTCGGTTTCTTTGACGCTTGTGGCGAATTCGTACTTCGGCACGGCGGTTCCGTAGACCCATTGACTGAAAAACCAGTCCATATCTCCGCCCATGGCCTCCTCCACAACGAGTTGGAAATCCGATGTAGAAGCCGCCTTCCCGTTATAGAGCGTGTAGTAACGCTGCATCATGTGAAAGAACCGGTCGTCGCTCATGGTCTTCAGATCAAGCATCATGTTGCGCAGCATGTGCAGGACCCAGGCGCCCTTCCGGTAAATGATCAGGCCGTAGTCGTTCGGAGTGTCGGTGGTGGACGTGCGGTAGCCCAGCCAGATCGGACCGGCCTCGGGCGTCTTCGAAAGCAGGCCTTCTCTGTTCTTCACGATTTCGTCGCGGGCTTCCCGCAGCAGTTCAAAGAACTTGTCATTGTTCCCGAAGGCCTGTTGGACATACAGCAGGGCCGAGTATTCGGCGAAGGCTTCGCTTAGCCATTGGTCGTGATAGGTTCGAAAATCGACGCCGATCCCCCACCACTGGTGGGCCACCTCGTGAGACCGGAGCAACTCGTGCCACCCCGATTCCGAATTGCCCTGGAATGTCACCCAGCCCAGATGGATCAGCCCGGGGAACGCCATGCCGTGCACCACCGGGGACTCGCTGACTACCAGGCTGGAGAAGGGAATCGGGCCGAAGAGGTTCTGGAAGAATACTACGCTGTTGGCAATGTCCGCTCCCACATCTTTTTCCACGCTGCCACCAACGCCCCAGTGATAGACTTCCGACGCAAGGATCTTGATCGGAATGATGCGCGGGTCCCGGATGTCAATGGTCTGAAAGAAACCGACATTGAATGAGGCGTTGCGCACCGGAAACAAAGTGATCCATCGGCCGGTGTACATCTTGCCTTCCGTGCGGCTCTCCACTTCCTGTCCGATAGATGCAAATTGATACTTGATCGGAACCGAAACGCCGATGTCATAGTAAGATTTTGCGTTGCTGGCCAGACGAGGATACCACAGGAGTTCGTCAGTCAGGTATATGATATCCTCGGTTCGTTTTACCAATACTCCGTGGTAGTGGACGCGCAGGCGGACGGCCGACGAAACGGCGCCGTCCGGGCGCGATATCCAGAGATAGTCGCTTCCCGCGTGGTAGCAACGGACCTTATCGCCGCACCAGAACACGGAATCCACCGTCGCGAGCGACGTGAGAAGAAGATGCACCCATAGCTGCGCCGTGTCCGTAAGCGTTCCGATGATCTCACAGTACCCGGAGGCCTCCAGCTTGTCGGTCAACGTCATACGGATGATGAACGAATCGACGACCATAGGATCCTTGTTCTCATAAGACAGGTCGAGACCCAGCCCGTAATCTTCGGTCCTGTGAAATCGAGTGACACTCTCCGCCCGAAGGCCGCCCAGTTTCTTGAAGTATCGGTACACTGCGACCTCTTCGACTTCGTATGGATTGAACATATACACGGCCGCTTCCGATTCGCCGGAACGGACGTCGGCATAGAACGTCGAATTGTTGGCACGGTCCAGAAAGGCTTTGGTTATGGTGCCGTACAGCATGCTCCCGGCCATTACGTTCTCATACGCCGCCTTGGCCCCATGCGAAATCGTTCCTCTTCGAAAAGTCAATTTGCGGGTCAACTCGAGGCCGGTCTCATCGGCAAAGTACAAAAAGGCCGCCCGGCCTGTTTTCACATACGTCGTATCTCCAAACCTCCGTTGCAGCTGTTCTCGCTCGATGACCGTTGTAGGTGTACAACGCATAACAACGTCCCCATCGAACAGAACTCCCCAGCTTCGTCCCTCATACGGAACGGTCTTGAAGAAGCGGCCTTTGCCGAACTCAAAGACCACGGCGTCGCGAACCAGTGTAAAACCGTCGGCGTCGGCGACTTGCTGTGTGTCGGGAACAAACACTTGTGCCGGAATCTGTGCCCAAAGCGGTCGCACCCCGGTCGCCCCGAGGACGAGAAACATGCACTTGATGATACGGCTACGCATAGAATTCCCCTCCACCCCCTTGAAGAAAAGGATTGAATCGCCGCTCGTGGCCGACCGACGTTTCCGGTCCGTGACCTGGATACACGACGACCTCATCCGGCAGGGTCAGGATCCGGCTGCGGATGGAGCGGATAAGCGTTTCGAAATCCCCGCCATACAGGTCCGTTCGGCCTATCGAGCCGTTGAAGAGCGTGTCGCCCGCGAAGAGCACTTTCTCCGATTCGAAGTAGAATGACACCCCGCCCGGAGAGTGTCCAGGCGTATGAAGGATGCGCGCCGTGAGGGATCCCAATCGGATGAGCCCATCGTCGTGGAAGGCCTGGTCGACGCGCGGGACCTTTCCGACCGTCAGCCCGAACATGGCCGCCTGCTGGGGTAGGTGCTGCAGGAGCACCTCGTCGTCCGGATGAAGCAGGAACGGAATACCCAGTGCATCCTTTACCGCCTGGACAGCGCAGACGTGATCGAGGTGGGCATGGGTATTCAGGATATACCGAAAGGTCAGACCCGTATGCCTCGCCCGCGCCAGAATACGCTCTGCTTCGTCACCAGGATCGAGAATGGCGCCCTCACCGGTGTTTTCATCTCCGACCAGGTAGCAGTTCTCCTGGAACATACCCACGGTGATCGATTCAATAATCATGGTCACGACTGCAGGTAGTTGCCAAACCAATCCTTCGTCAGGGACAACACCTTTTTCAGGTCCGGGGCAGGCCCCTCGAAAGGGTGAACGCAGCCAAACGTGTGGCCGGAGCCCTGGACGATCTCAAGCCGGGAGCGGAGCTGGTTGGAGTGGTCGAATATTTCGCGGGCCTCACGCACCGGAACGCTCTCGTCTTTTTCTGCGTGGATAATCAGAAACGGGGCATCGATACGCCCGGCGGCCTTGAGTACGTTCAGTTTCGTTTGACCGTACTTCTGAATGTCCTCCATCAAGGCGGTACCAAGGCGCATCATCCGGCCGGTCCGGACGTTGGCTATCTCGATGTAACCCTGCCGTTTCCACCTCGGGAGCTCATCCAGGAAGGAGCGGCGTTCGACATGAGAAATAGCGTTCCAGGTGACGAGGGTCCGGATACGCTTGTCCGCCGCGGCCTTGAGAACGGCAATGCCGCCCCCGCGGCTGTGACCGAGCAGGCCGATCCGATCGAAGTACCCAAGCTTTTCACATATCCGTCCCTTCTCCAATTCATCGAGTACACAGTGCAGGTCGTCGATTTCACGCGAGTACGTGTTGGAGGCAAAACGGTCCATATCGGTGAACTCCCGAAGGTCTTCACCGATACCGCTGCCGGAGAAATTGAACTTGACCGTGATAAACCCCTTTTTGCACAGCACCTCCGAAACGTAGGGAAAAAAACCCCAGTCCTTGAACCCCTTGAAGCCGTGGCAAATGATGATGACGGGGAACCGGCGATTGAGCTCCGGGATACACACGTCTCCCCGAATAGGGTCCTTGTTCTTGTTGTAGACCTTGAAATCTCTCAGTACCATTACTTGACCCGTTTGAGGACTCTTTTGCCCTTTGCGGATTGCTCATTTTTTTTCTTCAGCTTCTCCAGGACGGGCTTGAAGGGGGCCAGTTTTTCCGGGCTGAGATAGTCGATGAACAAGACGCCGTTCAGATGATCGGTTTCGTGCTGGATGACCCGTGCAAGGATTCCCTCGGCAACGCCCTCGCGGCGGACACCGTCCAAGTCGGTATACCGAAGTCGAACACGCGTCGGTCGAATGACCTCTTCGACCACGCCCGGGATGCTCAGGCACCCTTCGTTGTAAGGCCCCGATCCTTCGCGTTCAAGAATCTCCACATTGATGAATAGCATCGGCTGCGCTCCCTCCTCCAACGGAGAGATGTCCACCACAAACAGGGAGATGGACTTGCCTACCTGCGGTGCCGCCAATCCGATGCCCTCCGCCTTGTGCATCGTCACAATCATCCGGGCAGCGAGCTTTCGGATGCTGTCGTCGATCTTCTCAATGGGTTTTGCCTTTTCCCGCAAAACGGGATTGCCGTATGTGGCGATTTTCAGTCCCAACATGGCTGCATCTTGTTCAGTATGTGAACCAACATGTTATTCATAGAGCGTCTTTCCAAACTGGTCATCCGGAACGATTGTCGCAAGCTGGACCCGGCTCGCACGCATGAAGAGATCGTTCATCCAGGGCTCTGGGTCAATGGCCCACAGCCGGGCCGGCGCCGGACGTTCGGCGGCATCGTGCAGACGATCGCAGACGAGCGGCTCCGCCCGTCGCGCGTGCAGCGCCATTCCCGTCAGGGCTCTGTACAGGCACGTCAGATAGAAATAGTCACACGGAAAATGAGGTTGCGCAACCGCCCGACTCAGCTCAACCTCCGGCGTCTCGGAAATCTGATCCGCAAAGCTCGTCTCCGCCTCACGGTGAAGAACCGTCACCAGATGGCATAGCAGGAACGGTACAAAGTGATTGTGCCACCCCATGGTCTGCATCGCCACCTGCGTACTCCTTGCAAGAACGATACTCGCCGGGGTCCGTTTCAGGGCCAACATAATCATCAGTTCCATGAAGTACTGCTTATTGTCCATTGCCGACAGGAGCCGCCGGACGGTCTCGAACGTCTTGCCCACTTCCGGCTCCTGAAACGCTTCGTCGAGTTCATGTACCGAGACCGCCGTGAAATTCTGTAAGTCGGGTTTCAGTACGGAACTATCGATTTCGACCGTCCGGATTTCGCTGAGAAATTCTACACAATGTAAGACAAAAAATTCACTTTCGGCAGTCCAATTTTCGGATCCGTCCTGCAGAAGCGTGTCTGTCGCACACACGACGCAGACGGCATCGGGTCCGGGCCGATCCGACGGGTCGTGTCGCGCCGCTGTTGTGTAGAACGCGCCCAGTACCGTGCGCGCATCGCGCCGTTCATGCAGGAGACGTCCCACCAGTTCCTTGGCCTTCGCAGTATCATGGCGGATCAGAGCTTCGAGAAGGTCAAAAAACATACGCGACGGTCAATAGCGCGGCAGGCTGCGGTCCGCCTTTCGTGCAAATGCGTCGATCCCGCCCGTCAGGTTGTATACTTCCTGAAATCCCTGTTGTTCCAAAATCCTGCATGCCGTCAGGCTCCTTGTCCCGTGATGACAATACGCTACGACCGGTGTTGAACGGTCGGCTTCGGGGGGATGTCGCGCGAGACTTCGCAGCGGTGTCAGGATGCCCCCCCGCAGGCGCACGGCGTCATATTCCCATGGCTCGCGCACGTCCAGCAGCAGGAACGGCTTTTCCGCTTCTATCCATTCTTTCAATTCGTCAGGACTCAAGGGCTTCATAATCTCTTCGTTTTCGTCTCGGACGGCTCGTCTTGTCCTGTCCCTGACCGCGCGTCCGTTCGTTTTCGGCGTACCGCTTGAGCAACGATTCCTTGAACGAGCGGAAGCCGCCGTCGAGAATTCGACGCCTCGCCTCACCGGTCAGCCACAGGTAGAAGTGAAGATTGTGGATCGTGGCCAGTTGATGACCGAGAATCTCCTTGTTCTGTGACAGGTGGCGCACATAGGCGCGGGAGAAATTCCGGCACGTGTAACAGGCGCAGGCTTCATCGATGGGGCGGAAGTCCTTCGCGTACGCCGCATTCCGGATGGTCATCTTTCCCCACGTCGTAAACAGCGTGCCGTTGCGGGCATTGCGCGTGGGCATCACGCAGTCGAACAGATCGGCTCCCCGATCGATGCACTCCAGGAGGTCCAGCGGCGAGCCGACGCCCATGAGGTACCTCGGTTTTTCCTCGGGCAAAAGCGCACAATTCAGTTCGGTGATCCGGTAGACTTCCTCCTTCGGTTCGCCGACGCTCACGCCGCCGATGGCATACCCGTCGAAGTTCATGTCCACGAGTTCCTCTGCGCTCTGTGTGCGGAGGTCGTCAAACACGCTGCCCTGAACGATGGGAAACAAGGCCTGTGTATGACCGTAGAGCGGTTCCGTTTTCTCGAAACGCCGCTTGCAACGCTCCGCCCACTGGAGGGTAAGCTCGTTGGATCGATGGGCGTATTCGCGCGAACACGGATAGGGCGGACATTCGTCCAGGACCATGCAGATATCCGAGCCCAGCTTGCGTTGGATATCGACCACGTCCTCTGGCCGGAACACGTGCTTCGATCCGTCGATGTGCGATTTGAACAATACGCCGTCGTGCGACAGTTTGCGTAATTGGGCCAGACTAAATACCTGATAGCCTCCGCTGTCGGTGAGGATGGGCAGGTCCCATCCGATGAACCGATGCAGACCGCCCGCCTCTTCGATAACGTCCACGCCGGGTCTCAAGTACAGATGGTACGTGTTGCCCAGGATGATCTGGGCATGGTTTTCTTTGAGCTCCCGGTGCTCGATCGCCTTGACGTCGCCCAGCGTGCCCACGGGCATGAAGACCGGCGTCTCGATGCGGCCGTGGTCCGTCTCCAGCAGGCCGGCCCTGGCCTTCCCGGGTGAACCGCTCCGATCGGTATGCTCAAGCGTGAATCTCACAACGCCATCACCTCACTCATCGTGCGTTGCAGGTTCGGATCGTTATAGACGACGGAAAGAACGGAAAAATCGAATCGGATGCGTGATCGGATTCGTGAAAACATCCGGCCAAACACGAACGGCGCCAGGGCCAGGAGGTTTGCCGTATAGACGACAGCATCCGCGCGGGCCTCAACGACGGACCTTCGCTCTACGCCGCAGAAACCCACCATACAGTCCACAAACGGTCGCGCCTCCAGATCGCTGGCCCCGTCTCCGAACAACACCTTTGGCCCTGGAATTTGTTGAGCAACCAGCGCTTTGCCCATGCTGCGGGCGGTCGGATGCTCCCGGTTGAATCTCTCGTATTGACCCGTCGCGTCGAACATCAGGTCATTCGCGTACACATGATGCCACGGAATGCCCAGGTGCGTCGCCAGGTGCTGAATGCTGTGAACAAAGCCGCCACTCACTATGTACGCGTTGAGGCCCTGTTCCTGGATCAGGGCCACCAGCTCCCGTGCACCGGGCACGACGTTTCGCACGTACAGTGTCCCCACAACGTCGAGATCGCTTCGATTAGGCCGGATGACCGACAGTCGCTGATGCAGGGCATCGCCGAATTCCAGTTCCCCCTCCATCGCCCGCCGGGTAATGGCTTCCACTTCTCCGCGTCGACCCTTCAGCGCCGCCAGTTCATCGACCCCTTCGATACCGGAGAGCGTGCTGTCGCAGTCAAAGAGAACGTGGGAAAACGGTTGCTCGGGCCAGCCCATTCACATCCCGTGCCACTTGGCCAGATCGTTGTAGATCACGAAAGCGATGAACGTCAGGAGGATGGCCATACCGATCTGCTGGGCGTACAGCTTGACCTTCACGGACAGGGGTCGCCGGATGATGCCCTCAATGATGAGGAATACAAGGTGACCGCCGTCCAGAGCAGGAATGGGAAACAGGTTAAAAACCGCGAGACTGATGCTCAACAGGGCCATGAAGCTCCAGATCCCCTCCCATCCGCGCTGCTGTTTCACTTCCCCGGTCATGCGGAAAATGGCGACGGGTCCGCCCAGCGCATCTCGGAACGATTGCTGACCGAATGCAATTTGCCGGAGGCTCTTGAGAATGAAACCCGTCATGTAGACCACGTTAGTGAAGCCGAGCTGAACGGCCTCTCCAGGGCCGACTTCGCGTGTGAATTCCGGTACGGCCGGAGCTCCGATTCCGATTTGGCCTATTTCGCCGGGGCCTTCGGAAGTCTGAACGGACTTGCTTTCCGGAACGATCTCTGCCGACAGGAAGTCCTGGCCGCGCTGCCACCGGACCAGCACGGGCAACGCCGGGTGCCGCTGAATGATCATGACAAGTTCCTCCCACCGTTGCACGGCCTGCTGATCCACGGACAGGATCCTGTCCCCCGCAACCAATCCGGCTTTCTCCGCGGGGCTGCCTGGCACAACGGAACTGATCTGCGTGCCAAATTCCGGCAGACCTTTCACGAATGCCACGGCTGCGAAGATCAGACCCGCCAGAAGGAAGTTGAACAAAACGCCGCCGCTAATCACGACGATGCGCTGCCACACCGGCTTTGCCCGAAACTCCCACGGCCTGGGTCTGCCTTCTCTCATGGATTCGGGATCAAAACTCTCATCCACCATGCCGTTGATTTTGCAGTAGCCGCCCAACGGCACCCAGGACAGGCAATAGTCGGTAGCCCAGCGCCGCCGGAACTCCTTCGAGTCGCGGATCTCGCGATAGTGCAGCAGCCACTCCAACAGTTCTTCATCCGCCGCCACCAGGCTGCGCACCTTCTCGACCAATTCGCCGGGGAGGACCGTAGGGCTTGCTTCGCTGGTTGCGAGGCGCAAGAGGACGCGCGTGGATTTCTGCGGTCTGCCCTTCTTGTCAAGGGTGTCCTCAACAACCTCCTCGCGCGTGACCACAAACAAGTCGTTCAACAGTCGTGCCGTGTCGTCCGGATGCCGGCTGTGGTTGCCCACGGCGCGGTGCACAGTTTGAAAGCCCGGATATGTCAACAAGGAGATGCCGAGGTCTCTCTTGAACTTGTCCTGCAGGCGGCGTGTCGCCCAGCGGAATCCCCAGGCTCGCGGCGGAAAACCCAGTGAAAAAGCATCCACCTTCATCCCAAACAGCTTCGCCGCGGCGTAATGACCGAGTTCGTGAATAAAAACCAACACGCCCAGCACCACAACAAACGGAACGATAAAATCAAAGATCGCAGTGAACATCCGGCCTTCCTGTATTAATTGATAATCAAGATTATGCGCGCCGATCAATCCGGCGGGCCACGAATTCCCTTGCCCAGCGGTCCGCCTCCAACACATCCTCCAACGACGGACGCGTTTTCCGTGGACCCCGCTCCATGGCCTCCTCGATGTAGGCGGGAATGTCTGCGAAACGTATCTGTTTTTTCAGAAAGCGATCCACGACCACCTCGTTGGCCGCATTCATGACGGCCGGCACGGTGCCGAGTTCTTTGAGGGCGTCAAAGGCCAATGACAGAGAACGGAATTTCTGGCGGTCCGGCGCGAAGAAATCGAGCTGCTTCAGCTTCACGAAATCTACGGCCTCCAGTCCGTTCCGCATCCTCTCGGGGTAGGACAGCGCATACTGGATCGGCACCTTCATGTCGGGCAGCCCCAATTGTGCCTTGACGGAACTGTCCACGAATTCCACCATGGAATGCACGATGGACTGCGGATGGATGACCACTTCAATTTTGTCGGGTTCAACGCCGAACAGCCAGTGCGCTTCAATCACCTCGAGCCCCTTGTTAATCAACGTCGCCGAATCGATCGTAATCTTGGCACCCATGTTCCAGTTGGGATGCCGCAGGGCCTGCTCGACGGTAATGTGCTCGAATTCCTCTGAGGGCGTGAAGAGGAACGGTCCGCCGGACGCAGTGAGGATCAGACGCCGTATCGTTTCCGGCCGCTCCCCGACCATACACTGGAAAAGCGCGCTGTGTTCGCTGTCGATGGGTATGAGTTTGACCCCGTGGCGTGTTTTGAGTTCGTTAACGATCTCGCCGGCCACTACGAGCGTCTCCTTGTTGGCCAGCGCAATGTCCTTGCCGGTGCGGATGGCCTCGAGCGTCGGTACAAGTCCGGCGGAGCCAACAATGGCGCCGACCATCATGTCGAACGCCAACTCGCGGGCCATCGTAGCCAAGCCCGCCTGTCCTTGAAGCACGCGTATGCGTGTGCCTGCAAGGCGCCGCTTCAGTTCCTCCACCTGGCCTTCGTCGCACAGGCAGACGGCCTCGGGGCGAAACTCGAGGGCCTGCCGGGCGAGCAGTTCGGAGTTCCGGTTTGCCGACAGACATGTGACCTGAAACCGATCGGGATGAGCACGGAGGATTTCCAGGGCATTCACGCCGATGGATCCCGTGGATCCGAAAATGCCGAGACGCTTCATACCCTCTCCCCGCTCCGGGACGCCGCAGTTTGCCCGCCGGGCCCTGCATGACCGCGTGCACGAGCCACGAGACGGCGGTCCTGAACCACGGACAGCTCCTTGGCTCGCTCGTAGTGTTCCGCGATCTGCGCCTCCACCGTTTCTTTCAGTCTGTCCTTGTCGTCCGTGGTCAGATGGATGGTGGGAATCGGAGGACTGACCATGATGCGTACTTCCCGATCGAACGCGATGTCAAAGAAGCTCTGGTGCTTGTGCAAGACATTGATCGTACCGCTGACCGTCACGGGCACGACCTCGACCTGTGCGTTGATGGCAAGGACAAAGGCCCCTTTCTTAAACGGCCTCAGTTCCCCGTCTGTGCTTCGCGTCCCGTCGGCGAAGATGACAATGTTCGTTCCGTCGTGGATCCTGTGGGCCGCCCGATTCAGGCTCTCGATCGCCTTCTGCCGGTTACTGCGGTCGATGGATATGAAGCGCATGAGCCAGAGGATCTGGCCGAAAAACGGCACCCAGAGTAGTTCTTTCTTGTGGATCATCCGGAGTTGCTTGGGCAGGCAGTACATCAGAACCGGAATATCGAACACGCTCTGGTGATTTGCAACGAAAATGTACGTCCGGTCCGCCCGAAGATGTTCGAGCCCTTCGACGTGCAGCCGAATACGCGCCAAACGCACCAGCACGTAGGACCAACACTTTTCCAGTGCGTGTGTGCCTCGGCCCATGGGTGAGACGACGGCGACGCAAAACGCCGCAACGATCATCGCCCCCGTGAAAAAGATGGCCGCGACAACCATGACGGAGGCCCGAAGTTTCGACTTATGCAACGGCGAGGCGATCACAAGCTTTGTTGGGAGATGATGTCACGGATGATCCGGCTGACGCGATCGTCCACCGTCTTCCTTTCGTACAGCGTGCAGTCGCCGCCTACACAATCCTCGGAACACGACAGGCACCCCGGGTTGACCGCATCCGCCGTTCCGTAGGTGGCTCGTATGTGTTCGAGTTTCGACACCTGTCCGGGACTCAAAACGCGCTCGCCTCCCAGCATGCGGGCCAGGAAGACGATATGCGCATAGTGCTCTACTCGTTCCATCTTGTAGTAGGCATCGTAGATGTCCATTCCGCAGGTCACCACACCGTGATTGGCCAGAAGGCATGCATCTGCATGGCGGATGATGTCCTCAATACTGGAAGGAAGTTCCGGCGTCGATGGCGTGGCGTATGGTGCGAGCGGTATGGAACCCAGGGTCGTCACCACTTCCGCAAGGACGCACCGATCGAGCGCAAGGTTGGCCGTTGCGAACGCGGTGGCATGCACGGGATGGGCATGCACAACCGCCCGGACATCAGGCCGGACCTCGTAGATGCGAAGATGCATGAGGATTTCTGTAGAAGGCCTGTGGATGCCGTCCACGACGTTCCCTGAGCGGTCCAGTGTGACCAGTTCATCCTCGCGCACATAACCCTTGCTGCGGCCCGTTGGGGTCGCAACAACTCGATCCGCCCCCGTCCGAACGCTCAGATTGCCGTCGTTGGCTGCCACGTAGCCCCTGGCGTACACGCGACGGCAACATTCAATGATGTCCTTCCTTATTTGCCCTATTTGATCCAGCGATTCGCTCAACTCTGCATCCGGTTTCGCGCACAAGATGTTCAAAAAGCCAAACAAAATCAATAGCCACCTGCTCGCTGCGCCATCGGCCGTCAGACGACCACAGTTCCCCAACAATAGCCCTCAGGTAGTTAAATGTGCCATTTTGGCAGAAATTGGTTTGGTGAGTGTGAAACTTTTTCCAACAACTATGTCATTATGGCATACACTTTGTTCTGTCGAACTGTGAATGCAAGAGCAAGTTCATAATTCACAACATAGCTGTATTCTGGTATGTGTTTTGGTATCCGTGAGACTGAGTGAAGCAGATTACAGGAGAAACGGAATGAGAAACGCAATCGATAGCAAACTGCAAGAAGACCGCGGGCTTCGCGCCATGACCGAACGCCACACCTACTCTGCCCCAAGAGTCGAGATTCGTGAAGCGGAGGACCGGTTCTGGGTCGTGGCAGAAATGCCCGGAGTTGCAAGAGACGGCCTGAGTGTTCGCATCGAGAATGGACACCTTGTAGTGGAAGGTCGGATGGTTATGAATGAAACCGGCCAGGTTCTTCTTGCAGAGATTCCACGCCGGCACTACTACCGCAGGTTCAGACTGGGGCCCGCCCTGGACGTTAATCGGATCGAGGCCCGCTGCGAAAACGGGATTCTGTACGTTGCCATAGCGAAGTCAGAACAATCAAAAGCGAGATCGATTGACATTACCTTCAACCAGAACTAACCAGGAGAAGATCATGAACACGCTTGCACCGCTGTTGCGCACCTTGGATTACGGGATGAACCGTTTAGCAGACGGACTCCCGGACGCCCGGCGCGGAATGGCTCGGCGCCCGGCCACGGACATCTACGAGGAAAGGGACGCGTTCACGGTCCGTCTTGAGGCCCCGGGCATGGACAGGGAGACTCTCAAGATCACTCTGGAGAACGGAATCCTTTCCGTTCGCGGAGACCGAACGAACAACATCGCAGACGGCATCCGTATGCATCGGCAAGAGATTGGCGCCGGCGAATTCTGCCGGACATTCAAGCTTACGTCGGGCATCGAGAAAGACCGGATCGAGGCTTCGTACAAGGATGGGCTGTTGACGATCCGGCTGCCCAAAGCAGAAGAGGCCAGAACACGCGAAATCGAAATCAAGTTCTAACAACCACCAACCTTACAAGGAGGGATTGCCATGTCCTTAGTCAAACTCAACCAACGGGGAGATCTCTTTGCCGATCTTGCTCAGATGCAGAAGAACATGAACAGGATGTTCTCTACTTTCTGGGGCGAAGACGGGGACTGGAGCCTGTCTTCGTGGTTTCCTTCCGTCGACATCTCGGAAGGAAAGGAGGAGTTCGTCGTCAACGTCGAACTTCCGGGCGTCAGCAAGAATGACGTCAAGATCACGCTGCACGAGAACGTCCTGACCATCAGCGGTGAGAAGAAGCACGAGTCCGAGTCCAAGGACCGCAATTATCACCGCGTGGAGCGAAGCTTCGGTTCTTTCAGCCGCTCGTTCCGCATGCCTTCGCTGGTGAAGGGCGACAAGATCGACGCGCGATACAAGGACGGTATCCTCACGATCAACCTGCCCAAGGCCGAGGAAGCCAAGAGCAAGGAGATCGAGATCAAGTTCTAACCCGCATGTGGGTGAGGTTGGATCCCCGGGGCGGGAATCCCGTCGGATTCCCGCCCTCTTGTTTGGCCGCATTACCGAACAGTCGGAGGAGATACGCTTCATGAGTCCCGACAAGTTCACGATCAAAGCACAGGAAGCCCTTGTTCAAGCGCAACAAGTGGCTCTGGACAACGGTCATTCTCAGATGGACGTTGAACATCTGCTGCTGGCCCTGTTGGAGGACCGTGAAGGTTTTGTTCCGGCCATTGTCCGCAAGCTGGGCGTTCAGTACGACGCGCTGACTGCGGCCGTGCGCAACCGGGTAGAGGGCTTACCCAGGGTGACCGCGGGCCATACAGGAGAAGTTCACGCCTCCGGACGCCTAAATAAAGTTCTGAACGAGTCGCTCAAAGAGGCCGCTAAGCTGAAGGACGAATTTTCCGGAACGGAGCATCTGCTCATGGCTCTTGCGGAGCAGCCGTCCGAAGCATCCCGTCTTCTTCGGTCCGCGGGCATCTCCCGTGACTCGATATACAGGGCCCTGAAGGACCTGCGCGGGTATCAGCGAGTCACTGACCAGAATCCCGAAAACAAATACCGGGCATTGCAAAAATACGGCCGAAACCTTAACGAACTCGCGAGCAGGGGAAAGCTGGATCCGGTCATCGGGCGTGACGAGGAGATCCGTCGAGTCCTGCAAGTGCTTTCACGAAGAACCAAGAACAATCCCGTGCTCATCGGGGAGCCGGGCGTAGGAAAGACGGCACTTGCCGAAGGGTTGGCCCACCGGATTGTGGACGGCGATGTCCCGGAGAGCCTCAAGAGTAAGACGATCATAGGGCTTGATATGGGCGCACTGGTCGCCGGCGCCAAATTCCGCGGCGAGTTCGAAGAACGGCTGAAGGCCGTGCTCCACGAGGTGACGGAATCGGACGGCGAAATCATCCTGTTCATCGACGAGCTGCATACGCTCGTCGGCGCGGGGACCGCCGAGGGAGCTGTCGATGCCGCCAACATGCTCAAACCAGCCCTTGCCCGGGGCGAGTTGCGAGCCATCGGCGCCACCACGCTCGATGAGTATCGCAAACACATCGAGAAGGACGCCGCCCTCGAAAGACGTTTTCAACCCGTCTTCATCGACGAGCCCTCGGTCGAGGACACAATTTCCATTTTACGCGGACTGAAAGAAAAGTACGAGGTGCATCACGGGGTCCGCATTCAGGATGCTGCGATCGTGTCCGCCGCCGTATTGTCCGACCGCTATATCTCCGACCGGTTTCTTCCCGACAAAGCCATCGACCTTGTGGACGAGGCCGCCTCCAAACTTCGCATCGAGATCGATTCCATGCCAGAAGAATTGGATGAGGTGGAGCGCAAGATCAAGCAATTGGAGATCGAGCAACTCGCCCTCAAAAAGGAGCGCGATGAAGCGTCCGCGCACCGCCAGCTGGAACTGGGCAAGGAGTTGGCAGGGTTAAAAGAACAGAAATTATCCCTGCGTGCCCACTGGGACCTGGAGAAGAAGACCATTCAGGCTATCCGAACCCTCAAGGAGGAAATCGAACAAACGCGTGCACGGATGGAGCAGGCCGAGCGCGAAGGAAATCTGGACCGGGCCGCGGAACTGAAGTACGGAAGCATGACGGTCCTCGCCCGCAGTCTCGAAGCGGCTCGACTCCGTCTGGACGAAATCCAAAGAACCCGAAAGATGCTCAAGGAAGAGGTCGGTGAAGAGGACGTCGCAGAGATCGTGGCGCGTTGGACCGGGATTCCGGTCGCCCGCATGCTGGAAAGCGAAAAAGAAAAAATTCTGCGTATCGACGAGCGGCTCCGTGAACGAGTGGTCGGGCAATCTCAAGCGGTTGACAGTGTAGCCGACGCCATACGCCGGTCGCGGGCCGGACTGGCCGACGAGCGTCGCCCCCTCGGCTCGTTCATTTTTCTTGGTTCCACCGGGGTCGGTAAAACTGAACTGGCGCGAGCGTTGGCCCATTGTCTGTTCGACGACGATGCGGCCCTGGTCCGCATCGACATGTCCGAGTACATGGAACGGCACTCGGTTTCTCGCCTCATCGGCGCTCCCCCCGGCTACGTCGGCTACGACGAAGGCGGGCAGTTGACCGAGGCCGTCCGACGCAGGCCCTATTCCGTCGTACTGCTGGACGAGATTGAGAAGGCCCATCCGGAGGTGTTCAACGTACTGCTGCAGGTGCTGGACGACGGACACCTCACGGACAACCAGGGACGTACGGTCAATTTCAAGAACACCCTCATTATCATGACTTCCAACATCGGAGCGCCGCTGATCGTGGAGCAGATCGAACAAGCCGGGGGCCGCCTGGACGAAGCGCTCTACGAACGTATCCGCCAGGGAGTGACCGCGCTGCTTCGCCAGCAATTGAGGCCGGAGTTTCTGAATCGCGTCGACGAGGTGATCGTTTTTCGTCCGCTGGGACGTGAGCATCTGGAAGAAATCGTCACGCTGCAGTTCCGCCATGTGGAGCAGCGGCTCGCCCGTCAGGATATCCGGATAGAACTCCGTGCAGACGCAAGACGTGAGTTGGCCCGGCAAGGCTACGATCCCGTTTTCGGCGCGCGGCCGTTAAAACGCCTCATCCAGAAAGACATTCTGAATGCGCTGTCCACACAAGTCCTCGAAGGACGGTTTGGCAAGGGAGACCGGATCGTTGTCGGCCGCGCGAACGGCGAGTTCGTTTTCGAACGAAAGCCCGTCGACACCAGATCGGTTGCCTGAGCGCAACCCCTCGTAACCCGGGATCCTCCCCGCCTGCTGAGGCGGGCCCCCTCCTCGCACCCACATGACGCATGACGGGGGTCATTGTTTGCCCCACTGTCCTTCTCTATATTAAATAGCAGAAAAAACAGCACTTGACACTCTTACGGAGTTGTGCGATGAAAATCGGAATTGCCAACGAGCAGAAGAACGGTGATCGCCGAGTGGCCTTGATACCGTCGGCCGTTCAAGCACTCTGCGAGGCCGGCGCGGAGGTTTTCGTCGAATCCGGAGCGGGCACCTCCAGCAGTTTTGTCAATGAGAAATACCTGGATGCGGGTGCAACCGTCCTGTACTCCAAGCAGGAGGTTCTGGGCGTTTCCGACGTGATCATGAAGATTGCTCCGATGACGCTGGAAGAAACGGAAATGATCCGTGAAGACCAGGCCATCCTGGGATTTCTGCACCTGGTGGTGTCTCCGGAAGCGGTCATTCGTTCGGTCATTAGCCAGAAGGCCACACTGATAGGATATGAGGTCATGGAGACGGAAGAAGGTGAAATGCCCGTTTCCAAGTACATCAGTACGATTGCCGGACAACTCTGTGTCCTGATTGCCGCCCGCTCCATGCAAAGTCACCATGGCGGTCGCGGAATCATTCTGGGCGGCGTTCCGGGTATTCCCCCGGCTAACGTAGTCATCATCGGCGCCGGCAACGTCGGATGCACGGCGGCCGAGACGGCGTTTCGACTGGGAGCGCAGGTTACGGTACTCGACCAGGATTTGCGTAAGCTGGAAAACGTACACAACCGTCTGGGCCACCACGTCAGCACGATGCTCTCCAACACCTACAACCTCGCCAAAGCCATGGCCTTCGCCGATGTCGCCATCGGCGCCGTTTTAGACCATGGCGAGCGGACTCCGAAGCTGGTCTCGGAAAGCGTCGTCGCCTCCATGAAAGAAGGTTCCGTCATCGTGGACCTCTCCATCGATCAGGGCGGCTGCTTCGAAACCAGCCGGCCCACGACCTTTGCCAACCCGACGTACATCCACAAGGGAGTCGTTCACTACTGCGTACCCAATATCACGTCCGGTGTCGCGCGCGTCTCCTCCATTGCTCTCAGCAATGCCATCCTGCCCTTTCTCCTGGACATGGCAGAATGCGGATTCGAAAAGACGCTGCGGAAAACTCATGCCCTACGGAAAGGCGTGTATCTCTATCAGGGCATGGTGACCAATCCGGCCATTGCGGAAATGTACCGCCTGCCGCTACATTCGATCGACACCATTCTCGGCTAACGGAGAAGACCATGGGCTGGTTAGACACGTATATGAAGAAAATTGTGACGGCAGACGAAGCCGTCTCCCATATCGAATCGGACATGCGCGTATACATCCATCCCGGCTGTGCCGCCCCGGAAGCGCTGATCGATGCCATGGTCCGGCGAGCCGAACACCTGGAAAACGTGGAGGTTGTGCACCTGCTGACCCTGGGCAAGGCAGATTACGTCCGGCCGGGCATGGAAAAGCACTTCCGGCATCGAGCCATCTTCACGGGCGGCAACGTGCGCGAGGCGGTCAACGAAGGAAGGGCGGACTACGTGCCGATCTTTCTTTCCGAAATCCCCCACCTGTTCATAGACCGCATCCTGCCGGTTGATGTGGCGCTGATCCACGTGTCTCCTCCGGACGCGCACGGGTTCTGCAGTTTCGGCGTCGGGATCGAATGCACAAAACCCGCCGCGGAGAACTGCCGAATTGTGATCGCCCAGATCAACGAGAATATGCCGCGAACCCTTGGCGACAGTTTCATCCACGTAAACAAGATCCACTACGTGGTCAAGGCGGACGCTCCGGTGCTGGAGCTCCCACGCGTTCGGATGAATGAGGAGACACGCAAGATCGGCGAGTACGTAGCCTCGCTCATCGAAAACGGTTCTACTCTACAGATGGGCATCGGCGGCATCCCGGACGCGGTGTTGTTCTATTTGAAGGAAAAGAAAGACCTCGGTATTCACACGGAGATGTTTTCGGACGGTGTGCTCGAACTGATCGATCAGGGCATCATCAACAATGAGAAAAAAACCCTGCATCCCGGAAAAAGCGTGGCGAGTTTTGTGCTGGGAAGCCGGGTGCTGTACAACTATATTCACAATAACCCGCTGTTCGAGTTCCACCCCTCTCACTATGTCAACGACCCTTTCGTCATCTCTCAGAACGAGAACATGGTCGCCATCAACTCCGCCATCCAGGTCGATCTGACGGGCCAGGTCTGTTCTGACTCCATCGGCTACAACATCTATAGCGGCTTCGGCGGTCAGGTCGACTTCATACGCGGGGCGGCACGGGCCAGGGGCGGCAAACCCATTATCGCGTTGCCGTCCACGGCCAGAGGAGGTGAGGTTTCACGGATAGTCCTGCATCTGGACGAAGGGGCGGGAGTGGTAACGTCGCGGGCGGACGTCCACTTCGTCGTCACCGAGTTCGGCATTGCCTATCTTCACGGAAAGAGCGTTCGCGAACGGGCCCTTGATCTCATTCGGATCGCCCATCCCAGGTTTCACGACGATCTGACGGCAGAAGCGCGGAACCGTCACTACATTTGATTACCAGAACATTAAATCACGGCACCGGCGCTGCCGTTCAGGGAGATGCCGCGGCACGCACCTCGTCGGTGTCCTTATCGCTCCACTCGGTTAGCACAAATCGAGGGGAGAGGACGTCTGCCCCTGACAAGTCATACACGCGGTTCAAATCCTCCACGGCAAGATCGAGTTCATCCACCACATCGATCATGCTCTCGTACTTGCCGCGGGGGTGGATCTTGATCAGGACCACGAGTTTGTACCGGTCCCGGATCTTCGAGCCGGGTGTCGTCTCGATATTGTCTCGGCTTCGATCGTAGATCAGACCGCGCAGCCGGTCTTTTGCCAGAGCACCCGACTTTTCACGACCGACACTCCAGAATAGGCGGTTTTGCTCGTCCACGCGGATGACCAGGATGTTCCTTTCCAGGATGCGGGCGGGCTCACGTTCGCGTGCCTCCGTGGGTAAGGTGATCTCCAGCGTCTGCGGCTGGCGAAATGCGGTGGTCACCATGAAGAACGTCAGGAGGAGAAACGCGACGTCCACCATCGGGGTCATGTCCAGCCGGATACTGACCCGGCGCCTTCGAACGGGGCTCTCTTTCCCGACCGCGGAACGGCGTCGGGTGCTCAATTCGGCCATGCGTGATTTCTACTTCTCCAGATTCGTTACAAAGCGGACCGTGCCGATCCGCTGCTTCTGCAAGATACCGATGATACCGCTGACCACGGCGTATTCGGCGTCGCGGTCGGCGCGAACGATCACCTGCATTTCCCCTTTCGATCCCCGCAATCCGAGGTTCTCAACCATCGCGCGATTGACCAGTTCGTCCAGGTCGTCGAGCGCTACCTCTTTTCCGGCCCGCGTGGCATAATCGGGGCCAAACAACCGGCTCCGAATTACCTGTGCATCTACATTCATCCAGATGTGCCCCTCCCGATCCACACTGATGGTGAGGACGTTCCCCGACGGCAGGCGGAGATCGGAATGAGAGTCCGGAACGACGACATCGATTTCTTCCGGCGGCCGGAAGGTCGTGGTCAGCATAAAGAACGTTAACAGCAGGAATGCCACGTCCACCATGGGCGTCATATCGAGTTTGATCCCTACGCGTTGTTTCTTGATGCGTGCCATGGCTCAGGAAGTCTGGTCTTGTTGACGGGCGCCGAGAATCTCCACGATGTTGTACCCCGCCTCGTCGATCTGGTACATGTACGCGTCCACTTTGTTTACGAAGTAGTTGTACGCGACGATGGCCACGATGGCGGCGAAGAGGCCGCCCGCCGTGTTGATCAACGCTTCCGAGATGCCCAGCGACAATTGCACGGCGTCGGGAGCTCCGGAATGCGCCAGCGCCTTGAAAGCCCGGATCATGCCGATGGTCGTGCCCAACAACCCTACCAACGTGGAGATGGACGCGATCGTGGACAAGGCAATCAAGTTGCGCTCCAGTGAGGGCTGCTCGAGGGATGTCGCCTCCTCCAGCGACCGTCGTACCTCGGCCACGCGCCTCTCCAGGGGCCAGGAGGCCGCCCGCTGCCACGCTTCGAGACCCATTCGGAGAATCGAGGCACACGAGCCTTTCTGCTGGTCGCAAATCTCTATGGCCGTTCCGATCTGTCCGTCCATCAACGATCTTTCGACGCGCCGAACAAACGACGGAATCGGGTCCTTTCCGACCGACCGCCGGAGACTGATCAGCCGCTCGAGGATGAACGTCACCACCATGATGGACAACATCATGAGGGCAACGACCAGATAGCCGCCCTTGTAGATGTAGTTCAGCCCGAACGCGTCCTCCTCTGCGCCAAACACAGACTCGTACAAGACCCACGATACGGCGAAAGCCAGAACGATCAGAACGGTCATGAAAACGGACTGTCTCATTCAACTCCTCCTGTCAAGCGATGAAATCACTCGTAAACGAGGCGCAGCGGGCTAACGGCAGGCACCAGACCCAGCTTCAGAAAACGCTTTTGTCCTTCGTTGCCGGCCAAATAGGCGGTAAACCCGGTCGTGGGGCCCGCTTCACGCTCCCGGCCGACCGCATACACCATTCGTCTCAGTGGATAGTCGCCGCGGTACAGGTATCCCGGAATCGGCAGGACGGGCCTCTCCAAATCCGAGGCGGCGACTCTGAGGATCTTGATGCGAGCGAAGAGACCCGAATCCGGCAGGTCGGATAGAAAAGATGTTCCGATCCACCCGATGCCTCCGGGCATTTGCGCGACGGCCTCGGCTACGAGAAGCGATGAGGGTACGAGAGAGTCGCCCGTGAGCACGGTCGCATCGCCCCGGATAGTGCGTCCGCGAAGTACACGGTCCTGCAAGAGGGTGCGAACGGAGGAACCTGCGGGTTCGACCATCACGTTGATGCAATCGGCCGGCACGGGCAGCCGCCCACTGTCGACCAATGAACTCCACCGGGTAGTCGCACCGCTCAGTATGTCCGCAAGCTGGTCCACGTACACATCTTCCACCGGATTGACTATGTGCACGATCACGGCCAGGCCTTCCACAGCCAGGGCCTGTGAATACGACTCTTCTCCCCTTTCCATCAATCGCGTCACAGTCTCAGAATCAAGCGGCTGACCCACAATCATGCACCGCAGGTCTTCGTTGACAAATGCCTGCACGGCCCGGCCGGCCGGCACGGGGCGCAGAACCACGGAGGCTTCGCGGTACCTTTCCTCGAAGGCCGATTTTTGGGCACGGATCACCGGCCAGACTGTTTCGTCGCACCAGACCGTGGCCCGCCCACGAGTCGGGGTTTCGGCAGGCGAACGTGCTTTGCACCCGGCCAAACACAAGACCACGACCACCGCAAACCAGGTGAATTTCCGCATAAGATCAGAATGTTCCGCGTTGGTTCGTTCGAATCTGGACCACCCGGTAGACACCATACAGGACAAGAACAACACCCATTGTAATCCTGTGGGCCTTCTCCAGAACAGGCGGCGACGCTATGCCGGAAGCTATGAGCATACCTGTTCCAACAATCAGAAGCGCAACGGTTAGACGCATGTAGTAGAACAAAGGTGTACTCCCGGTTGGCAAGCGTTTGTCCATTCGGCGCCAGCCGACCCAATTTAGAAGCACGGCCACTCTTTCGCAAAAGATTTCTCGACTTGCCACTTCGGCTGCACACGTCGCAGAGCCGGAGACCGTTTCGGTTCGATATTTTCATTGAAAATATGCGGGGATTAGGATAAGTTCAGTGTGTTATGCGAATCATCGATCTGCGGAGCGACACGGTCACCCAACCCTCTCCGGAAATGCGCAAAGCGATGTACGACGCGGAGGTTGGGGACGACGTGCTCGGCGAAGATCCTACCATCAAAGAGCTTCAAGAAACCGTTGCCCGCCTGCTTAACAAGGAAGCAGCTTTGTTCGTCCCCAGCGGTACGATGGGCAATCAACTGGCCCTCAAGACCCACACGCAGCCCGGCAACCAGGTGATCTGCGAAGAAGATTGCCACATTCTGCACTACGAAGCGGGCGCGGGCGGTATGTTGTCCGGCATTCAGCTGAGGACCGTCCGCGGTCATCGAGGGATCTTCCGGGCCCCTCAGGTTGAGGAGTTGATGGGGCCGCCTGATATTCATCATGCGCCTACGACGCTGATCACGGTCGAGAACACACACAATCGTGCCGGGGGCACGATCTATCCGCTCGAAGTTGTCGAAGGTATCCACAACGTCGGCCGCGCTCACGGTATAGCCCTTCACCTGGATGGAGCGCGGCTGATGAACGCGTGCACCGCAACCGGCATTCCGGCGGACCGATACGCGCGATACTTCGATTCGGTGTCTATTGCTCTGTCCAAAGGCCTGGGAGCTCCGGTAGGTTCGGTGCTCGCAGGATCGGGGGAGTTCATTGCCAAAGCGAAGTACTACCGAAAAGCGTTCGGAGGAGCGATGCGGCAGGTCGGTATCCTCGGAGCCGCGGGCCTGTATGCCCTGCGCTACAACGTTGCCCGCCTGGCCGAGGACCACGAAAAGGCGCGCCGTCTGGCCCTGGCCATACGGGAACTTCGGACCTTCCTGATCGACCTCGATGCCGTCCAGACCAATATCGTCATTTTCGAGGTGGCCAGAGAGGAACTCACCGCCTATCAGGTCGTCGAGCAACTGCAGACGTTTGGCATTCAGGCGATCCCCTTCGGCAGGAAGAAGATCCGATTTGTCACTCATCTGGACGTGTCCATGGCGGATATCGATGAGGCGATTTCCTGTCTCCGAAAGCACTATAACTGACACCCGGGCGTCGTATGTCAGCAACCGTGGATGATCCTCTAGAGCAAATTCTGAGAGACCTGGAGCAGGGCGTCGTGTATCCCGTTTCCGGGGGGGGGAACTGCACGCTCGGAGAGTGCCGCGATCACAATTGTCTGACGTGCGGTGAGTGCAAGGCGGCGGTCGCTCACCAGCCCGATCGGGTGGACCGCATCATCTCGTGCGGGGCTTGCCGTATTTCTTCCACGCTAGGGATCAGTCCGGCCCGGGAGGCGGTGGCCCGCATAATCGACCATACGCTGTTGAGGCCGGACGCCACGAAGGCGGAAATCGAACAGTTGTGCGAAGAAGCCTCATCGTACTGCTTTGCCACCGTCTGCGTCAATCCGTGCTGGGTCAGGCACTGTGCGAGACTCCTCCATCGAAAGGGTGTGCTTGTCTGTACGGTCGTCGGCTTCCCTCTGGGCGCGACCAGTACACAGACCAAGGCGGCCGAAACCGCCATCGCGGTCGCTCACGGCGCCCGCGAGATCGACATGGTGATCAACATAGGCTGGCTGAAATCCGAAGAGTACGACCTTGTCCGCAAGGACATTACCGAAGTCGTGCGGAACGCGGGCCGGTCCGTTCCGGTTAAGGTCATCCTGGAAACGTGTCTCCTGACGGACGAGGAGAAGGTCAAGGCGTGCCTTCTGGCCAAAGAAGCGGGTGCCGCGTATGTCAAGACCTCCACGGGCTTCAGCAAGTCCGGCGCCGACGCATCCGACGTGGCCCTGATGCGCCGCGTCGTAGGCCCGTCCATGGGAGTCAAAGCGTCCGGCGGTGTGAGATCGTACGAAGAGGCACTGACGATGGTGGAAAGCGGCGCCACCCGCATCGGCGCCAGCGCGAGCGTAAAGATCGTCACCGGCAAGGAAGCCAGATCGGCGGGATACTAACCCGTCTTTTCTACCCCGTTTGCCATAGATGCAGGATCATAGATAGGAGTCTATGTCATGCCGATGAACATCATGACGATTGAGCGCCATATCATGGAGGCCGAGCGTCAGCATCCAGAAGCGACGGGCGAACTCAGCGGCCTGCTCATGGATATCGCGCTTGCCGGAAAGATCATTGCGCGGGAAGTCAATCGGGCCGGTCTCGTGAACCTGATGGGCATCACCGGCGACGAGAACGTACACGGCGAAGCCGTAAAGAAACTCGATGTGCTGTCCCACGATACATTGGTCAACATCATATCGGGAGGCCGCGGAAAAATCTTCTTACTCGGATCGGAGGAAATGGAACACCCCATCAGTCTCAAGGACCGCTCTGCAGGGGGAAAATACATCATCAATTTCGATCCTTTGGACGGTTCATCGAACATCGACGCCAACGTCAGCGTGGGTACCATTTTTTCGGTGCTCAAGAAGGGAACCGGACCCGCCATGGCGGAAGCGGACTGGTGCAAGCAGAAAGGTATCAACCAGGTT
This sequence comes from Bacteroidota bacterium, assembly GCA_037445875.1. GTDB lineage: Bacteria > CLD3 > CLD3 > SB21 > SB21 > JBBIJR01. Next base: position 42,933 of record JBBIJR010000006.1, on the reverse strand, counting down.
TGCGCGGGCTATATCATCTACGGCTCCAGTACCATGTTCGTCTATACGGCAGGCCACGGCGTGCACGGATTTACGTTCGATTCGGGGCTCGGTGAGTTCATCCTGTCTCACGAGAACATCGAAACGCCCATGCGAGGAAAAATTTACAGCATCAACGACGGTAATTATAACAAGTGGGATCAGAAGGTCCGCAACTATATCGACTATTTGCGGCAGCCTTCGGATGATGGTCGCCCGTACTCCTCGAGGTACATCGGTTCGCTCGTGGCGGATTTTCATCGGAACCTGCTCTACGGAGGTATATTCCTCTATCCGGCAGACTCCAAGAACAAGAAGGGGAAATTGCGGCTCCTGTATGAAGCCAATCCCCTCGCTATGATCATCGAGCATGCCGGCGGACTGGCGTCCGACGGTTTTCAGCGAATTCTCGAAATCGAACCCGAGGCCTTGCACGTTCGGACACCTCTGATCATAGGCAGCCGCGACGACGTGACATTGGCCTGTGAGTTTCTGCAGGGCAAACGAGACCGATGAACACCGTTCATGATATTGGTCATTTCGTGGCTGGCGATAGTACATTATATTGTGGAATTGAGGGTCCATTATCAAGGTTATTGGGAGATGAGTGAGTCTGTCATAACGGTCTTCCTTGCCATTGCGATTTTTGCCATTGTTTTCATTCCCTATTATTATCGCACAACCCGGAAGTCGCGTCTGTACCGAGCCCAGAAGTACGAAGCGATCTCGTTAGGGCGTGACAAGCCCGTGGCACAGCACCCGCTGATCGATCAGTCCACGTGCATCGGGTGTGCCGCCTGCGTCATCGCATGCCCCGAGCACGCACTCGGCATCATCGACGGCATCGCCGAACTCGTGCATCCGGCCAAGTGCGTAGGTCACGGCTTGTGTGCCGAGGCCTGTCCCGTCTCCGGCATCAAGATCGTTTTGGATCCTACGAAATCCACGGCGGAACTGCCCATCCTGACCGAACAGTACGAATCCAATATTTCCAATCTGTTTCTCGTAGGGGAACTCGGCGGCATGGCGTTGATCCGCAACGCGATCTTCCAGGGACGTTCGGTTATCGACCTGATAGCCGAACGTCTGCCCACCCACCCCGGACCGTCATCCAACGGCCGAACCGTATTCGATGTAGTGGTTGTGGGAGCCGGCCCCGCAGGCCTCAGCGCCGCACTCCAGGCCATGCAGCGTAAACTCAGCTTCGCGCTCCTGGAAAAAGAACCGAGCCCCGGCGGCGCAATTCTGAGCTATCCTCGCCAGAAGCTCGTCATGACGGTTCCCGTCGAGATCCCCAAGTACGGACGGTTGAAGAAACGTGAGCTTTCCAAGGAGGAACTACTGGACATGTGGGAGGAGATCATCCGGAGTACCGGCCTGCAAGTCCAGTGCGGCGAGAAGTTGGAAAACGTGACACAGGAAGACCGACTGTTCAAAGCCACCACAGCCGCGGGCCACGAGTTCTTCGGGAAGTTTCTCGTACTCGCGCTGGGCCGTCGAGGAACTCCGCGCAAGCTGGGAGTACCGGGTGAGAATTCTCCAAAAGTGGCCTACCAGCTTCTGGAAGCCGTACGCTACAAGCACTCCACGCTGGCCGTCGCCGGAGCCGGCGATAGCGCCCTGGAAGCCGCCATCGCCCTATCCAAACAGGAAGGAACCGCCGTCACCCTGATCAATCGCGGCGATTCCTTTGACAAAGCCAAGCCGAAGAACCAGGAGCGAATCCGGGAAGCCGAAGAGGCCGGAAGAGTGCAGGTGTTTTACCAATCCCAGGTTTTTCGGATAGAAGAAAAGACCATCATCGTCCATACACCCGGCGGCCCACGTGAGATTCCCAACGATTATGTGTTTGTGTTCGCCGGCGGCGAGTTACCAACTCCTTTTCTCAAAAAGATCGGGATTGAATTCGCCCAAAAGCAGAAGATGATTGCGTGATGACCAAGGCTCTTCATCGCACCTATATCTGGACGCTCGTTGTCGTCGGAGTGTTCATTGTTGCGTCTGTCGGTTCCTACGGTTGGGAGTATTACGCAACCCCCGTCGCCGAACGAAACGACCACACACTGCACAGTCAGCTCAGTCCCACGGGGTTCTGGGGCCACGGAATGGGATTCATCGGCGCGTTTCTCATGACCTTCGGTGTGATTATGTACTCTCTCCGCAAGCGGTGGAGTGCGCTGAGCGGCTGGGGAGCCATCAGGCATGTGCTCGAGTTCCATATTTTTCTTTGCCTCGTTGGCCCCGCCCTGATCGTCTATCACACGGCATTCAAGTTCGGCGGGATCATCTCCGTCAGCTTCTGGTGCATGGTGGTCGTGGTGGCAAGCGGAGTGATCGGACGGTATCTGTACATGCAGATTCCAAAGACCATCGCGGGCACGGAGCTCTCACCCGTGGAACTTCACCGGCAGATCAAGCACATCCGGGATCGTTTACGATCGGAATTAGGGGTGGAAGAAGCCGTACTGGAGGAGATAGACCGTTGGTCGGGCGGTATCCAGGAGTCCGCCCGTGCGTCGCTGCTGACGACTTTTCCGCGGCTCGTCATCCACAATTACCGGCAGAGCCGCAGGATCCATGAGCTCATCCGCCGTCTCGCGCAGACGCCCTCCAGCGACCACAAACTGGAGGACATCCGACTCGCACTGGTGGAAAAGACCAGGCTCCAGCGTCAGGCGGCCAGCCTGGCCATCACGCAAAGACTGTTCCGTCACTGGCATATGTTCCACCTGCCGTTTGCCATCGTGATGTTCCTGATTATGGTGGTTCATATCGTTGTGGCATTTCTGTTCGGATACGGGTGGATTTTCACGGCCCAATAGCAGAAGTCCGGAACTCATCTACTCAGGATTTCAGCATATGAACAGACATTTACCCAAAGTCCTATTGGCGTTTGCGGGCCTTTTGTTGATCCTCGCTCTCATCAATCTAGATGGCGGCGAGGACCCCCACCGCGGCTCCGGCAAAGAAAGCGATCCGAGGGCACCTGCTGAAGGAGGATCCGGTTCAACGATCGAGGGGCAGGATATGCCCGCCAATCACGACCAGCTGATGCAGATTGAAAACCTGAAGGGGATGCTCGAGAAGAACCCCGCCGATTCAGAACACTGGATCATGCTCGGAAACCTTTATTACGACATCGGAAAGTTTGCGCAGGCTCTAGGCCCGTATGAAAAGGCCCTTCTCCTGGCACCGGCCAACGAAAACGTCCGCGTCGATTACGCCGTCTGCCTGTTCAATACCGGCCAGGACGGAAAGGCGATTCAGGAATTGGACAAGGTGGTGCTGGCCAATCCAAACCACCAGACAGCAACATACAATCTCGGCGTGATCCACCTCCATGCCGGGAACAAAGACAGAGCGCGGCAGTACTGGAACCGTACGCTCCAGATAAACGCAACCACCGATCTCGCCTCAAAAGCGCGAGACGCCCTGGACAGGTTGAAGTAGCACGCTATGGTCAATCGCCACTTCTGTTTTTTTGCCGCGGTTGCGTGCCTTTTCTCCGCAGGCCGTAGCTTTGCCCAATTCTCCCCGGGGGAACTCGCGTCAGCGCACGCCCATATCGAAGGCCTGGATAACTGCACACAGTGCCACGAACTCGGGAAGAAGATCGACGGCAACAAATGCATGGATTGCCACAACCTGATCAGGTCGCGCGTGAACGCCGGCCGCGGATTTCATGCAAGTTCCACCGTTCGGGGGAAGGAATGCGTGACGTGTCACATCGACCACAAGGGACGCGATTTCGACATGGTCAAGTGGGAGGGCGGAAGGGACCGTTTTAACCACGACCAGGCGGGTTACTCGCTCGACGGCAAGCACAAGACGACCGATTGCCGTGATTGCCACAAGCCTGAGCGCGTAAAGGACAAAGCTGTGATCGCACGCGTGAACGAAGGTTTGTCTCTGAAGCGGACGTATCTGGGCCTATCGGCGGACTGCGGCTTTTGCCACTTTGACGAACATCGGGCCCAGTTCTCGCAGCCGTGCAGCGACTGCCATACATCGGAGGATTGGAAGCAATCGGCCGCCGCAAGATTCGATCACGACCGCGCACGCTTCCGCTTGACGGGTCGCCACGCAGAGGTTTCGTGCCAGTCCTGCCACAAGCCGGTTTCCGATGTCCGCAAGAAGCCCGACGGATCCGCGGACGCGGACTACCTCAAGTTTCGCGGACTGAAATTCGACCGGTGCATAGCCTGTCACGTAGATCCCCATGACGGCCGCTTCGGGAGCAATTGTGAGAAGTGCCACATTCCGGGAGGATGGAAGAACGTCAAGGTCAGCGGTTTTGACCACAGCAAGACGGGGTTCCCTTTGACGGGCCTGCATCTCGGTGTGGCGTGCGAGAAGTGCCACAAACCGAATCCAAAGAAGAAGTCCATTTACAAGGGCCTGTCCCATGAACGCTGCCGTGACTGCCATGTCGACTGGCATCTCGGCCAACTGGACCGGCGAAAGGACGCGGGCGCCTGTGAATCGTGCCACCATACGGCAGGCTTCTCCCCCACCCTGTTTACGCTGGCAATGCACAACCAACAGAGCCGCTATTTGCTTGATGGCGCCCATGTCACGATTCCGTGCGTCTCCTGCCATGTCAAGTCATCACGAGACGAGTTCGCTACACGGACGGGCCTGGACCGAAAACCGGACACAGCTACGGTTGTTTTGCGGTTCGCCTCGCAGCGCTGCGTCGACTGTCATTCGGACGCGCATCACGGTCAATTCGCCGAACGCATCAAGAAAGACGGCTGTGAGGGTTGCCATCGCGTGGATGCGTGGAACCTGCTGGCGTTTGACCACGATAGGGATTCCCGTTTTGCTTTGCGCGGCAAACACCGGTCGTTGATGTGCGTCCGCTGTCACGCGGAAGTCGTTCGATCCGGCGGCACCGAGGACAGGAAGTACAAACCGTTGAGTATGCTATGTGAATCTTGTCATAAAGATATCCACTTTGGACAGTTCGTGAACCGCGGATCATCCGCGCAATCGCAGACGGCGTGTGACGCATGTCATACCGAAGACGGGTTCAAACCTGTACTCTTCAACCACAACACACAAAGCAGATTCGCACTGACCGGTGCCCACGAGAAAACCCCCTGTTCCGAATGCCACAAAACAGTTGTACTGAACAACGGCATGAACGTCGTTGTATATAAACCCATTGATACGAAGTGTTCGACGTGTCACGCAAACATGAAATAGGGCTGAAACCGATTCTTCCCGCACTCTGGGTCGTTTTGGCCACAACCGGTGTTGGCTCTGTCGTTGGCCAGGACACGCTGCGCACGTCCGCCGAAACCAGAAACCCCCATGGACCGATCGCGATCGCCTGCGATGCTTGTCACAGCACCGGATCCTGGTCGAACATCCTGCGCAATCCGGCCTTCGATCACAATGCGGAAACGTCCTTTCTTCTGGAGGGCCAACATGAGGCCGGCAAGTGCACAGCCTGTCACACAGACTTGTCGTTCAAGGGAACCTCGGGCGAATGCTACGCCTGCCATAATGACGTCCACAAAGGGCAGCTGGGTAACCAGTGCGAGAAATGCCACACGAGCAGCAGTTGGCGCCCGTTCCGCTTTCAACATTCGCTGACGCGTTTTCCCCTCCTGGGCAGACACTCCACCACCGATTGTCAGAGCTGTCATCAGAACCAGAAGGAAAACGAATTCGCCGGCCTGTCCACGGAGTGCATCAGTTGTCACGCAGCAGATTATCAGTCCTCCGTAAACCCGAACCACTTGACGAACAACATGGGCACGGACTGTCAAACCTGCCACCATCCCGTGGCGTGGACCACGACCATCATCCGGGACCACAATGGCTTCGGGTTCCCCCTTGTGCTGGCGCACGCGTCGGTTGACTGCAAGGGCTGCCATGCAGGGGGCGAATTCGCAAATACGGCCGCGCGATGCGTGTCCTGTCATGAGTCGGCTTACACGACCACTACGGATCCAGACCATGTTGCCGGCAACTTCTCCGTTGAATGCGAAGAATGTCACACCACCCAGCCGGGATGGACACCGGCCGTCTTCGACCACGGCCTCACAACCTTTCCACTGACCGGCGCTCATCTGGCGGTGCAGAACCAGTGCATTCTCTGCCACAGCGGTGGATTCTCGAATACGCCGACGGATTGCTATGCTTGCCATCAGACGAACTACCAATCCACTACCAATCCCAATCACGTTGCGTCCGGATTCCCCACAACTTGCGCCGTCTGTCATTCCACCGGTCCCGGGTGGACGCCCGCCGTTTTCAACCACGACCTCACGGCCTTTCCGTTGACCGGTGCCCATGCCGCCATCCCGGACTGCCAGCAGTGTCACGCAGGAGGATATACCGGCACCCCCACGGCGTGTTACGCGTGCCATCAGAACGACTACACGGCGGCGGTTGATCCGAACCACGTCACGTCCGGTTTCCCCACTGCCTGCGAGACGTGCCATTCGACGCAGCCCGGTTGGTCGCCCGCGTCGTTCGACCACAGTGCTACGCAGTTCCCACTGACCGGCGCTCATCTGGCAGTGCAGAACCAGTGCATACTCTGCCACAGCGGTGGATTCTCGAATACGCCGACGGAATGCTATGCGTGTCACGAGAGCGATTACACAGCATCCGCCAATCCGGCCCATGCAGCCCTTTCCTTTCCCACAGGGTGCGAGAATTGTCACCAGACCTCCGCCTGGGTCCCCTCGACGTTCGATCACGGCCAGTACACGGGCTACACGCTGCAGGGTGCCCATCAGGCCATTGCTAACCAGTGCGCCAGTTGCCATGAGGGGAACTTGACCGGTGCAAGCGCGGATTGCTACTCTTGCCATGACGACGACTATGCCGCCACGACCAATCCCGGCCATGTTGGATCTGGCTTCTCTCAGCAATGCGAGACCTGCCACTCGCAGAATGCGTGGGTTCCCTGGACGGTGAATCACGACATCCTGTACTTTCCCGTCTCTACCGGCAAGCATCGGAACAAATGGACGGGTTGCGGAGGGGGTTCCGGAGACGGGGCAGGCTGTCATACGGTCAGCAGCAATTACCAGATCTACAGCTGCATCCATTGCCACGAGCATTCTCAGACAGAGATGGACAATGAGCACGACGAGGTCTCGGGCTACCAGTATGCCAGTACGGCCTGTTTTGCCTGCCATCCCGATGGAGAGGCCCCGCTGGCCGTCCGAAAGAAACCGATCCGCGTCCATTAGCTATGTTGAGAACCCTCATCCTCGCCGCCGTCCTGTCGATCCTCGCGTGCACCCTGCATGCTCAAGAGGTTCAAACCGACACGCTTGCCGGACGGGCCCGGTCGACCAATCCTCACGGATTGCTGCCCTTTCCCTGTGAATCCTGCCACACGACGGCCAGTTGGAATGTCGTGCGCTCCCCCATGCAGTTCGACCATGACAGGGAAACATCCTTCCCGCTCGAGGGACAGCACAAGGCCGGAGATTGCACCGCTTGTCATTCGGACCTGCGATTCAAGATGTCCCGCACCGAATGCAATCAGTGCCATAAGGACGTTCACAGGGGCCAATTGGGGCAGCAATGCGGGACGTGTCATACCTCCGCCGGATGGAAGCCGCGTGATCCCATCGCCCGCCACGCGGCCACGCGATTCCCGCTGACGGGGAAGCACACAACGACCGACTGCCGGAGCTGCCACGCAAGTCAGCAGGAAGGAGAATTCGCCGGCGTATCCACCGAATGCGTGACGTGTCATGTGAATATCTACCAGCGAACGTCCAATCCCCCGCACGTATCCGCGGGTCTGGGAACCGATTGCATGAGTTGCCATACGACAGGAAGCTGGACGCCGGCAATTGCCAACCACGGACTTTTCGGGTTTACGCTCGATGGCGCCCATAAATCTGTTACGTGCACAGATTGCCACATCGGCAACAATTACGCACTGGCGTCATCGACCTGTGTTGCGTGCCACCAGGCCGCTTACGATCAGAGTTCCAATCCGCCCCATGCAAGTGGCGGCTTTCCGGTCACGTGCGAGCAGTGCCATACGACACGCCCCGGCTGGCGACCTGCGCGCTTCGACCACAACGCAACGAGTTTCGCCCTCACGGGTGCTCACAAGAGTATTGAAAACCAGTGCAACAAATGCCACGAGTCCGGTTTTCAGAATACGCCGACGGATTGCTACGATTGCCACTCCAAGGACTACACCGCGGCGGTCGATCCTCCCCATGTCAATGCGTTTCCCACGACCTGCACCGATTGTCACGGGACTTCCTCCTGGGTGCCGTCCACTTTTGATCATCAGTCATCGTTTCCCATCTACTCCGGTTCCCACAAAGGAAAGTGGACCGGTTGCATGACATCGGGGGACGGAAGCGGATGCCACAATCTACCGTCGGATTTCAAGGAATTCAGCTGCATTCACTGTCACGACCACAGCCAATCGCGGATGGACCACAAGCATGACGAAAGAGAAGACTATGTCTACGAGAGCCATGCTTGTTTCGAATGCCACCCGACCGGAAAAGGAGATTGAAATGGCAAAGCATCTGCGGCGTCTTTGCTGGCTGATCTGCTTACCGGCAGCAGCCTTTGCGCAGCAGTCGTGGATTCAGGGCAAGGTGACGTATCTGGCCGGACCGTCCGTCTACACGGACATCGGGCGGGATGCGGGTGCAGAACAGGGCGACACACTCTTCAGCGAGAAGAAGAAAGCAGTCCTGATCATCCAGGCCATATCCCGCCGGAGCTCCGTCGCGTTTACTCTGGACACGACGTGGAAGGCCGCGGTAGGAACGAAACTGCTTGCACACAAGCATGTCAGGCCGGTTACCGAAACACGCGATTCGCTCAAAACCGTCGATTCGATCGGAGCCACCACCCAGGATGTCAGCTCCCTTTGGACGGGCGTGATCACAGGGGCCAATATCCAGCGTTCGGCGGTTCTGGATACCGGCAGCTCCCTCTCGCGTCCTTCGCAGGTCAATCGGGTATACGGCCGCGTCGCCCTGCAGTGGTATACGTCGCGGGACCGGGAAAATTCGCAATACAACTATCACGAACCGGGCGGCGTTATCAACCTCAGCGCCCGCCGGATCCAGGGGAGCCACTTCAACCTGAACACCAACGTTCATGTTCGCAAAACGTATTCCGACCGGACCCTACGCGCTGCGAATTATCCGGTTCGGGTATATGAAATGTCTCTACAGTACGCCAACGAAGCCGTCCCGTACGGATACTCCGTCGGCCGCGTTTCCGCCCCCATCATCAATGGGATCGGCTACTTCGACGGGGCCATTTACCGGCATCGGGTTCACCCGGCCTGGACGCTGGGAGGGTTTGCCGGATCCGAACCGGACTACCGAAAGTCGCCTCCCCAGCCTTCTCACACCAAGGTCGGTTTTTATGCTCACTATCAGCAATCGGCCGGCGTGTCACGGATCGCGTCGTCGGTCGCCTTTGCCGGCCAGTATATCAGCGGGAATATCGATCGGGAATTTGTGTACCTGCAAAATGATCTGACTCTGAGCCCCGCTCTTTCTTTCTACCAGAATGCAGAAATCGGGATCAATCGCAGCGATCAGGCACGCAGCAGCCGGTCGATCGAATTGTCCAATATCTACGTGATGACCCGGTATCGGCCCATCCGAACATTGACCCTCACGGGCAGCTACGACCTCCGCAAGAACGTCTTCTTGATCCAGACCTACAAATCGATCGCCGATACGCTTTTCGACGACGCGCTGAGGCAGGGGCTCCGAGGAGAGGTGAACTGGCGCGCCACCCGGCAGTTGACGCTGACCGTCGGCTCGAGCGTCCGGACGCGCAAGGGCGATCCGAAGAAGACCTTTCTGCATTCGGCCGGGCTCCACTACAACAACGTCTTTCGTACCCAGTGCAACGTATCCTACCGGTTTTCAACCACGACGACGCCCTACACCGACGCCAGCAGTCACGCCGTCGGTCTCTCGCGGCAGTTTGGAAGACTCTTTTCCTCAGCGGGCTTCAGGACCTATCGATATCAACTTGCGGGTCGATCCACGATGTATGATCGATGGTCGATTTCATTCGACGGGAGCCTGGAGGTCGGACGCCGTGTCTACGCTTCTCTCCTGTACGAGTATTCGTCCGGAAGCGACGAGAAATCGGATCGGGTCTTCATGGAGATGAGCTATCGTTTTTGACGGCGGGAATTCTTGATTTTCGGATGCGAGGTGCCTATATTGGAAGTGCACCACACCATACCGTTGTTGAATGGCCTTTGTCCCTGCCCTACAGGAGCCAACCTTGGAGCGCACCGAGACGGTGTCGGATCGCCTGCGTTTCTTCAGTTATAATCAATGGATCCGTTCCCGATTCGGCAGCCGCGTTCACCGCGTGACGGTGGACGCCGGTTTCACCTGCCCCAACCGTGACGGCACAGTGGCCGTGGGAGGATGCGTCTACTGCAACAACGACGGCTTCAGTCCCGCCTCCCATAACTACCGCACCCACAAGAGCCTCGCCCCGTCACAACGTATAGGCCGCCAGATCGCCGAAGCGCTGCCAGCCTTGAAGCGGCGATTCCATACCGACCGATTTCTTGCCTATTTCCAGGCGTACAGTAATACGTACGCGCCGGTGGACGTCCTTCGCAGGCTGTACCTCGAAGCCCTGGACCAACCGGGCATTATCGGTTTGGCAATCGGGACGCGTCCGGATTGCGTCGAGGAATCCAAACTCGATTTGCTCGAAGAGCTCGGCCGGCGATGCTATGTCAGCGTGGAGTACGGCTGCGAGTCGATTCACGACGAAACGCTGCAGTGGGCCAATCGTGGTCACGACTTCGCTTGTTTTGTCGATGCCGTGCAGCGCACGGCAGCCCGCGGGATCGACGTCGGAGCCCACTTGATCCTCGGATTTCCCGTGGAGACCCGTGACCGGATGCTGGAAGCGGCTCCGGCGCTGTCCTCCCTGCCCGTGCGGTTTCTGAAGCTGCACAATCTGCATATCGTAAAGGGTACTGCCCTGGCTCACCGTTATCGAATCGAACCTTTTCGACTCCTGGACCTCGAGGAGTATGTGCAATTGCTGGCGGATTTCCTGGAGCGGCTGTCTCCGCGCGTTGCCGTGCAGCGCCTGTACGGAGACGCGCCCGACGCCCTGTTGGTCGCCCCCCGATGGGATGTCGACGGCCCTATCATGGCCCAACGGGTCCACCAGGAACTGGAAAGAAGAGAATCCTATCAGGGCTCAAAGGCCCTTCTTGAGTTCTAAGTTCATATCGCAGACAACGGCGTTGGAGAAGGCGTCCGGACGAACCTTCGGGTCGCACGGCGTCCGCGCCCGTGTTCCTGTCCGACTCCCCGGCGTTCATTCTCACCAAGGAGGCGCTCATGTTAACACAAAAGACGATCGAGCGGCTGTCGAAAATGGGCAGCAAAGACAACTTTATCACCAGCCTCTATCTGAACATTGACCGTACCGCGCACCATCATGACTACAAAATCGCTTTCAAGGCCGTTCTCAAAGAAAGGCGGCAGCGTCTCGATGCGGTCAAGAGCGAGCGTCGTCTCGATCGCAACCAGGTCCAGTCCATCGAGCATGATTTCTCCAGACTGGAGAACTTCGTCTTGCACGAATTCGTACATAAGCAAGCCTCCAAGGGTCTGGTTGCTTTTTCCTCGACGATTCTGCACTACTGGGAAGTGTTTGAATTGCCCGTCGCCGTCCCGGACTACCTCAATGTGGACTACGATCCTTATGTGCGGCCGCTCAGCGACCTGCTGTGCGAGAACCGGAGCTACGCGGTCGTCCTCGTGGACAGCACAAAGGCCAAGTTGTTTGACGTTACGCTCGGATTTGCACGTGAACACCTCACCTGGGTGGATGACGTGCAGGCCAAAGTGAAGTACGGCGGCCTGGAGGGCATTCAGGAACGCAACATCGACCGCGCCCACGACGAAATGGTCGCCAAACACTTCAAACGCATTGCGGCCGAAACGGAAAAACTGATGGACAGCAAGGACATGATGTGGTTGGTCGTCGGGGGCCGTCAGAACATGATTACGCAATTCGAGTCCACACTGTCCGCCGCCGCACGCAAGAAGATCATCGGGCACATGGTCGTCGAGCCTGATGCCCCCTTGAGCGGGGTACTGAAAAAATCGGAGGAGGTTGCACGAAAGGCCGAACACAAATACGAACTTGAATTGATCGACCGCCTTCGGGGCGAATCGCAGGGGAGCGGAGGCAAGGGTGTTGTGGGTCTGCAGCCCACGCTCCAGTCCCTGCGGCGGGGCGGCGTCCAGACCCTCATGGTGACCAAGGGCTTCCAGGCCCCCGGCTTTGTCTGCCACAAGTGCTTCTTCATCGGAATCCCGGACGAGAAGGGCGATGCCGACTCGTGCCCGATCTGTTCCGGACCCGTCCACCTGCTGGACGACGTGGTGGAAGAGGCCATCACCTACGCGTACATGCAGGGATGTCGCGTGGAGAACACCGCCGAAAACTCCCGGATGAAGATCATGGGCGATATCGGAGCGCTACTTCGTTTCTAACCAACGGAAAGGACCAACGGCATGCATGTCCGTATAACCGGCGTGATCGGTTTCCTGGCCCTCATAGCCGCTGCCGCCGCGGCTCAGGACCACGGTCAGCGTTTCGCGCGTGTCCAGGCCATCTTCGATTCGAAGTGTGTCACCTGCCACTCGACCGATGAGGCCCCTGTCGGGATGTCGCTCGAACGCGGAATGAGCTACAAAAATATCGTCAACGTATACAGCAAAGAAGATCCTTCGCTGAAACGCATCGATCCGAACAATCCTTACGGAAGTTACTTGTTCCGGAAAGTGCTGCGTCAGCATGAGAGCCATCCGTACCAAGAGGAAGGCATGCCGCTTGACGGCGACAGGCTGCCCGAGTCGGAAATCCAGGCCATCCGGGAGTGGATCAACTCCTTCCCGGGCGAGCTCTGGGGTCAGGTCTCAACGGAAAGCTCCGGTTCATCCACCGAATCGACAGGCGAAGCCCGGATGGAAACGTTCCTCGGGACCCAGCTGATCAATCTGCCCACGACCCGCGTGCTGGGCTCGCGCACGGCTGAATTCCGCATCCTGCATCGCTTTGCGCTGATGAACGGCAGCGGGAACAACACGTTGAACAGCTTCTTTGGGCTGGACAACGGGGCGTTCACGAGCATCAACCTGTCGTTGGCGTTGGCCGACCGTGCAGACCTCCTCGTGCGGCGGACCGGCGCGAGCAAGGACGTGGAGGTGGCCGTAAAATATGTTCCCTTCCTCCAGCAGCCCGGCTTGCCTTTGTCCCTCGGTTTTTATGCGGGCTTCGATTGGATCAGCCGTGCGGACAACGGGGCAAACCGCTTTTCCCCCAACGTTCAACTGCTGGCGGCTTCCCGACTGCACGATCAAGTGTCGATCCTCGTGGTACCGTCTTTCGCTTTCCGATCCAACCACAACACAACGATCATTCGCGATACAACGTTCTTTCGTGACACCCGCTATACGTTTGCGATCGGACTCGGCGTGCAGTATACCCCCGCCCAGAACGTCGGTCTATTGGTCGAGTACATTCCTCGCCTGGACGGCTACCGCGGCAACAAGTTTTCCGGCGACCGTCGATTTAATACATGGTCCGTCGGATTGGCCTACAAAATCCGCCTCCACGTGTTCGAGGTTGTCCTGTCCAACACCCAACTGCTCCACACAAACCAGTACGTGGCGGGAAGCTCATCCATCGGGAAGAACCGGCCGTTCGACCGGGGTCCCAACTTCCATTTTGGTTTCAACATCTTCCGTCAATTCAAATGGTAATGCTTAGATAGGAGGAATCATGCGTTCAGCCACATCATGTTGCCTGGCTGCCTTCTCCGTGTTTCTGTCTTTGGCCGCGTGCGGAGATCTCGATGAAAAGGGATCGGGAACGCGGTTGGTTCCGGTCAACGTCCAGACGATTTTTGACGCAAACTGTGCGTTCGTCGGCTGTCACGCCGGATCGAGCCCACAGCAGAACCAGGATCTATCCGAGGGCTCGGCGTACGACAACATCGTGAGCGTACCCAGCCAGGAGAATCCTTCTCTTCTTCGGATCAATCCGTTCGACCCCGACAACAGTTATCTGGTAAGGAAGATAGAGGGAGTCAATATCGTTCCGGGCACCGAGCGAATGCCTCTCGGCGGTCCGTACCTGGGCCCGGCCGAGATCGACACGATCCGGACATGGGTCCTCAACGGTGCTCTGCCTCGGTGAAGGACATAAGAAAACCCGCTCGACGCGGGTTTTGTCTGATGCAGATTTCCTATTGCGGACTACTTGAATAACAGGTTAACGATTGTCCAGTACTTCACGGTTTGGCCCCCGGAGATCCCCGGTTCAAATGCCCATTGTTTGATGGTGGCGATTGCTTCATCGTTGATCATCTGGTCAAAGTCTTTGTTGCCTATGCGCTTGGCAATGTAGATTTCTTCCGGCTTGCCGTCGGTTCCCACCAGAACCCGCAGTGAAACAGTTCCGCTGATCTTGGCCTGTTTGGCGAGGTCGGGCAGAACCGGACTGACTTTCTTGACTGGTTTGGGCTGATTGTCCAGCTCATTGACCATTTTGGTCGCGACGAAGGTCGCGGCGGCCACCGTCTTGGTTTCCTTCTTAGAAGCCGCCAGAGACGCCGCCATGATCTTCTTCTCTTCTTCTTCCTGCTGTTTCTTCAGCGCCAGCTGCCGCTCCTGTTCCAGTCGGATTTGTTCCTGCTGCTTGAGCTGCTCTTCCAGCAATCGGAGACGTTCCGCCTCTTTCTGTTGTTCTTCCTTCTTCTTCAACTCGGCGAGGGACTCCTTGGGCTTGCCCGTGACGGCTGTCGTCGTGCCGGTCACGCTCGTCGTCAGGGCTTTCTGTTCCTCAACCTGCTTTTTCAGCACCGCCAGTTCTTCTTGCTGTTTTTTCTGCCGGTCTCCTTCGGTGACCGAGGGAACCGTGGCCGCCAACGACTGAAATTCAAGGTACGACACCTTGCCGCTGTTGAAAACCGGTGTATATACAACCAGCCCGTACTTCCGGTTTTCATCGTCATCGCGAATCCATCGGTCGGCATTTGCGTTATCTCCCCAGTCGTTGCGCTGTGCGTAAACGACCTGCTTGGTGTGATTGTACAGGTTGTACTCGAGGTTTCCGTAGATGGCATTCTTGCCGATGTTCTCCCCGAGCCGCAGGTCTCCTATGACCGGAGCGGAAACATCCTGGACCAGCACGCCGTACCGGTTGCCGCTGATCTCGTTGCTGCTGATACTGGGACTCGACTGGATCTTGCAGTTAACGCCTGCATAGCCGTTGTTCAGGATCTGGTTGTTGTTGATTTTAGGCGAGGAGAGGATGTCACACAGAATCCCATTCCAGTAGTTCGCCTCGATACGGTTTCGGAAGAGACGCGGGGACGCGTTGATGCAGGTCACACCGTCGTATCCGTACTCGATAATGCTGTTGGAGATGATGCTGCGATCGCTCAATCCCTTTCGGAAGACAATCCCATACCAGTCGCCCGATTGCGGTTGGGACGGACCGCCGCCCGACTCTCCTGGCAGCGTGAAACTGCTGGACGTGAAGCGTATTTCGTATTTCTCTTTCCCCTCGGCCTTCAGCGTTCCTTCGATGATCAATTCGCATTTTTCCGCGTCGTAACCGGACGATTGATCGTCGCGGCCCGCCGCAAACTTGATAACGGCGTTCGGTTTGATCACCAGCGTGCGTCCTTCCGGTACGACCACGTCGCCGGTGACCTGGACCACTCCCTCCCACGTCTCGTCCACTCTCAGCGTGCCCGACGTCGTCGCGCCGTGCGTGGCGCCGAACGCTCCGAGAAGTCCCCATACGACGCCAAGCCGCCAGAATAAACGAATGAGCTTACGATTGCTGGTCGGACACATGAGCCATCTCCTTTAGAACGTCTTCTTCACCTTGAAAGAGGCGCTTGAAAATCGGATCTCCCTTGATCTGAAAATCGGGTATGTCCCTGTCCTTCTTCTCCGCCTTGCGTATTCTGGGGACACCCGAACTCGTCCCTTCGCGCGTTTTCACCGACTCCCGGTCCGACTCGGCGGTGGGCGAAGCGGAAATTGCCGGTTCACGTTCAAGGCGTTCCAGTTTTTCGACCACCGATGCAACGTCGGTGTCTTTGCCGGATACCAGAAGGTCGAGCACATCTCCGGCCTCGCGCAGTGCGAGCATGACCTCGGGAGAAACGGAAAGGGAAGACCGGTACAGCCGTTCGGCGATGCCCTCCACCGGGCGGACAACATCGCTGATTTTTTGGAATCCCAGCATCTTCGCAGAACTGCGAAGGCTGTGGGCTGCTTTTTCCATGTCCTTCATGGCGGCGGTGGCTTGCGCGTCCTTCGCAAGAACGGCAAGCGAGGCGGCGACCAAGCTCAGGTACGTCTGGCTTTCTTCCTTGAAAATATCCACGATCTCCTGATCCACACCCGTACCCGCAAAATAGTCCGCCGCGGCCGTTACCGTCTTGGCCTTCACCCCGCTCGGCCGCTGTTTTTCGCCAACGCCCTTTGGCTCGGTCGCGGGGATCTCGGCGCGTCCGGTACGATCCGTATCGGTGGATGGCATGTCCGAAGCCCCGGGGATGTTGCGCGTGAAAATACCCGGAGCGCCCAGCTGTTCTTCAAGGTCCGCGAGGCGGCGGACGACCGACTGGATGTCATGTTTCCTTCGTCTGAACAACGATCGCAGCGCCTCCACCAGGCCGTTGAAGAGCTCGAGAATCTCCGGCGAAAAGGCTATCTCCTTTTCAAAATACCTCTCGCTGATCAACTCGATGGCACCGGCCATCCCGCTGATCCGTTCGAAACCGAGCATCCGGGCCGAACTCTTAAGGCTGTGGCTCGTTCGTTCGAGATCTTTGATGGCGTTATCGTCCTTGAGATTGTCCTTCAGGCGCTGCAACGAACGATCGAAGACCTTCATGTACGTATCCGATTCCTGAATAAAGATCTCCAGGATTTCCGCGTCGACCTCGTTGAAGTGCGATTCGTGGATCAGCACGGCGCCCTCCGATGGCTGAGGTTCTTCAACGATTTCGGGTAGTGGTGCCGGCGTCTCCATCGGTTCCGGGATGCTTTCCTGTCCTTTCTTCCTGCTTCGGGCGCGAACTTCCGGGATGTCCTCCGGATCGTGGTTAATCCGCTCCATGAAGGAGTCCGCCTTGATCTCCGAGAGATCCGCTGCCAGGTTGTCGTTTGCCATCAGGGAAAGCAGTTCGGAAGAGGCGGCGGCTTTCTTCTTTTCCGCCAACGGTGCACGAACGGGCTTTCTTGGCCGCTCTCTCACCACCTCTGCCAGGGTGGGCGGTGCGGGCTTCTCCTCGATAGCCGTCTCATCCGCCGTGCGTGATGCCACGACTGACGGTTGGAAATTCGGCGAACTCATCAGCGAGGATTCGATGCCCTTGAGGGAGGTAAGCACCTGTTGAACGGCATCCACCCATTCGGACGAAGCCGGAGTGACCCGGGACTCCTCTTTGACGACGGACGGAAGCTCAGACACAACGATCTCCGGCTCGGCAGTCAACATGCCCGCCTCAAAATACGCGCGAAGGTTTTCGAGATCGGATTCGAAGACGGGCTGCCCCTCGGCCAGGAGCCGCACCGTCGATCGCAAGCGCAGGATCTGTCCGGGAAAAGTGTCCGTCACCGGGCGTCCCGATTTCACGACGCGTGCACAAGCCGTCGATGCTCGCCGACACAGGTCGGCTACCACTTCCAGTTTTACCATGCGGGCCGCCGTGGTCAGACTCTTCGTCGACAGATGAATGATCTTCACCGCCGATAGATTCCCCAGGTCCTTCTGCAGATCCAGCAGCGCCGAATCGACCGAATCGAAATACGAGTACATTTCGTCCTTGAAAATCGCAAGGTCTTCCGCGGCGATCGAACGGAGATCCGGAATGAACTCCCTTTCGACCGGTTCGGATTCCGGCAGCTCGAGGTGTTTTCCCGTCTCGGATTCGCCCACACGGACCGGCCTCACGCGTGCCGTCAGCCCCGATTCCACATGGGCCAGGACATCTTCGAGGGATCGTATCAGCTTCGCTCCTTCCGAGCCGTAGTCTGCAAACCGGAATCGGTCCAGCACACCGACCATGGAACGAAGACGGTCCACGCCGTCGTGAGTGATCTGCAGATTCTTCTCATCGAGGTTGTCCGCGAGGTCGTTGAGTGTCTTCTCGGACCGCGCCCAGACCTGGCTGAGTTCTTCGAATCCGTATACGCGCGTGATCTTTCTCACCTCCCCGAGCGCATCGGCCGCTTCCGTCAACAGGTGCGACGACCCGGGATTCTTGGCTAGTTCGAGGAGTGAGCGCTCGGCCTCAAGGAGGACGTTCTTGAGATCTCGGGTAAACAATCCAAAGTCGACGCCTTCGGGAACTTTGACCACCGCAGGTTGCTCCACCGTCTGAACGGTCTCCGGCTCCCGGCTACCGCTCTCGCGTGTCTCGCCGCGCTTACGGCGGTTGAGAAAGCCCACGACATCCCCCACCCGGTCAAAGGCCTCCGCTCGTTCCGTGTCTGCCGTGGTCGAGGTCACGGTCGATGCAGAGGTTCGGCCCCGAGGCGCCGCTGTGGAAAGCTGGGAAAGTGAATCCAAATCCAGGTCGAGACCCAGCGCAGCCAGAGCCGTCTCCAGTTGTCTGCGGCCGGGCTCGTTCTCCAGAATCTGATGAAAGATCTGCGAGATCTTCTCGGAATCGGATTCGAGGGAAGACATGACCAGGCTCATCCGGAAATCCGGTTCCTTCATTCGCTCCAAGCGTTGTACGATAAAGTCAGTCAGGGGCTTGAGCTGAACGACCGACCGTAACTGGGTAAAGCGATTCAGGGGAACGTCGGATGCAACGATGAAATGCGTGATCTTTCGTATGATCGCATACTCCACCGGGTCATACCGGTGTTCGCTCATACTCTTGACGTGATGAAGGAGCTCAGTGAGATAGAAGTGGGAGAATTTTTGAGTCTTATCCTGCATGCATCAAAAGAAAAGACCCTCCAAGGTCCTGAGATCCGCAGTCTACAGGTACTCGACAGTTATTTTCCGAGATACTCGTGGACCTTCGCCAGCAGATCCTCGTCGTGGAAGGGTTTGGTGAGGAAGTCATTGGCGCCGCTGCTCAGGGCCACGTCCTTGTCTTGACTGGAGTCCTTGCCGCTCAGAATGATGATCGGCACCGATTCCAGGGGGCCGCCCGCTTCGCGAATCCCTTTCATCACGTCCACCCCGCTCATGTCGGGTAGCATGATATCGAGCAAAATCAAATCGGGCTGAGTCTCCCTGGCGACCTTGATCGCCTCTTCTCCCTTCATGGCCGTGGCCAGCTGGTGGGTTTCATTCTCGAGTGCAATCTCAACCATCTTTTGGATCACGATGCTGTCGTCGATCACAAGGATGGAACGTCCTCCGCCTTTGGCCGGGAGCTTCGCGGCGGGTGCCTTGACCTCGGGCTTTGGCTCGGGTTTGGCTGAAACCTTAGGCTCTTCCGTAATCTCGGCCACATCAAACTCAGCCTTGGCCTCTTTTGGTTCCTTGGGCTCTTTCTTGGACTTGGCGGGCCTGGCTTCGGATTCGACTTTCGGCTCCTTGGCTTTCTTCGCTTTAGTGGCCTCAGCTTCTTTCTTCTTGCTCTCTTCTTTCTTTGCCTCGGGCTTGCGCGCGGCCTCCTCGGGGACTTGCAGAGCCGCGACATCGCCTACAACAAGGTCCTGACCGGCTAGCTTTTTGAGTACGATTTTTACAAAGTCCTCGTCCCGGTTGACCTTGGATGCAATTTCGGCCACTGAACGTTCACCGTCGACGGAAAACAGGATGCCCCATTCCACCTTCTTCAACATGATGGTCTCGACTTTTTCCTTCAGGTCCTTGGCACGTTCGAACACGACATCCACGGCGAAACCTCATTCGTTTGTTCGATAATGGAATCCCAGAACTCACGCATTTTTATAAACTTAAGGCAAATATGTCAATATGTCAATAGGTAAGTTGCCGGGTCGTCGCGAGTAATGTCCGGCTCACTGCCGTCTCAGGAAATTCAATGACTTGACCGGGGCCACTCAGGTGCCTCTCAGGACCCTTCGTTCTCTCGTTTCAAAGAACCTCACGAGGGCCTCCACATAGTCGGACCCTGTTGCAATGTCGACCAGGTCCACGCGGTGTCTGCGCAGGATGGACTCCTGGGCATTCCTTCTTCCCCGGTCTATTTCCAGCAGGGCTCGGCGCACGGATGCATCGTTGGTGTCGACCTCACGCACTTCGCCCGTCTCCGCGTCGCGCATGACGAGTAGTCCGACCGCAGGCATCGATTGTTCGAGCCTGTCGTACACGCGAACAGCCACCAGATCATGTCTTCGGGCCATCGCTCTCAACGGCTTGTCGAATCCTTCGTCAAACAGGTCGCTCATCAAGAATACAACGCTGCGCCGGTTCAGAACGTGCAGGGCGTATTCCAATGCCGATTCGATGCGGGTACCTTTCCGCTCAGGCTCGAACGTCAACAGCTCCCGGATAAGGCGAAGAACGTGCGACTTGCCCTTTTTCGGTGGAATAAACTTTTCGACGCGATCGCTGAACATCAACAACCCGACCTTGTCGTTGTTGCGGATGGCACTGAACGCCACGACCGCTGCCATCTCCACCATCAGTTCCCTCTTGGTCTGGACGGACGTCCCGAAGTCACCGGATCCGCTGGCATCGAACAGGATCATCAGGGTCTGTTCGCGCTCTTCCTCAAAGACTTTCACATACGGCCGATCCATTCGGGCCGACACATTCCAGTCGATGAACCGCACCTCGTCGCCGAACTGGTACTCTCGGACCTCGGCAAACGACATGCCGCGACCCTTGAAGACGCTGTGATACTCCCCGCTGAAAATGTTGTTCACCAGACGGCGGGTGCGGATTTCGATCCGTCTCACTTTCTTCAATATCTCGCGGTCAACCATCGTTGTTCCCGGCGTTAAACAGTTCCCTCAATTCGGTCGGATCGTTGATTACGAAATCTGCCTCTTTCAATCCGGAACGGTCGCCGAACCCGTACGTCACGGCACATGTCAACGCTCCCGCGGCCCGTCCGCAGTGGATGTCCTGGATTCCGTCCCCGATGATGACGATCTCCGACGGCCTCAGTCTAAACTCCGAGCAGAGCCACTCCACCACGCGTGGATCGGGCTTCTTGAACGGCATAGAGTCTCCGCCCAGTATCCGCACGAAATGATGATCGAGTCGAAGGGCACGGGCAATGGTCCTCGTCAAAACCGTTTGCTTGTTGCTGACAATTACTTTTCTGACCGATGAAAAATGCCGGAGGACTTCCTCGACGCCGGGATACACCCGCGTGTGCACCAGGCAGTGCTTTTCGTGATGGTCCAGATATATGCGAATTGCCTCGCCGACCAACTCCGCCGATGCTTCCCGATGGAAGGCGATCGCACGGTGCACGAGCATCGGGATGCCGTCTCCAACATAACCGCGAACACGCTCTTTCGGCACCGAATCAAGACCCAGCGATCCCAGCATGGCATTGACGGAAACAGCGATGTCGTCCAGCGAATCAACCAGCGTACCGTCGAAATCGAACACCATCAGACCGACGGTTTTCATGGCGGCTTCCAAAACGCTGTTACCAGGTTGTGTACCACAGATAACCGAAATAACACCCGAAGGCCATGAGCGCCACGCCCGTGCC
>JBBIJR010000006.1:0-21193 GCA_037445875.1 Bacteroidota bacterium | reverse complement strand
GGCGTGAAGCCGTACAGCTCGAACATGCCGGGGAGCGCCACGCCCGTGCCGATGGAAATCCGCCGGATCGTTTTTGTGGAGATTCTCTGCCGACGCCAGACGACGAACTTCGCCAGGACAAAGAAATAGAGGCCTGTACCCATGGCCATTCCGATCACAAAACTGAGCTGATCCGTCATGGTACGGCGTATCAGCTCGTAAGTGAACAGAACACCCATTACGAAAACCCAGAATCCGACCGCCAGCGGATTGGCCAGATACAGCACGAATCCCAAAGAAAAGTGTTTGCTCATTTCACGCGCATTGGCCACGGCCTGGGGAACTTCGAAGTCGCCCCGGTAGCCCAGTTGAACCAGGCGCCCGCCGAGGACCATGAACACGGGAAAACTCAGCGGCAGGAAGAGAAACTCGAGGTACTCCCTCGCCATCGACAAACCGAAAACACCGATCGCACAATACAGGATGTCGATCACGAGGGCCCCCAAACCGATCATAAAAGCATGCCAGAAGCCTTTCTTGAAGCTGGTTTCGATGATCGACAGATTGATGGGACCAAACGGAATGGAATTGGCAAAACCGATTCCCAGCCCGTAGAAGAATGCCATGCTGACGTGGATCACTGTCATCATTTCAACCGACCTCTTACGACCAAGTCGTCGCCGGATTTGCCGATGGACCATTCGTGCAGCCGTGGTGCGTGCCCTACGGTCGCCGCGAGGTGCGCCTCAACCGCGGTTTTGCCGCTTCCCATGATCCGGGGAGCGACAAAGAGGATCAGATCATCGGCCAAACGCTGCCGCAGGAACTCGCCGACCGTGTAGGCGCCTCCTTCGACGAGGACCGATGCAATCTGCTGCTCCCGTACCAGTCTTTTCAGGGCGTTCCTCAGCGGAAGCCGTTCACGCGATCCCGCGACCTCATACACGACGACGCCCCTTCGCTGCAGGCGATGCACCGCAGATCGGGGAGCGTTCCGGGATGTGATCACGATCGCTCCGGCTGAACCGTCCAGGACGCGCGCCTCCATCGGAATCCGCAGGCGACCGTCCACCACAATGCGGCGGGGGTGGCGTCCGCGCACGAGGCGCACCGTGAGTTCCGGATCGTCGGCCAGAACGGTGCCTGCCCCTACCAGTACTGCATCGTACCGGCTGCGCATTCTGTGTACGTTGCGCCGCGAGGTTTCCGACGAAATCCACTTTGAGTTCCCGCTCGCCGCCGCAATGCGCCCATCAAGAGATTGAGCCATTTTGATTGTGACCCAGGGCAGGCCTGTTCGGACATGCTTGAAGAATACGCGATTCAATTCTCGGCACGCCTCTTCGAGGACGCCGCACGTGACGTCGACGCCTGCGTTGCGCAGACGAGTGACGCCTTTCCCCGATACCGCCGGAAACGGGTCAACGGTCCCACAGACGACTCGGTGGATTCGCTCTCGGACAATGAGGTCCGTGCATGGCGGGGTCTTTCCGAAATGGCAGCAGGGCTCCAGATTGACATAGAGGGTCGCCGCTGAAAGATCCGCAAATCCCCTCCCATGGGCGCTGCGGATGGCCTCCACTTCCGCGTGCGGGCCTCCATAGGCGCGATGGAATCCCTCCCCCACAACCCGCGGATTGCCTCGCTGATCGTCAACGAGTACCGCACCCACCATCGGATTGGTCCGGGTCCGACCCATGCCTCGTCTGGCCAGGGCCAGCGCCCGCTTCATGTAGTGCTCGTCGGAGTTCATGTCTTTTCCAAGGTGACTCAAAATAGAGAAGCGCGTTACTTTCTTCAAGAACAATTCTGTCCGTTGACAGCTTTGCCGTTTTTTCGTACGATTGCTCACGGAGGAGTTGGATATGAGGCGCATGCAGGTTACAGTGATCGGGGAATCGGAGGCAGGGGAGGAAAATCGCGCCCACGCGATGGCGATCGGCCGCATGCTGGCGGAGTGCGGCTGCGTGATCGTGACCGGAGGGGGCGGAGGTATCATGGAAGCCGCGGCGCAAGGGGCCGAAGAAGCGGGAGGTCTCACCGTTGGTATCCTCCCGTCCGCCAATTTCGAGGATGCCAATCCGTGGACCCAAGTCGTGCTGCCGACCGGCATGGCTCATGCTCGCAACGCGCTGACCGTTCTCGCAGGGGACCTTGTGGTGGCCGTAGGAGGCGGCGCGGGCACGCTGAGTGAAATTGCGTTCGCGTGGATGAACGGCAAGCGGATCGTACTGTGGAAAGGGAGCGGGGGATGGAGTGACCGGCTGGGCCCCGGGCCGCTTGACCACCGGCGCGGCCCGTTTCCTGAAGTCTGCTCCACACTCGACGAACTCAGGCACATCGTCCAGCAGGTCCAAGCGGAGCGATTTACCGGACGGGGATCATAGAACGCGTCTACAGCCCATGAAGTGCGAGCGGTAGTACTCTTCGGAAAGGCGTGAGAGCGTCACACCGACGGTGGTGCTGGCATGGGCAAACTGGCCGTCCCCGACGTAAATCCCAACATGAGAGGCACCGTGCGCCCCTTTGTACGTGTTCTGAAAAAAAACCAAGTCCCCAAATCGAAGTTCGGCTTCCGTGATATGCTCTCCCCTCTCATACATGTCTGCGGCTTCCCGCGGCAGTTCCACCTCGAGGATATTTCTAAACACGAATCCCACAAAACCCGAACAGTCGGTTCCCTTGCCCTTCTCCACGACTCCGAAACGATACGGAGTTCCCATCCACTCCCGGATCTCCGCCATCACGGCGTTTCGCTGTTTTTCGGGAATTCCGGACCGGTAGACACCGGTCGAGGCCCCCGTTGCAGTTCCCGTGTGGCCCTCACCGGTTTTCGTTGTCCCGGATCGGTTGGCCGACGTATAGATCGGCATGGGCGTACAGGACCCCAGCCAGGCGGCGCTGAGACAAGCGAACAGGCGGAGAACGCGGAAACTCATGCCGGCCTCTCAGCTTTTCTTTTCATCGGCTGTTTCTTGGAAGCCAACACGACACTCATCAGAGCTTCCAACTCGTCCTCCGGAAGATAGGTTTTCCAGATCTTCTTGCCCCACAGCCTGAGCATCGCAGGCAGGACTATCAGAGACGACAGTGCACAGACAATAATGCCGAGGGCACACATGTAACCGAGGCTTGACAGGCCCTGGTTGTCCACGAAAATCAGCGAGCCGAACCCCACCACCGTGGTCATGGCCGAAAGGAAGAGCGATTGCCCCGTCTCCGTAATGGCCGCGAGAACGTCGTGCCGGCGGTCCTCGAGATACCGGCTGATGATATAGATGCCGTAGTCTACGCCGCTTCCGATGAGCAGCGGCAGCGTGATCATGTTGACGAAGTTGATCTTTAGACCGAGCAGACGCATTACACCGGTGATGCAAAGGATACCGAACAGCAGCGGAACGGTACACACCAGGACGGCGCGTACGCTGCGATATTTCACTGTTACCAGGATCAGCACCGCCAGAACCGACGCCACGACGGCCACGGAGAAGTCCTTCTTCACGAGAGTGAGGAATTCGGCCGTCACCACGCGAATGCCCGTGATGATGATGTTTTCGTCTTTCAGCTGCGGATCCTGGGTGATTTCACGCACAAAGTCGTTCACGACGTCGATCCGATGCGTGGCGCCGGCGAGTTCGACCTGAGTGACCACTTTCTTGATCCCCTCGCGTTCGACATAGAAGTGGTGCATGATCTCGCCGAACCCCTCGGCTTGCAAGTTGTGGATCGTGATGGGCTCGTGCACGCTCAGCATGCTCCGCAGTCGGTCCAGCCGAAAATAGTTCATACGCAAACCGTGCCTGGACATTTCCAGCCGAACCTTGAACAACACTCCCTCCACGTCGACGGAACGGATCTTGGCCAGATTGGCTTTCTGCTGCTCGATGGTGGGGATGTAGCGGAGCAGTGAGTTGTACTCCTTTACCATTCCTCCCGCCACGAGGCTGTCCATCTTGTCGTTCAGTTTACGCAATCGCTCGATCAGCACTTCGTCCGACGTGGCGCTGCAAACGACGCTGATCGGTTTGAAGTGGCTCCCGAACTTCTCCTGCAGCCTTTTGACCATGCGGACATCCACGTCGTTGCGGCTCCGGATGTTCTCGATGTTCTCGTCAAAAGTCACGCCCAGGCCCTCATCCTGGCTGGGAATAATGTCGAACAGAACCGCCACCATGAGCAGAGACACGACGGTCGCTCCGGTAGTGATGTACTTGGGGTGTCGAAGGACAAACCGCGAATTCAGCGTGAGGACCTTGCTCAGGACGCGTTGGAGATGCCTCCCCTTGAGGACCTTGCGTCCACGAATCCTGATTTCACCGGGCATGATGAGTAATACGGCAAAAAACAGAATCAAGATACCGATGCCGCCCAGAAATCCGAGTTCATACAGCCCCCGAAACTCGGTCACCATCAACACGATAAAGACGAACGCGGTGCTCGCGGCCCCGTACAGCACACTGCTGCCGGTTTCGCGAAAGGTAATCACGAGATTCTGCAGAACGGATTGGTGACGGTGGAACTCTTCCTGTTCGATGAACCGGTTGTACAGATGGATCGAATAATCCACGCCGAGGCCGAGCAGCATGGCACCGGCGGAGGCGGTAATGATGTTGATCTTGCCGAACATCATGTCCCCGAGCGCGAACACCCAGACCACGCCGACGATGATCGGAGTCGTGATGAAGAGCAGCGCACGGACATTGCCGTAAAACAGGTAGAAGAGGATCAGGATGAAGATGATCACCAGAAACGAACTGTTGATCAGCCCCTGCTTAACCGCCCGCGCGTTGGCCAGCGCGGTGACATAGTTGCCGCCCAGCGTGACGCGCACACGTTTTCCGTCCTCCTTCATCGCGGCCAGTACGGAATCGCGCAGGCCCTCGTTCAAGGTGATGAAGTCCTCGCAGAATCGCGTATCGTTGGGTACACCCACCGGTTTGACGAACATCAGCAGCGTGCGGCGGTCCTTCGACAAATAGTAACTCTCCGCATCCTTCAGCAGCGAGGCGTTCTGCGGTCCCAACATACGCTCGATGTACGGCTTGAAAATCTCGGAAATGAGCAACGGATCGTCCCGCAGGATTTTCTTGACGAGTGGATCGGGAGGAACGGGAGCATTTAGAATGTTCTTGCAGTTGAGAACGGCTTTCTCGATCTCCTGTTCATCGAGGCGCCTCAGCACGGAGTCCAGGTCGGCCGACGACAGATACAGCAGAGCATTGCGGACGAAGAATTCCTCAATAAAAGACTTCTGTTCATCGGTCAGCGCGTAACTGACCAACCGCACGTCACCGGATCGCATCAGCGCGGCACCGAATTGAGTGGCAAAGGACTTGAGCAGATCGGGATCGGGAGGAAGCGAATCCGCCGTCTCGACAAGAACTACGTGCCTGTCGGGCGTCCCAAAATCTTCGTTCACTTCCCAGAATTCGCGTACAATCTTGGAATCCTGGGGCAGCAGGTCGAAGTTGTTTGTGCTGATCCGAATCTGTGAAACGAAGTACGTTGAAATCAGTGTGAGACCGGCGAGAGCGGAGAGGATCAGACGGTACTGCTCATAACAGAAGCGTGCTATCCTTCCCAGGACAATTTTCATTCAATCGCTCCGCTCGGAATAGTAGGTCGAAGGCCTCGGCCAACGATGGCGCAAAGTAAGGTATTTGTCCCACTTCTGCAACGATAGAAAGTCAAACCCGCCTCATGCCGTGACCTTGCGGTACCGAAGCACGGACAGCGTAATCGCCAGGGCGGCAAACACGGACAGGATGAGCAACATCGAGGCCACATCGCTGAAGGTCGATCCTTTGAGCAGCACCATGCGCATGAATTCCACGAAATAGGCTATGGGATTCAATCGTGTAATCTGCTGGGCCCACCGGGGCATGCTTTCGATCGGCGTAAAGATCCCCCCGAGCAACATGAAAATCACCATGAAAAACCACGCAATGAACATCGCCTGCTGCTGCGTGTGCGTCACCGTGGAGATAAAGAGACCTACACCGAGTACGACCAGGATATACACGGCGGAAACCAAGAAGATCAACCAGAACTGGCCCACGACGGGCTGAGCGAAGATCAACCGCGCGATCACAAGACCTACGGCCAACTCCACTATACCGAGTATCCAGAACGGCAGCAGTTTGCCCACGATGAATTGGTATCTCCGGATGGGGGTCACGTTGAGTTGCTCGATCGTGCCGATCTCCTTCTCGCGCACGATGTTCATGCCGGACAGGAAAAGGCCGATCATGGATACGAGAGCCACCAGGATGCCGGGGATCATGTAGACCTTGTAATCGAGTTCCGGATTGTACCAATACGAATAGTCGGTGGCAATGGACGGACCTCCGGCGTCCGTCCCACCCGACTCTTCGGCCACCGCACGACCGAATTCGGCGACGATGGTGCCCGCATACGCCTGGGTGAGGCCGGCCGCATTGCCGTCTTCGGCGTTGATAATGAACTGCACCTTCACGGGACGGCCGGAAGACAAATCCCCGCCAAACCGATGCGGAATCTGGAGAATCATGTTCGCCCGGTTTCTCTTCAAGTGGTCGGCGGCCTCCTCGTCGCTGAATCCGGCCCCTACGAGCTGAAAATAACCCGTCGCCGGAAACTTCTCCACCAGGCGCTTTGAAAGCCCGGTCTGGTCCCGGTCGACGACGTACACCGTGATGTTGCGAATCGTAAACGTGGCGGCGTTGGACAAGATGAGCAGCTGGATCACCGGCATGACAAAAATGATCGGCAGCATCGCCCGGTTGCGAAAGATCTGAATAAACTCCTTCTGGAGAATGAAACCGATGGTCCTCATGGGATCCCTATTGAAGGCGTACTTTGAATCGGCGCAGACTTACCAGAACAAAGAAGGCCGCCATCCCCATGAGGATCAGCGTTTCTTTCCACACGTGCTCGATCCCCGCACCCTTGAGCATGATGCCCCGGATAATGATGAGGAACCACTTGGCCGGGACGATATTGCTGAAGACCTGAAGAGGCCACGGCATGCTGGAGATCGGAAAAATGAAGCCGGACAAAATGATGACGGGCAGCATCAGTCCGGCGAGCGAGATCATCATGGCGGTCTGCTGGTTTTCGGCTATGGTCGAAATCATGATTCCGAGCGACAGGGCCGTGATCACGAACAGCAGCGATTCCAGAAAAAAGAGCGTGTAGCTGCCCTGAAACGGCACGCCGAACAGCGTGCGCGCCAGGACCAGGATGGAGACCACATTGACCAGCGACAGTGCAAGATACGGCATGACCTTGCCGATGATGATCTGCAGCGGCTTCAGCGGCGATACCAGCAGGATCTCCATGGTACCGAGCTCCTTCTCCCGCGTAATGGTGATGGACGTCATCAGCGCGGAAACCAGCATCATGATGAGTGCGATCAATCCCGGCACAAAGAGGTACACGCTCTTCAGTTCGGCGTTGTACATCATCTTGACTTCCGGAACGATACCGGAGGATCCCCGGTCAGCGGGAAAGCGCCGTGAGGCAAAGTCCTGCACGATCGATGCCGTGTAGTTGACCAGAAGGTTGGCCATATTCGGATTGGACGCATCAGCAATAATCTGCACGCTCGCCCGTCCGTCGGCGGTCAGCTGCTCCGCAAACCGGGGTTCGAATACAATCACCTGCTCGACGGTTCCACGGCGGAACACGCGCTCGATGTCCTCCACACCCTGCAATCGTTCGACGAGTTCGAAGTATCCCGACGACAGGATCTTCTGCGTCAGTTCCTGTGTTATGCGGTCGTTGGACCGGTCGAGTACCGCTATCCGCGCATCGTTCACCTCGTTGCGGATGGCAAATCCGAACAGGACCAATTGAATGACCGGCATGCCGAACAGAATAAGCATCGTTCGCCGATCGCGAAAGATATGGTGGAATTCCTTCACGACGAACCCGCGGAAGCTTTTCATGACGGTGCCTTGCCGGGTCTTGCCAGACGCAGAAACACCTCGTCCATCGATCGGGCGTGGAATTGTTGTTTCAATGTGCGGGGTGTATCGAGCGCCTCGATTCGGCCTGCGACCATGATGGACACCCGGTCGCAGTACTCCGCCTCGTCCATGTAGTGGGTTGTAATGAAAACGGTGACACCGGAAGACGACGCCTCATAGATCAGGTCCCAGAACTGGCGCCGCGTGATGGGATCGACGCCGCTCGTCGGTTCGTCCAGAAATACGATGGCCGGGTCGTGCACCATCGCTACGGAGAACGCCAGCTTCTGTTTCCAACCTAGCGGAAGGACCTTGATGAGCATATTGCGGGCGTGCCGAAGCTGGAACTTGTCGAGCAGGTATTCCGTCTTCTCCCGGATGCGGGGGCGGGACAATCCATAGATTCCGCCGTAGAACCGGATGTTTTCGTGGACCGTCAGATCCTCGTAGAGCGAGAACTTCTGGCTCATGTAGCCGATGTTCCTCTTGATCTGTTCGGTCTGGGTGTACACGTCGTATCCCGCCACCGCCGCCGTCCCGGAGGTGGGTACAAGCAGTCCCGTCAGCATCCGCATCGCGGTTGTCTTTCCTGCGCCGTTGGCTCCCAGGAATCCGAATATCTCTCCCCGGGCCACCTCGAACGTGATCGCGTCGGTAGCGGTGAAGTCGCCGAATTTGCGCGTCAGGCGGTCTGCCGTGATCGCGGGCGCCTCATGCGTCAACAGCGTGCTCCTCCATCAACTCCATGAAACAATCTTCAATCTGAGGCTCGGTCAAGTGCAACTCCACATCCTGAAAGCCCTCGCCGGCGAGGTATTGCTCCATCTCCTCCCGCGTAAAATCGCTTCGGCGGTCGGTGTAGTGCAGGAACTCCCCAAACGGATGCACGGATGAGACGGTTGGATACCTGCGAAGCGTCACGATGAGACGATACATGTCCCGTGCACGAACCGCAAGCAGGCGCCGAGAAAAGCGCTCTACGATGCCCCGGGGCGTATCGATGTCGAGGATCCTCCCTCCCTGCATCAGCGCCACGCGATCGCACAAACCGGCCTCGTCCATGTACGGCGTGGACACCACAATGGTGATCCCTCCCTCCTGCAGCCGCTTGAGCGTTTCCCAGAACTCCTTACGTGAAACGGCGTCCACGCCTGTGGTTGGTTCGTCCAGAAACAGGACCTCCGGCCGGTGGATAAGGGCGCAGGAGAGCGCCAGTTTCTGCTTCATGCCGCCCGAAAGGGCCCCGGCCCTGCGTGTTTTGAACGACTCGATCTGGGCGTAGATCTCCCGGATCGTGTCGTAGTTAGCCTCCACGGTCGTGCCGAAGATCGCGGCAAAGAAGCGCAGATTCTCCTCGACCGACAGGTCCTGATACAGGGAGAACCGCCCCGGCATGTATCCTATGCTCCGGCGCAACGCTTTGAAATCCCCGACCACGTCAAGGCCGTTCACCGTGGCCCGACCTTCGTCGGGGACCACCAACGTGGTCAGGA
Organism: Bacteroidota bacterium; assembly: GCA_037445875.1. Lineage (GTDB taxonomy): Bacteria > CLD3 > CLD3 > SB21 > SB21 > JBBIJR01. Next base: position 11,772 of record JBBIJR010000006.1, on the reverse strand, counting down.
TACGGAACAGTGTGGTCTTGCCCGCGCCGTCCGGCCCTATGAACCCGAATAGTTCGCCGCGCTGGATGGAAAACTCGAGGGCGTGGATGGCCGTTATCCTATCGTACCGCTTGGTCAATCGTTCGGCAATAATCGCGCTCATGGGCTCACCTCTTGAACCTCACTTCACCGGGCATGCCGATCTTAAGCGACCCATCGTTGGCCACCCGCACTTTGATGGCGTAAACGAGGTGGACGCGTTCTTCCTTGGTCTGGATGATCTTGGGAGTAAACTCGGCTTTGTCGGAAATCCAACTCACCTCACCTTCCAGAGCCCGGTTCTCCGATCGGCTCTCGTCCACCAGCACTTCCACCTTCTGCCCGATTTTGAGATGGGGCAGTTGACTGCCGCTCACGTATGCGCGCAAGAACATCGTGCTCAGGTCCGCAATCTGGTACAGCGGTTTCCCGTAGGAAACGACCTCCGTGGGCTCGACGTACGTCGTCAATACCGTTCCCCGCACGGGATTGACGATCCGGCATTTGGCCATCTGGTCGTCGAGTTGTTCGATCTGTGCGTCCAGAGACCGGATCTCCCCCAGAATGGACGCATTCTGGGTCTCGATCGACACGATCTGTTTGTCGATCACGCCGATCTGACCGTTGACGTCGTCGAGCTGTTTCTGCGTGGCAGCGTTTTCTTTGAAAAGCCTTTCCAGACGGGCTTTTTCGACCAGTGCGACGTTTTTCTGTTCCTTTAGGACGTCGATTTGTGCGATGATATTGGGAATTCTGGCTCCGGCGGCCTGTCGCATGGCCCGCAACTGTTCACGTTTCAACGCCGGCTGGATCGTATCGACGATGCCGACCGGCACCCCGGCGTCGAGCGTGGCGCCTTCCTCAACCGCGAACGCCAGCAGCGATCCGCTGGCCTGAGCGGACACCACGTACTCCGTTGCTTCGAAGCTGCCGTATGCATCCGACCGGCCGTCGTTGCTCGAACAGGCCGCAAGCCACACCGTCACCAATCCGATCATTCGTTTCACCGTTATTCTCCTATCACGGTTAGATAATTGATTTTCGCTCGCTGCAACTGAATGCGGTGCGATTGCATCAAAAGACGGGCCTGATGTTCGGCATTCAACTCGGCCAGATACTCGGACGAGGTCACGACGCCGTTATCCAGTTGGCTGGAGAACTGACGCGTAATGCGCGACCTCAACGCAATGATCTCCTCGTCCAGACGAATCAGTTCCTCCAGCTTGGCGATCTCGCTCGACGCGTTTTCCACCGCAATGGAAAGATTCCGTTCAAACGCCTCTTCCTGGGCCGTCAGAAGTTCCTGCTGCAGCCGGGCGACGTGTCGGTCGCGTGCATCGCTCTGCCAGTTCCACAGGTTCCATGAGGCCTTGACTCCGGCGATGTAATAACCCTGAAACGAGGTTTCGAAGACGTTCAGACCCGGCCGGCCGTACGTGAGCTGGACGAAACCGGAGATCTTCGGGAGATTTCGCCGCCCGATCAGATCGATGGATTTCTGCAGGCGTCCGCGCGACAGGTCAAAGAACAGATACTCGGGACGTTTTTTCCCCCCGACGCCGGACAGCGCATCGACCGCGGGAAGCCGTACCGTTACGGCTGTGTCCAGCGGACGATCGATCAGCAGGGCCAGCGTGGCGAGCGCGTTCTGTCGGCTGACACGGACCTCGGCCAGGTTCTGTCGGATGCGCAGGAGTTCCGCCCCCAGTACGTCCGCGTTGCTCGGGAGAAGGCTGCCGCTCGAAACGCGCGCCTGAACCGTTTCCAGCTTGACCCGCACGTCTGCTTCGTTGAGGAGCAGCGAACGTTCTTTTTCCTGCAACAGGAGGACCGAAAAATAGGCATCGTCCACCTGACCCCTGACTTTGTGGAGCTCGACGCGCACTGCCTGCTGGTCATAGGCAGCCTGCACCGACTCAACCTCCTTCTGCTTCCGGATCACGCCGAAATCGTAGACCAACTGGCTAACGGAGAGTGAGAGTTGATAACTGTCTTTATGCGGTGTTGGAATCGACTGGCCGGGAATCGCCAGAGGTACTTCCGTCACTTGCGATTGATACGACGTTTGGGCGCTGACGGACAGATCCGGAAGGTATTTGACTGTGAGATTGCGGTTCTTCAGACCCTGGATGCGGCCGTACGTTTCGATCTGGCGCGTGAGTGGATAGCGCTGCACCGCCAGATCGTAGCACTCCTTCAGATCCAGGGAATCTCCGGCAAGGGCCAGAAGCCACGAAACGATCACGAGGTTCATCGTCGAATCCCGTTTAAGATGAGTTGCGCAACTTGTTTCTTGCGTTTCTGTAGGAACGACCCGAATTCTTCATCGTTGAAGCCCATGGCCATCTGGATGAGCGGCCGGGCCACGAACGGGAACACGCACGCGGAAAGAAGCGTGACCAGGAACTGTTCCGGATCGATATCGAGGTAACGGCCCGCCTTGACCCCTTCGGCGTATTGTTCCAGCACGCGCCGAGGCTGTCGAAATCCGTGATTCGAAAGAATGTTCTTCAGCCTGCTCTCGTTCTGGGTCAGTTCGTGAATGACAAAGCCAGGCATGTAAGGGTGCTCCAAGAGCAGGTCCACGTAACGATGGACGAACTGCTCGATTTTCTCTTCCAGCGGAGTTTCCGAATCGAGTACGGAGAGGACGATCGGAAAAATCTGGCCGGCCGCCTCACGGAATACCGCTTCAAAAAGCCGGTCCTTGGACCGAAAGTAATAGTGAAGCAAGGCCTGGTTGATGCCTGCTTCCTCAGCGATGTCGTGAAGCCTTGCGCCGTCATAGCCTCTTCGTTGAAATACGACCTTGGCCGCTTCAATGATTCTCTTCTCCGGAATTGACTCTAACTTCCGCATCTGTAATGTCGTTTAAAATAAATTAAATCAATTTGTTAACGTATTGTTAATTCAGTTAATCTATTCGATTTAATTTTATATCTAATAGTTCGATCAAAATATTGGTTCGTTGCCAGTATGTCAAGGACATTCTCAGCAATATTGCGTTCACTCTGCGATGCGTTAATCTAGGTTCCGCGGTTTACTTCTATCGGCTCAGAACATATCGATTATCAAGGTTCGACAGACAAGTGCTTGATAATCTGACGCATATTGGATATTATGAGAGAAACGGAAAGAACTTGAGGCATCGATTGTTGAGAAGCATGGCGGCCCTGTTCATGGGACTGATGATCCGATCGTTCTACGCGGTTGCGGCTGAACTGCCGCCCGAGGATCCCGCAAAACCGTATCTCGAGCGGGCAGACGAGTTCTACGTGCGAAGTGAGTTCGGTTTTGCGCTCCAGAATCTCCTTTTCGCCCGTGACGTCAGTCCGGGTTTGTCGAATGACTTTTCATTCGGATTTCGACTCGCCTACTGTTATCGGCAGCTCGACTCAACCCGTCAGGCCTGGGCCACTTTCCAACGACTGGGCGGCGACGGGCGGTTTGGCGACTATGCTTTGTTCCAACTGCTGGACATGCATAACAAGAGTCCGGACAGCCTGGCGGCATCTGTGCAATGCGGGCAACTCCTGCTTCAACGCTTTCCCAAGTCCGTGTTTGCCGCTCAAACCGAGTTGACCCTGGCAGAACTCCATCTTGAGCAGCGTGACTTTTCCAACGCCCAACTCATCCTCGCCGCCGCCGAACGTACCGTTCTGTCCGACCCTTATTTCCGGCGACTGTACGAGCCGCGCCTCGTGTTGCTGAAGGGACGTTTGTACAGCGAACAGAAGCAATACGCCAAAGCGATAAACACGTGGCGGCTTCTGCAGAGTGAGTTTCCTTACGCCGACGAGGCTTATGCCGCGTGGCAGTTGATCGAGACCACCCGCCGAAGTGCAGGCATCGCCACCAACGGGGAGCAGTTCCTGGAAAGCACGAACGTCCTGATTCTGCAGGGACACTATCAGGAAGCGCTGAACGGGCTGGCGGCCGCCCGAAATCGCTATTCCTCTTCCGAAATGCAGAGAAAGATCGAAGTGCAAATCGCAAAAGTTTACTTCGCTCAGGGAATGTATCCCGCGGCCATTCCCCGCTACCGGAATGCCTGGCGGAAATACCGGGATCACGAATCCCTGATCCGTCTGGCGCGCGCCGCCCGGTATGCGGGTGATCTGGCACTGTCCAACCGGGCCTTCTACGATTATCTCGAGGCGGTTCCGCTGACGGGCGTGTGGAGAAGCTACATCCTGTTCGAGATCGCGAACAACTACAGTGCCATGAACGACACGGCCTATTGGCGTGAAGCCAACCGATTGTACGTGTGCGTTCGCCAGAACACTCCTGCATCAACGATGTACGGATCCAGCGCCGCGTTTCGCGAGGGTTTCAACCTGTACAAACTCGGGGAATGGGAGGCGGCCCTGATCCGGTTTGAGGATCTCGAAAGGCGTGTACCGACACAGAGGACACGCTGCGGGTTCTGGAAGGCCCGCACTCTCGAACGCATGGGCCGCCGCGCAGAAGCGCGCTCCGCGTACGACAGTCTCGCCGCGGAGAGATTTGCGGACTACTACGGGATGCTGAGCTTCTTTGCCTCTGAATCCGGCGACTCCATCGCCCTCCAACCCTTGTTCTATACGACGCCTTCCGCGCCGGCGTTCCCCTCGATGGCGTTCGGCCCGCTGAACGACGAGTGGGTGCCGCATCTGGATGGGGAGGATCCGCTTCCCTTGGAGGCAAGCAGGGACAGTGTGTGGGACAGAGCAACGGCCAGCTACCGTATGCTTGGTCCCGCAACGGCCGAGCGCGAACTGCGGCGGTTGCAGGAAGCCTACTTCTACTCGTACGAACGGACGCGTCTGCTAAGAAGGTATGCCGAACAGGTGGGAGCGTACGACCTCGCCGTGGACGCAGCATCCCTCCTGCAAAGCAAATACCGGTGGCGGCTCAGTACGAGATACGAGCAGTACCGATTGTCCCATCCGGTGTACTACCTTCCGGCCGTTCACCGCTATGCCGCTCTGCACCAACTTGATCCGTTCCTGCTCCTCGCGGTACTGCGTACGGAAAGCGCCTTCCGCAGCCAGGCTGTTTCCAGTGCACGCGCGGTCGGCCTCATGCAGATCATGCCGTTCACGGGCAATGCCATCGCGCGCGAACTGCATGTGGAGGGGTTCGACATGATGATGCTGCTCAACCCCGAGACCAGCATTCGGTTCGGTAGCCACTACCTGGCGGCACAGCGGGACACGTTCGGCGGCTATATACCGGCGATCCTGGCCGCGTACAACGCCGGCCCTCACCGCGCGGCCTTCTGGATGCATCAGCATCGGCCGCTCGATCCCGCCGAGTTTCCCGAGGCGGTCGACCTGATCGAGACGCACAACTATATCAGGCGGATCATGTTGGACCGATGGGTTTATTCTCAACTCTACTCCTCCTGACCGGCCCAGAGCTCGTTGTCCAACACCTGCTGGAATATCCTGCACTCCCCGCAGAGGTAGTGTTTGCATTTCCGGTGCAGGTGGATGATTCCCTGAGCATCCGCCATCGCGATGCCGTCCCTTTCACCGAGCTGGAGCTGCGAACGCATGGTCCGCAACACGGCGTTGTTCTCGATACCCGGCTCGTTTGTATAGAGCGACTCCAGCGCATCCCCGGCCTCTGTCCATCTCCGTTCACGGGCCATGAGCCGAATAACCGGCAATATCGCATTGACTACGATTTCGAAGGCTCGCTGCCGTCCTATCAGGTCTTTCCGGCCGTGGCGTCCGGCGTCCTGCCACCAGTAGTGATCGCTCCAGTAACCGTATGCGCGCACACACAAGAGGCCCATCCATGCCTTAAGCAGGTCCGCCCCGAGGGACGGACCGTCCAGTACGCTGGTGAAACGCTCGACCAGACCGCGAGCCCTTTCGTCGCATAACAGATGGCACACACCCGCAATGCGGAGCGTCGGGAAGTTGGCGGGCCGCAGTCGAAAAAGTTTCCATTCTCTTCCCGTCATGGGTTGAAGATCCGGCCGGGCGGAACGATACGATTGCCACAGCGACTGGAGCCTTGCCCAGTAAGGGACAACGCCCGGATCGTTCTCCAGGCGCGTTGGCTCCTCGTTCAAAAGCCCCGCCGCGCCAAACAGGATCGCCTGAGTCCGGATCAGGGCGGTGGAATGCTCGTCGCCGCGGATCGCATTCATCACCTCCCGGTAAGGAACGGTCATGGCAAGTTTCTGGAAGGGTTCGCGGTTCTTTGAGAATCCCAGAGCATCCATGACCGCAAGATACATCAGTCCGTCCCAGGAAAGGCGGTACACGCCCCGCCACTCTTCCAGGCGTTCCATACGCATGGTCAACCGTTCCATCCCATTGCCGCGGATGCAATCGAGCACCATCTGCCGGGGAACGTCCGCCAGATAAGGGCGGCAAAACAGCTCGCGTTCATGCGGATAGATCCAACGCACTTTGGCGGCCAGGTCGGCCAGATTCTCGCTCAGGTAACGGCCCAATTCCAGCACCGGCAGTCCCGCGGGAACGGTTTCGGCATCGTGCTCGTAGACGGCGTGCAATATCACACGGCGGTATCCGGCATCGTCCTGATGCCCGTGCCGCCGCCATTCGCTCGTACGCCAGTGAATCTCCACGTCACCGGTCAGCACGTCGTCGCCGATGCGCAGTGTAGCTTGCAGAAAGTCCGGCCCCGCGTCGCCGTTCCAACGACCCCGGTCCAAGATTCTGAGCGGGCGCCCGTCCATCGTCCGCAGGTCATCGATGCGAAGAAAAAGGTGATGCCAGATTGCCTGCAGGATCTTTTCCGAAAGTCCTTCGAGATTTTCGCGGACCTGCACAGCGAACGATGCGTTCGTATAATCAAATGAACTCATGGGTATCTCTGGGCTTCAGAGACAGCATACACAGGCACGAACAGAGATCCAAAACTAAATAGCCCGGTGTTTCACATCCCCGGAGCGAGGCCTAATCCCGTCCCGGCCTTACAGCCGCATTCTACCGATTTCGCCTGCTTCGTGGCTTCGCCAGCCATTCTTTCTTGTTCTCTACAATGCTGATCGAGTCCTGGTAGATAACCGTCAACGGATACCGCTTGGAATAGCCCACCTTGTGGAGGATAGGATACCGCTTGTCATCGGTGCCCGTTGGCTGACACAGAAAATATTTTCTGCCGTTGCTGTCGGGATATACGAAGTACGTTCGCGTCCGGTCTTCGTTGAAGTCGCCGTGAACACCCACCATGGCATGATCGAGGCTGTCTCCCTGGGTGGGAAACACGATCATGGCGTCCAGGCCGGCCGTGATCATCAGACTGTGCATCAGGACTGCCAGGTCCGCGCAATTGCCTCGCCCCTCGGCGAGCGTTTCAATCGGCATCTTGACGTAGTATTCCTGTTTGTCGTGATAGGGTATGCTGTTGACAAAGTAGAGGATCTTCTGGGCGTTGGCGTCATGGTTCTTTTCGTCGTTGGGGATAATATTCAGACTGTCCAGAATATCGTAAAGGAACGATTCGTGGGGAGTGCTGGCATCGATGATGTTACGCAAACCGGTACCCTGCTTCCGCCTCCTGTGCGCAAAGTACTTGTTCGTACTGAATGCGAGCTCGAGGTATTTGCCTTTTTGTGGCCCAAAAACATAGAATTGGTGAGCAATCTCCGCCGGATAGTAAACGCCGCTCTCCGGGGGAATCACCAGCCGATACCACTTGTTTTCCTCGCCGATACGGCGATTGATTTTCTGATACAGATCTATGCTGTCCCGTGCGAGGATCAGTTCCACCTCCAGTCCCGTGAGGCGATTCTGCAACGGCACGGTGCGCGTGAGATGCTGATAGGTCCATACACTACCGCCGCCAAGCGCCATGAGGCCTGCGTACATACCGACCGTCCCTATTTTTTTCCAAGGGATCCTCATGCGTTCATAACGAAGCGCCTCGTTTCACAGTTCGAAATCCAGGCCCATCATCACACTCAGATAATTCGTATCGAAGGGAATACGGATCGACTCTCCCTCGATCATCGCTTTCTTCCCGTGAGTTGGACCGAAGTGATAGGCCGCCCCGATATCGACCGCGGCATGGTCGGCGATTGGGTAATAGAATCCGGCGCCCACTCCAACCGTGGCCACGGTGAAATCCCCGTTCAACGGATCTTGCTCCGCAGGAATACTGAGGGCTTCGTTGACCAAACCGGCCGAAGCGCTTGCGTACGGACGAACCTTTCCCTGGGCGGGCAGCCGGTACCGGACTTTGGCTTCCAATGGAACCAGCACGATGCCCCAGTCTTCCGGCCGCTCAGGATTGTTCATTTGAATGACCGTAGCTTCCAAGGCTAAGCTCAGCCGGGGCGTGAAGGCATAGCCGATAAGCAGGCTGGCGCCGAACCCGGCATTGGTGTGCCCGTACTCGTTGTCCACCAGACCGCTCAGGGGCATACAGCGCCCCACCGCAATCCTCAGGTCAACGGGCCGAGACTGGGCGGCTAAGGTCTCTGCCAGACACAGCACAAGAAGGAAACAAGCACAACTCCGTATCATGGGTAATCCTCACGTGAATCATCGGTGGAGGTTGGGTATCACAATCGGCGAAATAGAGCTGCACCATCATACGCAACCGGGAAACGAGAGTCCAGATGTTTCTGATAACGGAAGCCCGTCGAACGACACGGAACGGTCGGTCAGCGTGCAACCGGCTTCTCCGGATGCGTTTCGGGCGTGAACACATTGTAGGCAAGAGACAATCCGACGGCAAACACCGCCGCCCCAACGCCCAGCACGGCGTTTGCATAGTTTGGCGCCGTCAGGGCAAGGCGCAACAACACCGTGGCAGCCGCAAAACCCGAATTCCGAAAAACCACGGGAAAGTTCGTCGAATATCGAAGTGCAACCAGTACGATCAAAATATCGCTGAAGATCAGCAGGGTGAAAAACGACTGAAAGAACGTCGAGTTTTCACCATACAGAAGCGTGGAATTCAGGTCGACAAGACCCAAAACCGCGAACGACACCAGAAGCAGCAGTGACACCAACTTCTTCGAGGCTATAAAACTCGCCTGTTCCTCTTCCCCGTGCGTGATGCGGCGGTGTTTTTGAATTCGGAAGTAGAGCGCAACAAGGATGAACATGATGGCGGCACCGCCGAGGTCCGCCACGATGGCGCCGATTGACTCCGATGCTCGGACCCAGGTGATCGGCTCGCCAAAACTGCCGAACTCAATGAACGCTTTTCGCAGCAGAATCAGGGAGAAAAGTTCGAGCTGCTTTCCCAGCGCATTGGCCACGGACTGGGCGAGGATGAACACCAGCGATACGACTTCCACGATCAAGAGCAGCGTGAAGGCGACCGTGACCGCCGCGAAGTGGCTGAAACCCAGAAACGCACCCAGCCGGTTGGGCAGCCACCCCGCCCTGTTGAATTCGATCAGTGCCAGCGTGAGGAGGAATCCCCCAACCAACACCAGACCCCGCCAGCGGTGCACACGCAGGCTTTCCCACAGCTGCAGCAGCCGGTCGAACATTCGGGCGCCGGGATCAAGGACGTAGCGATGGACCATCGGTACACGACATTAGACAAACGACGGATGGGGACGGGAGACGAGCGCGCGTTCCGACCACACCGGTTCGTATCCCTGCGCAACGATCATCTCCGCCACGTCTTCGGCTGACCGGATGTCGCAGATCTCGAATTGCTCCAGTGCATGAGCACGGGTGGCATAGCCGCCCGGACTCGTGCGTGATCCGGCGCTCATGGAAGTAATGCCCAGGGAAACCGCCCGATCACGGAATTCGGAAGACTCCCTCGTGGACAACGCCATTTCCATCTCCGGGAAGCAGAGGCGATACGCGCAGATCAGCTGGATCAATTGACGATCGCTGAGTGTTACATTCGGACGCACGCCGCCCTCGGCCGGCCTGAGGCGCGGGAAGCTCAGGGACACGCGGAGGCCGGGATAGGCCTCAAGCAGATACGCAGCATGAAGAGCCGCGAAGAAGGAATCGGTTCTCCAATCCTCGAGGCCGAGCAGGACGCCCAGCCCCACTCTGCCGACGCCCGCACGGGCAATGCGATCGGGCGTCTCCAATCGATGATAGAAATGCGATTTCATTCCCTTGGGGTGGTACGAGCGGTACCGCGTGCGGTTGTATGTCTCCTGGTAAACGTAAACCGAGTGCAGCCCCTGTGCCCGCAGGGCAGCGTATTCCCCTACCCTGAGCGGCTGGACTTCCAACGACACGGCGCCAAAAGACTGTCCGGCGATCGCGAGCGCCTTTGCGACGTATTCGATCCCGGCAACCTTCGGATGGTCGCCGGTTACAAGGAGCACATGGTCGAATCCGTGCGAACGGATCGAACGGAGTTCTCGCTCAATTTCTTCTTCTGTCAGTACGGTCCGCTCAATCGGGTTTTCCCGGCGATAGCCGCAGTAAACGCAGCTGTTATGGCAATGACTGGACAGGTACAACGGCACATACAGAGCGATCCGGCGCCCGAATCGGATTTCCGTCATGCTTCGGCTGATCACCGCCATTTCGTCCACGGCCTCCTCGGCCGCGGGGGATACAAGCGCCATGAAATCGTACAGGTCGCGCGGCTCTTGCTTGTCGAGCGACCGCCGGACGTCCGCGCGGGTCTGTTCGAGCATGCGACTTTGAGCCCGGTACCAGTTCCAGCCGTCGATAATGTCTCTGAAGGAGCACATGCTTGCCAAGATACGAAGCTTCTCCCTCCCGTTCAAGCGAGGGGGCCGGCCATCATCCGTATCTTGCTCTCAGAAAGGACGCGGATACGATCGTCTCGGTAATCGGCGACCTTCTCGCGGCGGAATTCGTTGAACAGGCGGTAGAGTGTGCTCCTGTTGGAATGCAGGTAGTTGGAGAGATCCTCGATCCCAATGGCGGCATGGATCATACGACTTCCGTCTACCCCGTAGGCGGCCTTGAAATTGAGAATGAGGGTGGCAAGACGCTGCCGCGCGCTTTTCCGCTTGAGCTCTTCCGATTTTCGTTCGATCTCCTCCACCTCACGGCAGAGAAACTTCATGATTTCCAGCAGGAGCGCCGGAGTCTGATGCAGGAACCTGAGGAAGCTGTCCTTCGGGATGAAACACGCAAGGCACGGCTCGAGGGCCACGGCGGAGCGGTAGTATCGGTGCTTGCCGACCACCGCATGCATACCGATGATCTCGCCCGGTCTGGTAAAGCGGACAATGTGTTCTCGCCGATCCGAGTCCTGTTTGGTGATCTTGATAATGCCCGAGTACATGCAATACACGCCGCGCGGATCCTCGTTTTCCCGAAAAAAGATCCCATTGCGCTGGAACGCCAGGAATTGCTTCTCGGCAAAGAAGTTCTCGAGTTCCTTTGCGGCACAGTGTCGGAAAAGCGATTTCGAGAAAACTTGACAGCCGGAACAAACCGGTGTTGAGAGAGTTTGTTTTCTTGCCATAAATCCTCGCTGCGTTAATGACAACAGGCGTCGCCCGCCGCGGCCGGTGAAGAGTCGGGGCTTACATACGGGATGCCCAACGACAACCCGCGGAGAATCAGAAGCAGGGAGACCATTGCAAGGCCCGCCGGGACCAGCCGCAGCAGTCTGAGCCGCAACCCCGCCGGGATGGACTGCCGCATCAGAAAGATCGCGCCCAACATCGGCATGGTTCCTAAGCCGAATACGAACATATAGAAGAATCCTTCGAACGCTCCGGAACTCACCATCGCCCCGCCGAGCGCGACATACACGAGTCCACAGGGAAGGAACCCGTCAACATGCCGAGCCCCGCCAGCGACCAAAGCGATGCGTGGC
>JBBIJR010000005.1:24560-76506 GCA_037445875.1 Bacteroidota bacterium | reverse complement strand
GAGTCTATATTGCCGTTTTGATCGAGGGTGACGCGGATGGAACCCAGGTGGTCGGGGATTATCCTAGGTAAAACAGAGTCTTTCCCTGGAAAAGCTTTTTTTCGTACAGTACAACGGTTTTTCCCGGCCACGATCATAACCCTAAGATAAAAGGCCCGGCTATTTCTTGAAAGGACTTCTTTCTAATCCACCACAGTAGTAGGCCTAAGAGAAACAACGCGCCGCGTTCAACAAAAGGTGCGCGACGGAGTTTACCCCGACGAAAGTCGGGGCGGCGTAAGCGGAGCGGGAGCCGTGAATGAAAAAACCCGGACTCGTCGCTGCAAGCGGCGGCCCGGGACAATATTCAAAAAAGCAAATCGGATTGAAGCTGTTCACTCTGTCGCGGTTTCTACGAACGCGCCATAATGCACATTAGATAAAAACATCCCTTCCAGATTTTGCTCATTCATCAACAAACGTGTGAAATGTGCCGAATCTTAGCGAATTTTGTTCCGTTGCTTCCTTTACGATTTTTTCAAGTTCCTCATCAATTTGATAACCGGTCATTCGCTGTGAAAGCGGCTCAGCATCGTCAATATTAACCAAGGTCAAGTCCAAGCTTTTTACCGCTTTTTCGACTTGATGGTGGAAGTCTTTTTCACTTGTTGCAGGCGCGACAATATTAACATAAGCGCCCCTAGCACCATCCAAGATATCATTGTGAGGTGGGCAGTTGACTTCAACCATCCCGATCCACATTTGCTTACTCTGGGTATTCATGATGAGTACTATTTGGAACCTTGTTACCATCCTTATCTGTGGAATGATAGTGGTTCTTTCCTTTTTTTGGGTTTGTATGTTTTACAGGCGCTTTTTTGCCCTCATTTCGAGCCGCATCTTTGGCCTGTTTCTTTGTAGAGTGCTCGACCTTGTTCACTTGCGGTTTGCCACTGGGGCCCAATTTGTTACCATATTCATCTGTCGGGTGGCCAGATGCAGTCTGCCCTGTGGCTTCTTTTGTTTGATTGTTAGTATTAACCCTTCCGCTCTGTTCAACAAGATTAATGGCTCCCCTTGTTGCTAGCATACCGCCATGGGCTGCCAGACCAGCACCAACCCCAGCTGACGGCGCAGCGACTATCGTAGCCGTGCCTCCAGAACCCACTTCTACAGCAATGGATCCTTCAACTATCGTTCCCCCAACGGCTGTTTCCGCTGCTCCCACAACCATACTGGCCACATCGCCAGCATCCTGTCCATTGTTATAGTCTGCAGCATCCGTTGGAGTGTATGAATCTCGTAGATTTATTAGTCCTCCAGTACCATTGTCAACCCAAGCCACGGCAAATCCCACAATTGCATCCCACGGATCCCTTCCGTCTGGATCACTTTTACTAATCGGATTATTCAAGACGTAATTGTAAGGAGAATGTCCAGAATATGTATCCGAGTGTGGATCCACACTCGTCCACCTCCCAATCTCACTGCTATAATACCTCGCCCCGAAGTAATCGAGCCCGATCTCGGTATCGCGTTCTTTGCCGGTGAACTGCTCCTTCGGCCGGTTCGAGGTCGATGAGCCGCGTACTTCCTTCCCAAACGGATAGTAATCGTACCATGAGTCAACACTTCCCTGCTCATTGACTACTACTCTTATGGAGCCGATCCAGTCGCTCAGGTAATACAGACGCAGGTCTGCAAGCATCGCATTCGTTTGAAGAACTACTTCGCCTCCCAGGCTGCTCTCACTGCTGAAGATCACGGGGTCTTTTGCGGTATAGCTCTCCGTCCCCATCACCTCCTGGTCTTTCATGTTCAGAGTTGAATACGCCGGAATGAGCTTACCGATCAGTGAGTTGCCGAACAAGTTGAAGTGATCAATGCGGCCATTCTTGTACTCCACGGCCACATCTCCCGAAATGCTCCTCACATAAATCGTTTGCGCGAGGATGCCGCCTTGATTCCGAAGTGTTTTCTTTATCCTGAGCCCCTGGACATCATAAGCATACTCAATAACTGTATCGTTCGTTGTGGTCTTAGTGGGCATGTTGCGATAATCGTATGTGAATACGCCTTTGATGCTGTCCCTGTTGACGTTTCCGTTGCCGTTATAAGTGTAAGTCGTCGCCAAAAGACCTGAGTTTGAAAGCAACCGGTTTGGCCTGTTCGCATCATACGTGTATCGCAGTGTGTCACCCGACGCCGAATTCATGTGGCGAGCAAGTGTTTGAATATTACCATTCGCATCGTACAAGGCTGGTAAGCGCTACTTGATCGGGATGATACCGGACCGCCTTCGCGGATGCGGCGAAAGAGCGCCGCACGTCAATACGCCGCCAGTTCCTCCAGCGCGGCGATGATGTGCTGGTCCTGCGGGAGGATGACTTCTTCGAGGAACCAGTTATAGGGCACGGGCGTGAAGGCGCCCGCCGCGCGCCGGACCGGCGCGTCGAGGTGCTCGAATCCCCTGGCCATGATCTGGGCCACGATTTCTCCGCCGAAGCCGCCGAATTCCACGTCCTCGTGAACCACAAGACACCTGGAGGTTTTCTTGATGGACTCGATCACCCGGTCGATGTCCATCGGTACGATCGTGCGCAGGTCGATGACTTCGACCGAAAGCCCGCTCTTTTCCTCGAGGTGCTTGGCCGCAACCAGCGATTTCTGTACCATCATGCCGTACGTCACAACCGTGACGTCGCTGCCCTCCCGCCTGATCGCGGCCTTTCCGAACGGTAACAGGTAATCCGCATCCGGTTCCGGAGATTGCGCAAATCCCTGCCGGTATATGCCCTTGTGTTCGAGAAAGAGCACCGGATCGTCGGACCGTATGGCCGATTTCAGCAGCCCCTTCGCGTCCGCCGCGTTGGAGGGAAGCGCGATCTTGAGACCGGGTATGTGCGCAAAGAACGATTCGATGTTCTGCGAGTGGCACAGCGCGCCGTGGATGTATCCGCCGATCGGAATGCGCACCACGACCGGCGCCGACCAGTGGTTGTTGGAACGGTACCGCATCGTGGAGAGTTCGTTGCGGATCTGCATCATCGCCGTCCACACGTAGTCGCCGAACTGGATCTCCACGACCGGTTTCCAGCCCCGCACCGCCAGACCAACGGCCGTCCCGACGATGCTGGATTCCGCCAGCGGTGAATTGAATACACGCTCGACGCCGAATTTCTTGCTGAGCCCTTTTGTGGCCGTGAAGACGCCCCCTTTGTCGTCCTGAATGTCCTGGCCGAACATGATGACCTTCGGGTTCCGCTCCAGCTCTTCCGCCATCGCATGGTTGATCGCATCCACCAGCACGACGGGCTTGCCGGACGGCGTGGACTTCTCATACTCCAGGGAATCCGGCTCTTCGGAAAATACGAATCGTTTTGCCGTCGACCGGTCCGGATGGGGCTGGGATTCCGCCCAATCGGCGGCCCGGTCCACCTCTGCAAGAGAGGCGGCCCGCAGGGATTCATCGTCCTTTTCACTCAGCAGGTCTTCCGAACGCAGCAGCCGGCTCATCTTTTCGATGGGGTCCCTTTCCCGGTCGCGGGCAAGATCATCCTCGGTGCGGTATTTTCTCTGATCGTCCGAAGACGAGTGCGGCAGCAACCGGATGACATCCGCCTCGATCAACGCCGGCCCCTCGCCGCCGCGGGTCCGCTGCACGGCCTCCCGCACCGCAGCATAGGTTGCGAGGAAGTCCGTTCCGTCCACATGATGCCGGTTCAGATTTTCATATCCCGCGCACATTTTGTAAACCGAGCTGCCGGCCGTCTGCTGCTCGATCGGAACCGAGATCGCATACTTGTTGTTCTCAATGAAAAAGAGGACCGGAAACCGCTCGCGGCTGGCCCAGTTGAGCGCTTCGTGGAAGTCGCCCTGCGAAGTGGTTCCCTCTCCGGAAGAAACGTACACGACCTCGTCCACGTGTTCCTTCGCCGCCCCCATGGCGCACCCGACGGCCTGCAGGAACTGAGTTCCCGTAGGGCTGGACTGGGAAACGATGCGGTACTGACGGTTGCCGTAGTGCTGCGGCATCTGGCGGCCGCCGGAATTGGGGTCTTCCGCGCGGGCCAGGAAGCAAAGCATGAGTTCCTCCGGCGTCATCCCGACGGACAGCGTGAGCGCCTGGTCGCGGTAGTACGGATAAAACCAGTCCTTGCCCGGCACCATGGCGAAACCGGCAGCCACCTGGGCTGCTTCATGACCCGCGCACCCGATGTGAAAGAAGCTCTTGCCCTGTTTCAGCATCCTGAGCATCTTTTCGTCCAGATACCTCGACAGGAGCATGATCCTGTACGCGGCCAACAGACGGTCACGGGACAACTCGGGGAAGTCCGACAACCGGCGGCCCGAGGCGGTATCGGGCCGGATCGGCGCTGTTTTCGTCCTGGTGGACATGGGGTTCATTCCCAATCCTTCACAACACGTGTTGGGTCAAGAACGTTGCTCAAAAAAGCTGCGAATAGTATAGAAAAAAACGGAAACTCTCAAGACCGAATCCGTCAGCGGATCTCTTTGAGGATGTTTTCGACCGCTGTGCGGTACGTCGTAGCGGGAACCAGTTCCAGGTAGCGGGTCAGTCGCTTGACGGCGTCCCTTGTCCCTCGGCTTTCATAGTAGTATGCCAACCCAAGATAGAGGTAGGCATCGGCCAGGTCCGGCTGCAGTTTCAACGCTCTTTCGTATTCGGGAATGGCCAGATCATACTTTTTTTGCTGCGAGTACGCGTTACCCAGGGAGTAATAGGGCAGTGGATGCTCCGGGTTGATCCGGACGCAAGCCTTGTAGTGCACGATGGCCCGATCGAAGTCTTTGAGGCGCGCGAACAGCAAACCGGCTCCGTAGTGCGACTGGAAGAAATCGGGAGCCAGGTCGAGCGATTTGCGAAGATACGGACTGTCGGGATCCTCGTTGTCGGTGTGCAGCCACAGCAAGTAATACGTTTCACCGTCCGTGGAGTCGAGTTCGAGAGAGCGCATCAGCGCACTGTACGCGTGTTCACCGAACTTCACCGGCTCCGAATTCATGTAAGCCCGTGCCAGCGCCCTCAGCGCCGAGGCCGAGGAGGAATCCATCTCGATCGCCCGCAATCCATACTGAAGCGATTTGCGATACAGGTCCTTTGCGTCGCCGCCGGCTTTTTCCGTTTCGTATCCCTGCAGGGCCCACGTTTCCGCGAGACCGGCATACGCCGCAGCGAACTGGCTGTCCGCCTGGACGGCCCGGTCGTACAGGCGGATCGCCTCACCGTAATCCTGGACGGTGAACTTCAGGTACGCCTTCCTTGCCTTGCTGCACAGGTCCCGGGCCTTGTCCGGGTTCTGCGCCATGGCGGCTGCCGTCACGGCCAATGCGAAAACGAGCCTGCAAAAAGTCTGCATGAACACCTCGCCAGATGGATTCCTATCGCCGGACACTCAGGGCAGAACCGGCTCCGGTTCCGGTCGGATCGTCGTTACGCCGAATACTTCTGCAAAACGCCGGATCAGCTCTTCCTCGACGTCCGGCATCGGTACCGGTCGTCCGAGCAGCGTCTGAATCGAAGTCACTCCCTTGTCGCTGATACCGCAGGGAACGATATGCTGGAAATACTTCAGGTCCGTGTGAACGTTCAACGCAAAGCCGTGCATCGTAATCCAGCGTGTGACCTTGACTCCGATGGCGCAGATCTTCTCCGGTCCTCGGGGGGTGTCGACCCACACGCCGGTCGCCTTGTCGATACGATGGCCCGTGAGGCCGAAGGTCCCTGTAGTACGGATGATGACTTCCTCCAGGTCGCGCAGATAACGATGGACGTCGCGGTAATACCCGTTCAAATCAAGAATCGGGTAGCCGACGAGTTGGCCGGGACCGTGGTACGTGATGTCGCCGCCCCGATCGATCTCGAATACCTGAATGCCGTGGAGAGCCAGTTCGACTTTGTTCATCAACAAATGCCGACCCAGATGGTCGACGCCGTCCCTGCCGACGGTGTACGTGTGCGGGTGTTCACAGAGAATAAGGGAATCGTCCGTTTCGTCCGTGAGACGGCGCTCGAACAGAGACCTTTGAAGGTCCCACGTCCGGCTATAGTCTGCAATACCCAACTGCAGGATGCGAAGACGAGGCATTACGTTGCCTTGCCCTTCGGTACGAAGTTCGCCAACTGGCTGTCGATGATCAGCAGTCCCTGGCCGTCGCCGGCGAGTTTGACCTTGTTGAGGAGCCTGTCGAACAATGCCTCCTCTTCCACCTGCTCATCCACAAACCACTGGAGAAAGCTCTTGACGGAGTGTTCGTTCTCCGCGATCGCAAGGTCCATCAGCTTGTTGATGCTCTTGCTGACGGCCCGTTCATGGTCGACCGCCGTCTTGAAGACATCGGCAACACTCTTGAATTCTACCTGGGGTCCGTCGATGGCCTCGAGCGTAACCCGGCCGCCTTTTTCATTGAGGAAATCGAAGATCTTCATCGCGTGGGCGTGTTCCTCCTGACTCTGGCCCAGAAAGAACGATGCAACGCCGTCGAGGCTGTTGTAGCGGAGGTACGCGGTCATCGCAAGGTACATGTATTCTGAATAGAACTCCTGGTTCATCTGCTTGTTGAGCGCATCCTGAAGCTTCTTGGAGAACATCATGGGCGGTCTCCTATTATGGTTACGGTGCGTGCGCTATTCTACGGTACTGCGCGAACTTAAACAAGTTCAACTTGCCGGTACAAGGGTGTTCTCCTCCCAGAAGTACGGTCCGCGGCTCAACGGGGCCTTCCGAGCGTACTCCGTGCGTCCCGCCGGTCTCATCCGGTCTTTGAACAAGGCATCAATGGGCTCCAGCAGGGCTTGAATGCGTCGGCCGCTCTCATCCGATGAGTGCTCGACGGCAATCTGGAGCCAGTACCGTATGACGATGTCGGTATCGTATTTCTCGCGAAGGGAGGCCGCCCAGGGGTAAGTCACGAACATCTTCCATATTTCGACCTGCTTGACAAGCATTTTCTCGTCGAAGAGCGCGACCGCGGACTCGGGTTTTCCCCAGCCTCGCAAAGCAGTACGGATACCCGCCAGATCCTCATCCGTCAGTATCGTCGTTCGTTTCTTCATCGTCAGCGTCCTGTCGATCCGAAACCGCCCGTGTTGCGAGAGGTGGCGCTCACCTGCTGCACGGAAACGACATCGGCGCGGTGAATGGTTGTGATGACCAGCTGCGCGATTTTCATGCCCGGTTCAATGAGAAAGGCCCGCGTCCCGTGATTGATCAGGATCACGCCCACTTCCCCCCTATAACCCTGATCGATGGTCCCTGGTGTGTTGAGTACCGTCACTCCGTGTTTGGCGGCAAGGCCGCTTCGGGGTCGAACCTGCCCTTCGGTCCCGGCAGGCAACTCAATGACCAGACCGGTAGGGATTGTCCGGAACTCTCCGGGAGCCAGTTCCACCTCCTCCACCGCGAAGAGGTCCAGACCCGCATCGCCGGTGTGAGCGTACTCGGGCAGGCGCGCGTTCGGATGAACCAGTTGCACCTTCACGACGGACATCAACCGGACCGCCTCCGTCGGGTCCACAGCTTTTCCAGGCGCTCTTTGAACTTTTTTTCCATGCCCTGGTCGGTGGGTTGATAGTACGTGCGGTCCTTCAGTTCGGACGGAAGATACTCCTGTTCGGCAAAATTCGCTTCTCCGGCATCGTGGAAGTCGTGAGCGTACTTGTACTCTGCGCCGTACTGCAGGTCCCGCATCAGACCCGTCACCGCATTGCGCAGATGGAGGGGTACCGGATAGAGCGGCTCGCTGCGAACGTCCTGCACGGCGGCACCAACGGCCGTGTAGCTCGCGTTGCTTTTCGGACAGCTGGCCAGGTATGTGGCGCACTGCGCCAGTACCAGCGTCGCCTCCGGCATTCCAATGTAGTCCACTCCGGTAAAGGTCGACACCGCGAGGGTCAACGCGTACGGATCGGCGTTGCCGATGTCCTCCGAAGCCAGGATGATCATGCGCCGTGCGATGAACTT
This sequence comes from Bacteroidota bacterium, assembly GCA_037445875.1. GTDB lineage: Bacteria > CLD3 > CLD3 > SB21 > SB21 > JBBIJR01. Next base: position 68,542 of record JBBIJR010000005.1, on the reverse strand, counting down.
CGGATCTTCACCTCCTTCGAGCATGCGCGCCAACCAGTAAAGGGCCGCGTCCGGATCGCTGCCCCTGACGCTCTTGATGAACGCGCTGATGATGTCGTAGTGCAATTCACCGGCCGGATCGTACAGCACGTTCTTCTGCTGAAAAGCCTCCCTGATGATTTCGCTCGTCAGCCGGTATGTACCGTCTTCCCCCGGCCGCGTCAACTGAATGCTCAATTCCAACGTGTTCAATAGACTTCGCGCATCCCCGTTGGCATACACCAGGAGCATGTCGCGATCAGGGATATCGACCCGAAGCTCTTTCAACGTTTCGTCCCGCGACAAGGCCCGGTCGAGAATTCGCATCAGGTCGTCACGGGCCAACTCCTCGAGCCGGTAGACCTTGCAGCGTGATAACAGTGCATTGATCACTTCGAACGAAGGATTCTCGGTGGTCGCACCGATCAGGATCAGCGTTCCGTCCTCCACCGAATGGAGCAGCGCGTCCTGCTGCGCCTTGTTGAAACGGTGGATCTCGTCGATAAACAGGATCAGGCGCTCGCCGGAGTGTTTTTTCAGCGCCTCCGCCTGCTGGATGATCTTGCGTACATCTCCCACCCCGGCGTCGACGGCGCTGATGGCAACAAACTTGGAATGCGTCTCTCTGGCAAGGATTCTGGCAAGGGTGGTCTTGCCGCTGCCCGGAGGCCCCCAAAATATCATGGAGGCAAGGTGGCCCGACAGGATTTGCGCGCGCAGGGCTTTCCCTTCCCCGAGGATGTGTTCCTGACCGGCGAAGTCCGCCAGCGACTGGGGCCGCATACGTTCCGCCAGAGGTACAGCGCCCTTTCGGGACGGCCGGGAATACTCGGTTTCCGGTTCGTGAAATAGACTCATATACAGCAGGTTTGATGGGCAATGTACCGCGGTTTGCGGGGAAATGCAATGTACAGTTATCAATGAACAATGATCAATTATCAATGGCGTTCACCCCAACAATATTCTCCTTAACCACCGATCTCCACGAGCTTGCCCATATTTCCCGTGCATTTCTCCTGCGAAATCATATATTCCTCTGTGCCGTGACCCATGCCTTTAGGCCCTGAAGAAGTCGGCTACCGGCTGACAGGATGTGGTCAGCGAAGCGGTGTATCTTGCGACAAGGCTGCGGTATTGCCGCCGTCACGTCCAGATCGCTCGTGGCGCGCAGTATCGTAATGAACGTGGTGCATGTACGGTTCGGCGGCGCCATTCGCCGACGGAATCGCACCGTTAACCGAAAGTTGATGAGGGTTCTTAATCCCCACGCTTAGATTGCACGCATTATGACCATCGAAAACAAAACCGTAGACCTGACCACCCTGCGCATCAATCGCGACCGCCCGCCGGAGAACGGATCCGGACGCGCGAAGTGGATCGTGCTGTCCATCGTCGCAGTAGTTCTCATCGCGGCTGCGTTCTGGGTTGTCCCCAGGTTCCAACCGGCCAAAACCGTCTCGCTCGTGTCCGCCGCTCTGACGTTTCCGTCCCAGGCCAACGCCGTACTGACGGCCAGCGGGTACATTGTGCCTCAGCGCCAGGCGTCGGTCGCATCGAAAGGTACCGGCCGTCTGGTGTATCTCGGCGTCGAGGAAGGCGATCATGTGAAGTCGGGCCAGATCATCGCCCGTCTCGAAAGCCATGACGTCGAGGCCGCGCTAAACCAGGGACTGGCCAACCTCGCGGCGGGCAAGGCGCAGGTCGTCGAAGCGGAAGCGGCGATGCAGCAAGCAAGGAAGGATTTCGAACGCAACGAGTCCCTTTTCAAGACAGGCGTCATCACGGATTCGGAGTTCGAAATAAAGAAACTCCAGTACGAGAGCGCCGAGGCGCGCCGGAATGCGGCGAAAGCGGCCTTGAACGCGTATGAAGCGGCGGTCGAAGCGGCCCGTGTGCAGATCGAGAACACGATCATCCGCGCTCCGTTCGACGGAACGGTCCTGACGAAGCAGGCCGACGTGGGCGAAATCGTGGCGCCGTTCGCGGCCGGCAATTCCCGCGGTGCGGTCGTGACCATGGCCGACATGCGTTCTCTGCAGCTCGAAGCGGACGTATCGGAATCGAACATCGAACGCATTCGCGTGGACCAGCCGTGCGAAATCGTGCTCGATGCGTTTCCGGAAAGACGTTACCGCGGCGTCGTGTGGAAGATCGTACCGACGGCCGACCGCGCCAAGGCCACCATCCTCACGAAGATCAAGTTCCTCGACATCGACGAGAAGGTGCTGCCCGAAATGAGCGCCAAGGCGACGTTCCTCCGCGAGGCTTTGTCCGACAGCGCCCTCCTGGCCAAACCGACCCTGACCGTGCCGATGTCCGCGCTGGTTCACAAGGACGGTAAGAAAGCCGTCTTTCTGTTCGTCGACGGCAAGGTCAGGGAAGTGGTCGTCACCACCGGTTCCGTGCTCGGCGACCGGATCGAAATCCTCGGCGGAGTCAAAGCGGGCGATCGTATCGTGAACTCTCCCGGAGCGGACCTTTCCTCCGGAGACGCGGTAAAACCGAAAGAGTAACCTCAGACGCGTTCATTCTACTCTCAGGAGATACAGGATGGCTTCCATAGTCGAACTCCAAAACGTTAGCAAAGCGTACCGGCGCGACAGCATGGTCATTCCCGTGCTCGAGAACATCACCTTCTCGGTGCCGCAGGGTGAGTTTCTCGCCCTGATGGGCCCGTCGGGCTCCGGCAAAACGACCCTGCTCAACCTGATCGCCGGTATCGATCGTCCGTCGGGCGGCCAGGTGAATGTGGCCGGGACGGACCTCAATGCCCTCAGCGAATCCGACCTGGCACGATGGCGCTCGCGGCACGTAGGTTTTGTTTTCCAATTCTACAATCTGATGCCGGTTCTGACGGCCTATGAGAATATCGAACTTCCGCTGCATCTGACCAATCTCTCGCGCAAAGAACGGGATGCACACGTGAGGAAAGTGCTCGAGATCGTCGGACTGAGCGACCGAATGAAGCACTATCCGAACCAGCTTTCGGGCGGACAGCAGCAGCGTGTGGCCATTGCGCGCGCGATCGTGACCGATCCGACGATCCTGGTGGCCGACGAACCCACGGGCGACCTCGACCGCAAGTCTGCGGAAGAAATCATGACCCTGCTGGCGCGCTTGAACTCGGAGATGGGCAAGACCGTCCTCATGGTGACCCATGATCCCCATGCCGCGGAGAAAGCACACGTAAAGAGACACCTGGACAAAGGGAGTTTGGAGTAATGGAGAATTAGGAATTAGGAAATAAGAACTGAGAATTGAAAATTGGAGAATTCAAAATTCTAAAGCAGCACAAGGAATGGCGGACAGGAAGCCGAATATCATTCGGGAGAAGACATCCCAATTTGCGCTGCTGACGGAGAGCGGTCTTATTTCCACGCACGCTTCCGGATCCATACTCTCGGACACCGAAGTACCGAAGAAGAACTCTCCAGTTTTATCATGCCGGCAAACGTTCACTGAAGAAGTAATGTTCCATTCCCAATTGAGCGAAGTGAGATAAGAGATGTTACCGAAGCTGATCATAAAAAACGCTTTGCGCCATAAGCTGCGGACGACGTTGACGGTGCTGGGGATCGCGATCGCGGTGGGGGCATTCGGTTTGCTGCGGACGGTGATCACCTCGTGGTACGCGAGCGTGGAGGTCGCCGCCGCGGACCGGCTGATCTGCCGGCAGGCGGTGTCGTTCGTTTTTCCGCTTCCCTACGCGTACCGCGACAAGATCGCCAAAGTGCCCGGAGTCGAGAAGGTCACGTATCTGAATTGGTTCCAGGGCGTGTACAAGGACAAGCAGCAGTTCTTTCCCCGCATGGCGGCCGATGCCCGGACGCTGTTCGACGTCTATCCGGAGTTTCTCGTGTCCAGGCAGGAACTGGAGGCCTTCCAGAAGGAGCGGAACGCGTGCGTCCTCGGACAGGATATCGCCAACAAGTACGGACTGAAAGTGGGCGACGTGATGACGCTGGAGGGCGACATCTACCCGGGACGGTGGGACTTCGTCGTACGGGCCATCTACAAACCCCGCACGCCGGCCGTCGACGGGACGCAGATGTTCTTTCACTGGGAATATCTGGATGAACGCATGAAGCAGGAGATGCCCGTGCGGGCCGGCCAGGTCGGTTGGTACGCCGTCAAGATCCACGATGCGGACGACGCCGCGATGGTCTCCGAGCAGATCGACGCGCTGTTCGCCAACTCCGAAGCCGAGACCAAGACGGAAACGGAAAAGGCGTTTCAGAACAGTTTCCTCAAGGCCTACAGCGCCATCATCACCGCCATCAACGTCATGGCGTTTTTGATCATTGCGGTGATTCTGCTCGTACTCGCCAACACCATGATCATGTCGGCCCGCGAACGGAGCGGTGAACACGCCGTGCTCAAGACGCTGGGCTTCACCGGCAAGCATCTGTTCGGTCTGGTGACCGGCGAATCGATACTGATCGGCCTGCTCGGGGGCGTGGCCGGCTACGGCCTCACGCGGTTCTTTGTGTTTGCTTTCTCCCAGATCGTTCCGAAGAACTACTTCCCGGTTTTCATTCTCGAAGACATCACGATCGCGCAGGAATTCACGTTTGCGGTGTTCGTCGGTCTGATCGCAGGCGTGATTCCGGTGTACAACGCGGTCAAAACGAACATCGTCGACGGTTTGCGTCACGTTGGATAAGGGAACACCCGCATGCATGCCATATGGAGATTTCTGCTGCCCGCCGTTCCGTTCCGCTACATGGTCGGTAATTTCCGGGCGCGCCGTTTGACCATGTCGATCACGGTGGGCGGTTTTGCGCTCGTGATATTCGTGTACACGGCGGTCCTCATGATGTCGTACGGCGTCGAGAAGACGCTCGCAACGGGAGGAAGCGACCGGACCATCGTTGTGGCCCGAAAATCCTCGCAGGGTGAGATCTCCAGCATCATCGACGGCGATGCGGTCAACGTCATTATGACCCTTCCGCAGGTGGGCAAGGACGACAAGGGACGCACGCTGGCCACGGCGGAACCGGTCGTCGTGATCAATCTCGAAAAGAAAACGGGTGAAGGCGGGCTCAGCAACGTGACCGTACGCGGTGTCGGCGAGACCGCCCTGCACGTTAGGCCGCACGTATCGTTGAGCGAAGGGAACATGTTCCAAACCGGATCGCGCGAGATCGTGGTAGGCAAGTCCGTCCGAGACCTGTTCGCCGGGACGAACATCGGAGACCGGATCAAGATCGCAGGCGACATGTGGACGATCGTGGGCGTGATTTCTGCGCAGGGGGGCGCCTTCGAATCGGAGATCTGGGGCGACTCCAGGCAGTTGCAGGCAGCCTTCAACCGGCAGAATACGGTCTCGACGGTGACCTTCCGCATGACCGACGATGCGAAATTCGAGGACCTGGAAAAGGCGTTCGAGCAGGACCGCCGCCTCGTGCAATACGAGCCGAAGACCGAGATCAAATTCTACAGGGAACAATCGGAACTCCTGGCATCGTTCATCAGCGCCCTGGGAACGGCGGTCACCTTCATTTTTAGTTTCGGCGCGATCATCGGCGCGGTAATCACGATGTACACCGCCGTGGCCAATCGAACGACGGAAATCGGCACGCTGAGGGCTCTGGGATTCCGGCGGCGAAGCGTGTTATTCAGCTTCCTGATCGAATCCGTGCTGCTGGCCCTGGTCGGCGGTGCCGCCGGGGTTCTCCTCGCATCGTGGTTGCGGTTCTTCTCCCTCTCTACGATCAATTTCAATTCTTTTTCCGAACTGTCCTTCACGTTCGCCCTCTCGGCGGGCATCGTGGTAGATGCGATGGTGTTTGCTCTCTTCATGGGTTTGATCGGAGGTTTCTTCCCCTCCGTCCGCGCCGCGCGGCTCAAGATTGTGGACGCGCTGAGGAACGAGTAGAGGCGCGAACCGACCGGGACCGCTGCCCGTGTGGCGCCCGAGGATGAGCCAGATGGGCCCGACCTGAGCGATTTTCAATCCCCACCTTGACTTATTCGGGCGATTTTCACTAAGGTTCCCGCAGGAACCGGTCCATGACTTACCTCTTAATCACATCCCCCAACGTGTGGCGTGGCATCCCCTCTTGGATGCGCGTGTGTAAAGGAGGTAACGTATGCCCGCCCCTGCCGTCGTTTCCGTTCCATCCGTTCTGCCTTTGTCCGTCCGTACAGGAACCGGTCCCGTGAAGCTGTCCGATCCGGAGATCACGAGGAACTACTACGCGGGATACGAACTCGCACTGGAGTTGATCCGCAAGAAGCAGAGCCGCTTTGGCTTCGATGTGGATCCCGCCGATCCGGAGTACCTCGACCTCGCCCAATCCGTGTTCGGCAGTGAACGCGTCCTGCAGCTCATCCAGACGGAACATTTCAACCGCGCCGCTTATGAACCGGTGATCGCCGAAGAGATCGACGCACTGGCGCGGGAACTCTATCCCGACGTGGGCAAGAGGCGGTTCGTATCGCTCGACAAACTGCACGACGCGTACGCCGTTGACCTCGATGGGGACACCGCAATGATCGGCGAGCCGTCGGTCGAGTCGCTGTCCCGTTTCGAAGTCCTCGACTATCTGCGCAACAAACTCAGCGCGGACAATCTCCGCTACCTTAAGACCGTCTTCGAGCAGCGTCCGGAAACCGGCGAGTTCGTGTGGAACGACCGTATTTACCATTTGATCGATGCGAGCGTGGAATACCTGGAGGCAAAGGTGTCCGAGATGCGGCGTCTGTACCCGGACGGAGTTCCCTTCGACCCGGACTCGCTTGTCGCCGGGCAGGCATTGACCGAAGACGAGATCGTCGGTTACTACAAGAACGTATACCTCGGGCTGGCGGCAAAGTTCCCCGTCAACTTCCTCGCCTTCGACACACTGTACCGATGCGCCGTGCTGACCCGGTATGCGGTAGAGGCGATCCTGCAGAAGCGGCCGCTCGATGTGCTGGGTGAATGTTCTCCGGCGGACTTTGCTTTCATCGGACTGCGCGGCGTCGTACGCCATTTCAACTACTCGATCAACCGGATGATCCGCAATGCGTACCCGGATGTCCTGATGCCGTGGGAGATGGGTCACGTCGAGGACGGATTCTGGGACACCGAAGCCAACCGCATCTCCGCGATCCGCTGGCTCGTCGAGGAAAAACTGCATATCGCGCGGCCGGACATTCCGAAGGCGCTGCGCGCCAACCGCATCCGGAAAGCGACGTTCGCCGAACACGGCCTGTCGTATTTGTTCGTCCGCCACTACAAATCCGTGTCCCGCTGTATCGGGACGGCCTATCCGGAACTCAAGCCGTGGGAACTCGGCAGCGTGCCCAACAGCTACTGGCAGGGCGAGGAGGGCGCGACGCGCTGTGCCGAGGCGGTGCGTTGGTTCGTGGCGACGCTCGGCATTCCCGTGGCGTCGATTCCGGAAAGAATCAAGGACCGCACGATTTCACGCGAAACCTTCGCCGCACACGGCCTTTCCACTGTGTTCGAGCGGATCTACAAGAAAAACATGTTCCACATCCTCAACGCCGCGTATCCGGGGCGGTTTGAGATATGGGAACTCGGCAAGGTACCGGTCGAGCACTGGGAGAACCTGATGAACGCCTACCGCGCGGCCTTGTGGGTGGCGAGGAGGGAGGGAGTCGATTTCCGGGCTTTGCCCGCTGCCATACGGACCCACAAACTGAAAAAAGAGCATTTCTCGAAATACGGGCTGGGCGGCATGTTGAAGAGATGTTTCGAGGACGATCTCCTGAAGGCGTATTTACCGTATCTCCTGCCCACGCGGCAGGATACAGAGGCGTTGATGCGCGAGGTCGTCCTCCTCAGCGCCCTCCACAAGCAGATGCGCGAGCTCCGTGCCGGCCCGGCCGTTCTCCGCGCGCTAAGGTTCGTTCCCTTCGTCGTCTCCCCGTTCGAGAGGCATCAGAAGCGGTTGTACGAGCGGATGAAGAAGAGAATAACGCAGCGGATAGAGGAGTTGGGGCGGGCGCTCGGGTGAAACCAGAGTGAGCGACATCATCATGCCTGGAAATGACTGACTTCTCCGGACTACCCCACGATCTGATCCAAGGATTCTCTTCTGGAATTTGGGGTTAACAGGTTCTGGTGATTACGAGAGGTGTTTTGCCGTTTTTCACCAACTTCCTTTCACCACGGCTGTATGTGGATTGTACAAAAGTCACATATCCTCAATTGACTAACCAGAGGAGCTTTTATGAAAACCATTTGTCTTTTCGAGTGTTTGGTGATCGCGATGTGCGCCTCAGTGACCGGGTGCAGTGTAAAGCCCAACCTCACCGTGCACAAATTGACAGGACAGTCGGAATATGCCATCGTAGATGGGTCGAAGAAAACCGTCGCCTTTACCGTCAAGAACATGGGCGGAGAACGAGCCCCGAACTCCATTGCGACTGTTGAGTTCGATGGGCGTGACCCAATTGAGATAGAAATTCCTGCTCTCGATCCTCTGCAAAGCTACGATGTCGTAGGAATCCCGTTTCCAAACGCGTGTTTCATTTCGGACTGTAATATCACAATTGCCGTCGACACACGAAATGTCGTGGATGAATCAACGGAAGAAGACAATACGGTTGATGCGACCATTATTGGATAGCCCCGATTCGGGCCTGGGAAATAGCTAATCCCTGTGGAAGGACAACTGACCGGGAGACTCGAACTGACGATGACGTTGAATCCTAACGGGCTCCGCAGCTGGGGAGTCTCCAAGAACAAGGGCGGAGTCACCCTCGATCAGGCATTCATATTCGTGAAATGAACGGACCCATTGGAGGAGCCAACCATGATCACGGGAACCCATGCGATCATCTACAGCATAAATCCGGAAACGGACCGAGCGTTTTTCCGCGATGTGCTCAAGTTCCCACACGTCGACGTGGGAGACGGATGGCTGATCTTCGGCCTGCCGCCCTCGGAAGTGGCCGTACATCCGGCCGAGCGGAATGACGTCCACGAATTCTACCTGATGTGCGACGATGTGGAGGCTTTTGTACAGGAGATGGCCACTCGCGGCATTCGCTGCACGCCTGCCAGGAACATGGGGTGGGGTATCCTCACCCGGCTTTCCCTGCCCGGCGGAGGTAAACTCGAAGTTTATCAGCCCCGGCACGATCGGCCGCACACGGCATCGAGCGGGAAGATCCGGCCGGGCAGAACAAGAAAGGCGGCTCGAAAGAAAAGATGACAGCTATGTAGACAGAGTCGCGGGTGCGCGCGTCTCACTCCACGTCTTTGCCATCGCGGGCCTCTGTCTCTTCGCGCTGGCGGGGTGCAAGAGAAACTACGAGAGAATCCCTCCCGAGCTGCCTGAGCGCGTTGCGCCCATCGGTCGGGTTGATTACGAATGGCGACTTCGCGGTCTCAATGGAACGGAGTTCTCCCTGGACCGCTTCCGCGGGAAGAAATTGTTCATCAACCTCTGGGCCACCTGGTGCGGCCCGTGCCGCGCCGAACTGCCGAACCTGCAGCGACTGTATGACTCGCTCGCATCGGATACGACGATTGCCTTTTTTTAGTTTCGGACGAGTCCGACACAACGGTTCGATCCTTTGTTAATAGAAACCGCCTTACCTTGCCCTTTTATGTTTGTGACAGGACGAAGCCGGAAGTATTCTCCACAGGATCGTATCCCTCCACGTTCATTGCGGATTCCGCAGGAAGGATTGTCTACCGAAAGCTCACCAGTGCCAAGAGGGATGACCCATCGGTCATCCGCTTCCTGCGTCGATTGTATTGCTCGTCACCTGCTCTTAACCCCTTATTTTCCATTGTATCGGGCCGCCATGTCGAGAAAAATAGTACTTGCATTTATATCGCCCGTTGAGTATCATTGGCCGATTTTGGAAACTGAGAAATTCAGTATCAGGAGTGCTTTTGCCATGAAGCGTTGTGAGATTTGCGGGAAGAGCCCCATGTACGGACACAGCGTGAGTCATGCCAACAACAAGACCAAGCGCCGCTGGCTGCCCAATCTGCAGGAAGTTCGCGCCAAGGTCAATGGCGGCATGAAGCGCATCAAGGTGTGCACCCAGTGCATCAAGTCCGGCCGTGTTTCGAAGGCTGCCTGAGCCCTGCGACCAGCCACCTTGGAATGCGTCATCCTTTCGGAAGAAGGGACGACGCATTCTTTTTTTTGAACTCCTCTGAGCGGAATTTCGTGGCTTATTACACACGCAACGCCTACTTTATCCCAAGCATTTCATCCCGACATGCCGAGCCCCGATGAATACTTCCGCCTCGTGCGGAACGGCGGGGAGAACTTGGCGCGCTGGATATAGATGAATCAACGTCCGATCTTTCAATCCAATGCCGGCGTCCGTCGCACGGCCCTGACAGGGGGTGGCCTATGAAAACCATCTATCTGGATCGCAACGAGAGCCAGTACGATCCGCCCGAAGCATGCATGGAAATTCTCCGATCCATCGCCGCCGAACACCTCACTCACTACACGCGAGATTACGATCGCGGAGTCAAGAGCCGCGTGTCGGAGCGTCTGGCAGAGTGGCTCGGGCTGCCCGAAAGCAACGTCCTTCTGGGTTACGGGACGGAGTCGCTTCTCAAAATGGCCGTCCACCATCACCTCAGCGAGGGACAATTCCTGATGGTTCCCGAAGTGTCGTGGTGGTACTACGGCGCCATCGGAAAAGAAGTCGGAGCGCCCACGTGCACATACCGCGTGTTTCCCGACGGCCGGACGTTCCACTACCGGATGGAAGACATGCTCAGAGTGTACGAACTCCATCAGCCACGGGTGGTGTTTGTGGCGTCTCCGAACAACCCTACGGGCCATGTCATGCCGATCGAGATGCTGCGTGAGTTGTTGAGGCATTTCAAACAGTCGGTCGTAGTGGTGGACGAGGCCTACTGGGGATATCACTCCCTGGAGTCTGCCTACGTCAAATCCCTCGTTACGGAATTCGACAACGTCATGATCTGCCGGTCCTTCTCGAAGTATTACGGTCTGGCCGGCGTGCGGATGGGATATGCCGCCATCAGCGAGCGATTCAGGGAGTTCGCCCGATACACAACCCTCTACCTTGGCTACAACCAGCTCAGTGAACGATTGGTCCTCGCGGCCATGGACCACCCGGAACATTACCGGCGTATCGCGGACCTGATGAGCGAGGACAAGAACGCCTTCTACAGCGAACTGGCGGTCTATCCGGGCATCACCTGCTACCGGTCGGATGCCAATTTTCTGCTGGTCAAACTCGATCCAGCGATGACCGACCTCCTCAAGGCCCGGCTGGATTCACTTCATATCAAGATCAAGTTCTTCGCCGACTCTCTTCTCAAGGACCACGTGCGAATCAGCCTTGGAAAGCCGGAGCAGAATCGTCTGGTGCTGGACTCCCTCAAGGCCGTGGCGGACCGTATCGGAAAAGACCATGCGGACGTGGCTCGCTGAGTACCGGCAGTCGCTCAAACATCCGCAGGTGGAAGAGGTATTGGATCTCTTTGTGTTCCGCCCCCTTGCGTTTCTTCTCGTCAAGCTGGTCTACCGATCCTCCCTGACGCCGAATCAGTTGACATTCCTGTCGATCGGCCTGGGCGTTTCGGCGGGGGCTTGTTTTGGCGCCGGAACGCAAAGGGCGATGGTCGGCGGAGCGGCGGTCCTCGCCGCGGCTAATGTTCTCGATTGCGCGGACGGCATGCTGGCGCGCCTGAAAGGGAGCGGATCGAGGATCGGCCGCATCATCGACGGGGCGGGAGACTATATCATGAACATCGCATTATACCTCGGCCTCGGATTTGGACTGAACCGGGGTTTCCTTGCCGTGCCGTATCATCCGTGGTTCCTCGCCGTTGCGGCGGGCATCAGCGCCATTCTGCACTCGATGCTTTTCGACTACTACCGCAGCGAATACATGGCGCGAGCACTTGGGAAGGTCAATTCAATCGAGGAAGAACTGCGCGTATTTGAAGAAGAACTGGAGCGCCTGCGCCGGGAACGAGGATCGTATTTCGAGAGGACCCTGATCCGCTGTTACCTGTGGTACTTGCGCTTGCAGAACGGCGGACGAGGTGAACCGCAGACCCACGACCCGGCCGTGTACGCCGAGGCCAACCGGCTGGCCATTCGCCTGTGGAGCTTTCTCGGCCCAACGACCTATTACTCCGTCCTCATCGCAACCGCCTGCACGGAGAGCCTCATGGTATTTTTCTACTACAGCATCGTATTTGGCAACCTGTGGGCCATCGGGCTCTGGCTGTACCAGCGGCAGATTCTCAGAACCATGATGGCCAGAACCGGTCATGTTTAAGGCCGTCTACCTCGTCGCCGGTGTCGGACAGCGTCTCCGCCCCTTGACGGATCGCACGCCGAAGGCACTTCTCCCCGTCAACGGGAAACCGTTGCTCGCCTGGTCGATCGAGGCGGCAAAGGCGTGCGGCATCACGGAATTCGTCGTCGTCACAGGTTACCGCGAGGACCACTTCCTGCGTTTCTTCCGGGAACGATTTCCGGACGTTCGCGTGCAGTTCATCCGCAACGACGACTACGCATCCACCAACAACAGTTACTCTCTCTGGCATGCCGGTCGCGCCTTTTCCGGCGAAGGCATGGTTTTGATGGACGGCGACGTTCTTTTCGAAAAGAGTCTCCTGGAATCGCTGATGGCCGCCCGCTCCGATCACAACTACCTCGCCGTGCGGCGTTCGGACCATCTGGGAACCGAAGAAATGAAAGTCATGGTCGACAGCAACGGCCGCATCGTCGCGCTCGCCAAGACACTCGATCCGCTTGCCTGCCAAGGTGAGTCTATCGGAATCGAGAAGTTTACACCCGACTTCACGCATAAGCTGTTCGACGTACTCGACCGGCGAATGAATCGCGAGGGGCGAAGAGGCGAGTACTACGAGGCGTCCTTTCAGGAACTCATCGACGCGGGAGAATCGGTTCGCATGCTCGACACGTTTCCTCACCGATGCATAGAGATCGACACGCCCGAGGACCTGGAAACGGCCAATCGGATCATGGTTCCGTTTCTCAATACGCCCGGAGCGGGTCTCTGATCCGGGCTCGTGTGCCTCGGGAGACGGAGGCCCGCAACGTTTTTTATTGGTGGCATTTCAACCTTCCGCGTGGTACTTTTTCCCATCATGAGTGAGATTCATCCTCCGGTCCCCGTCAAACTGGTCTGCGGAGTGATGTGGAACGCGTCCGTTCCTATGTCCGAAGTGCTGCAGCGGGTCGACGATCATTGGGGACCGACGGATTTCACCGGCCAGCCGTTCGATTTCGTCCAAACGACCTACTATGTGGAAGAGTTCGGCGCCGGATTGAAGAAAATGTACGTCGCATTCGGACGGCTCGTGGAGGCCGACACGATACCGGATCACAAGATATGGAGCAATGAACTGGAACGTCGTTTTGTGCGGGACGGCCGGCGTTCGGTGAACATCGATCCCGGGTACCTTGCCGATGCCAAGCTCGTGATGGCCACCGCAAAGAACCTGGCCCACCGAGTGCACATCGGACACGGCATCTACGCCGATCTCCAACTGATGTTCCGCAAGCATACCTTCGAACCGGTTGCGTGGACATTCCCCGATCTGCGCCAGCCGGATGTGATCCGCTTCTTCAACGACGTTCGAACGCGATATCTGGTACAGATCCGTTCACCGCACGTGCCCGCGGAGGCCCCATGACTGAGTTCCGGACCGACGAAGCGTTCGCCCATGCGCTCGACACCGACGACCCTATGGCCGGTTATCGTCGGCGCTTTCTCATCCCTCGCCGGACCGACGGTACGGAGTGCATTTACTTCTGCGGGAATTCGCTCGGTTTGCAGCCGGCAGCGGCTCGCGCGATGGTCGAGCAGGAACTCGACGACTGGGCGAGGTTAGGCGTGGAGGGCCATTTTCACGCCAAACGACCGTGGCTGCCGTATCACGAATTCCTGACAGAACAAACGGCGAGGCTCGTGGGCGCTCAGCCGTCGGAAGTGGTGAACATGAATTCCCTGACGGTCAACCTGCACCTGATGATGGTCACGTTTTACCGGCCGACACGGGACCGACGTAAGATTCTGATCGAACCCGGGGCTTTTCCGTCGGACCGGTATGCCGTGGAGTCCCAGATTCGGTTCCACGGATTCGATCCGTCCGACACGCTGCTGATTCCCGTCCCCCGGTCCGGAGAAGCAACGCTGCGTACGGAGGACATCGAAGACTTGATCGCCCGTGAGGGGTCGTCGATTGCTCTGATCCTGTTCGGCGGCGTCAATTATTACACAGGACAGGCGTTCGATATGGAGCGTATCGTACGTGCCGGTCATGCGCGAGGTTGTTCGGTCGGATTCGATCTCGCCCACGCGGCGGGCAATCTGCTGTTGAGACTGCACGAGTGGGACGTCGATTTTGCCGTATGGTGCAGTTATAAGTATCTCAACGCCGGTCCCGGCGCAATCGCCGGGTGTTTCGTTCACGACCGCCACGTGCGGCGGACCGATCTGCCGCGCTTTGCCGGTTGGTGGGGTCACGACAAGGAGACGCGTTTTCTCATGCCGGACGTCTTCACGGCCATCCCGACGGCGGAGGGATGGCAGTTGAGCAATCCGCCGATCTTTCAACTGGCTGCGCTCAAGGCGTCGCTCGATGTGTTCGACGAGGCCGGAATGGAGAACCTGCGTGCTAAGAGCGAACGCCTCACGGCGTACCTCGAATACCTGCTGGACGAGCTGGGTGGGCGCATCCGGTGCCTGACGCCGCGGGACCGGCCGCAGCGCGGTTGTCAGCTCTCGCTCGTCGTGCCTCGCAACGGACGGATCGTGCATCAGGCGTTGGCCGGACAGGGCGTAGTGTGCGATTGGCGGGAGCCCGACGTGATTCGCGTGGCCCCTGTACCGCTGTACAATTCATTCCTGGATGTTTACCGTTTCGTTCAGATTCTCAAGTCATACGTATAAGGAACCACCATGGCAACAACCTCCAAACCAATCATCGTGGTCGGAGCCGGCCTGGCCGGATCGCTGCTGGGGGTATACCTCGCGCGCCGGGGCTTTCAGGTGGACGTGTACGAACGGCGGCCGGACATGCGAAAAACGAGAATCAGCGCTGGCCGCTCGATCAATCTCGCGCTGTCGACGCGAGGCATTCATGCACTGAAGGAAGTCGGGCTTTACGACGATATTATGAAGATTTCCATCCCGATGAAGGGACGTATGGTCCACCACCTCGACGGTACGCTCCACTCTCAACCGTACGGCAAGAACGAGAGCGAGGTGATCAACGCCGTCTCCCGGGGAGAGCTGAATATGCGCCTCATGGACCTCGCCGAGGCACAGGGAGGCATTCACTTTCATTTCAATCAACGCTGCATCGGGATGGGTTTTGATGAGGGCCTGGTGTACCTCAAAGACGAAACCACGGCCCACACCTATACCGTCACGGGCGAGACGGTGATCGGCACCGACGGATCTGCCTCGGCCATACGGGCGGACATGCAGAAGGTCGGCCGTTTCAATTACTCCCAACAATTCCTGGAACATGGTTACAAAGAACTCCTCATTCCGCCGGCCCCGCGGGGAGAGTTCCAGATCGAAAAGAATGCCCTGCATATATGGCCGCGCAAGACGTACATGCTCATCGCCCTGCCAAATCTCGACGGCAGCTTTACCTGCACCCTCTTCTATCCGTACAGCGGAGAAAACAGTTTTGAGAGTCTGGACCGGGAGGATAAAGTCTCTTCGTTCTTCCAGGAGCAGTTCCCCGACGTGCTGCCTTTGATGCCTCGTCTCACGGAGGAGTTCTTTGCTAACCCCACCGGGAGTCTCGTGACCATCAAGTGCGATCCGTGGCACGTGGACGACAAGGCCCTGCTGTTGGGTGATGCCGCGCACGCCATCGTGCCCTTCTACGGCCAGGGGATGAACTGCGCGTTCGAAGATTGTACGGTGCTCAACGGTTGCATCGAGCAGCACGGCCGGGATTGGGAAAACGTCTTTCGTTCGTTTGAAAGGCTGCGGAAGGCCAACGCCGATGCCATCGCCGACCTGGCCGTCGAGAATTTCTATGAAATGCGCGACCTCGTGACCGATCCCCGGTTCATCCTCAAGAAGGAGATCGAGCACGTACTGGAGGAGAAGTTCCCCGATCGCTTCGTACCGAAATACTCCATGGTGACGTTTCATCGCGTGCCGTATTCTGTGGCCATGAAGCGAGGGAAGATCCAGGAGGAGATTCTGGATGAGCTGGCCGCAAACACCGAGCGGGCCGACCGTATCGATCTCGAGCAGGCCTCGCACCTCATCCAGTTGAAACTTGTGGACGCCTTTTCGGAAGTGATGCCGTCATGACGATGCCGCCTGCCCAACCGGGTCGGACCCCGATCGGGACCTGGCGGGCCAACGCGCTGATCGTTGGGCTGGCCGTGCTGTCGCTGGTACTCTCCTCCTTGCCGCTGGTCGGACGCATCCTGCTGCCCTTCGAATTCTTCACGACGTTCATCCATGAGGGCGGTCACGCGTTGGCCGCATGGTTGGTGGGCGGCGAAGTCGGACGCATCGTGCTCAATCCCGACACCAGCGGCTACACGATGACCCGAATATCCGGAGGGCGCCTGGCGCAGGGTTTTGTGTCCAGCGCCGGGTACCTGGGAGCGGCTTTGTTCGGCGGGCTTTTGATTGTAGCGAGCGCCTACCGGCGGCTGGCTCGCATGCTCCTCTTCGCCCTCGGACTCGTGTTCCTGATCGTCCTGGCGCTGTATGTCCGGGACCTCTTTACGATGATCGTGTGCGCCGGCTTTGCCGTCGCTCTCATCATGGTAGCCGTTAAGACCGGCGACTTGTTCAATTTCTATGCGCTGAATTTCCTTGCCGTGCAGGCCGCCCTCAACTCCATCCGGGATGTGATTACCCTGGTCCGTCTTTCGCTCGGTGCACCTAAGAGCGAATACAGCCTCCCGCACTCGGACGCGGATGCCGTTGCACAGTTGTTCTGGCTGCCAGCGGTATTCTGGTCGGTTTTGTGGGTTGCTTTTTCGGTCCTTGTCCTTTATTTTGCCATGAAAAAGAGCGCGGCAATTCGCGCACGAACAACCGTACCATAGAGCAGCAAAGCGATAAATATTGAGCGCACAAGCTATTCACAAATACCTGAGTCGGGAAAAGGCGCTGAACCGCATGCCGGAAATATGCATCCGGGTCGCGGTTCTGGACATGAACAATGGAGCGCGAAATATCGCGGTCCGAAACATCAAGCGGATCCTTTCCGACTTTGGCTATCGAATCCGCACGTACCATCCACACACAGAACTGCAGGTCCGCATTTTTCACGTGCGCGACCGCAGCGAGGTTCCGGACACGTCTCACGATCTCTATATCTCGACCGGGGGACCGGGAAGCCCCTTGGACGATACGGGCGCTGAGTGGGAAGTGCGGTTTTTCCGTCTCGTGGATGATCTCATGGCCCACAATCAGACACGCGACGCTAAGAAGTTCTTTTTCGGCATCTGCCATTCCTTCCAACTCATGGTCAAGAAGTTCGCCGTGGCACGCATCAGCCGCCGTACGGTCCGCAACCTCGGCATCGTTCCGATCTTTCAGACACCGGAGGGACGGCGGGACCCGATCTTCGAAGGACTGCAGGAGAAATTCTACGCGTTTGACAACCGCGATTGGCAGGTCACCGACCCTGATCGACGCTTGCTTCGGGAAGCCGGGATCGAGATCCTGTCGTACGAGGGTACGGAAGAAGGCGCCGGAGACGCGCTGACAGGCCTGCGTTACACGGGCGAAATCGAAACTGTGCAGTTCCACCCCGAAGCGGAGAAAAGCGGGATCTTAATGCGCATCACGGAGCCAAAGGAACGAGAGCACATCGTCGAGGTTATGGGTGAGGAGAAATACGAGGAGCTGGTCCGCTCGCTCGAGAATCCCAACAAACTCATGCGCACGTACAAGACCGTACTGCCCGGTTTTCTGCTGCGATCCTACAACCGCCTCATGGCCCAGCACGATCAACCGGCCATCAATCCCGGCGTCCTGGGTTTTCCACAGGACGGGGCGGACAATTTTCACAACTAGGAGAACGCTGATGTCCGATTGCATCTTCTGCAAGATCGCCGCTAAGGCGATACCCGGTCAATTCGTGTTCGAAGACGACGAGGTGGTAGCTTTCCGGGACATCCGTCCGAAAGCGCCCACGCACATCCTCGTGATTCCGAGAAAACATATTGAGAAGCTCGCCGATCTCCGGCAGGCGGATGAGGCCCTCGTCGGACGCCTGCTACTTACGGTCAACCGTATCGCAGACGAGCAGGGCCTTAAAGAAAACGGTTATCGCGTGATCGTGAACAACGGCCGTTTCGCCGGACAGGAGGTCTACCATTTGCACTTTCACCTGCTCGGCGGCAAAGCCATGAGCTGGAACCCGGCCTGAAAGCCCGCCCTGCATGAGCCGCACGTATCCCATGACCGCGCTTCAGGTCGACTACATCGAAAAGAAGAAGTCCGAACACGCCGGCAAAGAGCCGCTCAAACGTCCGGAATGGCTGAAGGTCAAGATCCCCATCGGCGAGGGCTACTCCCATGTCAAGACGCTGATCGTTTCGAAGAAACTGCACACCGTCTGCGAGGAAGCGCGCTGTCCGAACATCTCCGAATGCTGGAACCACGGCACGGCCACGTTCATGATCCTGGGCGACGTTTGCACCCGCAGCTGCGGATTCTGTGCCGTGAAGACCGGCAAGCCGACATGGAATGATGAACACGAACCTGTGCGTGTGGCGGAATCCGTGCGCCGGATGGGACTGCGTCACGCCGTGATCACTTCGGTGAACAGGGACGAATTACCGGATGGCGGAGCCCGCATGTTCGCGGAAACGATACGCGAGATTCGAAAAGCGATACCGACCTGTCGTGTAGAGGTCCTTATTCCGGACTTCCGCGGCGGCGCGGATGCATTGCTAACCGTGATCGAGGCACGGCCGGACATCCTGAACCACAACATCGAGACCGTACCGCGACTGTATCCCGTGGTCCGTCCGCAGGCCAGTTATGCACAGTCGATCGAATTGCTGGATCGCGCAAGGAAACACGGTATGGTGACGAAAAGCGGACTGATGGTCGGTCTGGGCGAAAGCAACGACGAAGTCCTGCATGTTCTCCACGACCTGAGGAGTACCGGTCTCGATATAGTGACCATCGGTCAGTACCTCCGCCCGACGCAGGACCATCTGCCGGTGGAACGGTATGTGCACCCTTCCGAATTTGCGATGTTCCGTGAGCACGGAATTGCCATGGGTTTCCGTTTTGTCGAATCGGGCCCCCTGGTGCGCAGTTCCTACCACGCCGAGCGCCAGTCGGAGATGTTGGACCGGTTCTTGAAGCCTTCCCGATAGATTTTCATCAGCCACGGAGGTTTTACGTGAAACGTGTCGGTATCAACATCGATTCGGTTGTCGCCTTGCGGGAGTTCGGAGGCGGAAAGGTTCCCGACCCGATCCACGTGATCGCCATGTTGGAGGCGGCCGGAGTGGACAGTATCGTTTATACGCTGCCCGGCACGCCTTCAACAAGCGTCGACCGGGATCTCCCCTTGCTTAAGGAGAGCGTCCACTCGCATTTCAATCTTCGCCTTGCCGTTTCCGAAGCGGCCGTCCGAAAGGCGACGGCGGCTGGGGCGGAAATGGTCACGCTCATAGGGTGGGAGGGACACCGGTCGACAAGTATCGATCTCGTCAGAGATGAGAGCGTGGTCAGGGGAACCGTGCAGGGATTGCGGCAGGCGGGCATCGTTGTAAACGCCCTGGTCGAGCCGGACGCCAACCAGCTGAAGGCGGCCGTGCAGACGGGATGCGACTACGTCGAACTTCACGCGCATCGGTTCGTGCATGCGGAGAGCATTCCGATGATGGAGCAGGAACTTGATAATCTGAAGGTCATGGCACTGGCCGCCGCCAAACTCAAGCTGGGTGTGACGCTGTCTGGCGACCTGGACTATACCAACCTCCGCTCGGTGCTGGGCATCGAGGAACTCGAAGAAATCAACGTGGGCCACGCGGTAATCAGCAGGGCCTTGTTCTTCGGCGTGGATCGGGCCGTGCGAGACCTGGTCGCCCTCGTCCACTGACCCGGTCTATGGCCAACCATTCGTACCTGAAAGGTGTTGCCTTTGTAGCTCTGGCCGCCCTTTGCTGGAGCAGCGCTGGTCTGTTCATCAAACTGGTCCAACTGCCGCCCGTTCCCATCGCTCTGTTCCGCTCACTGATAGCAGGCGTCTTCCTCAGCGTGTACGTGGCCGTTCAGATGCGGCGCGGACCCGTGCCGGGCCTGTTTACCCCGTCTCGTCACACGTTCATCACCGCCGTGTTGTACATGCTGACCGTTACCCTCTTCGTCATGGCCAATAAGCTGACGACTTCGGCCAATGCGGTTTTCCTCCAGTACACTGCTCCGGCTTACGTGATCGTGATTTCGTTCTTTCTGCTCAAAGAAAGAGTACAGTGGATGGAGATCGTTACGATCGTTGTGTGTCTTTCGGGTATGGCGTTGTTCTTTCTGGAGGAGAACAAATCCGCGTCGATCGTTGGGAACGTGATGGGAATTCTCTCCGGCGTGTCGTTTGCTCTTCTGCAAGTGAACGTCCGGGTCTCCGAATCGTCATACCGTACGGACGATAACCCTCGCGGCGACCAGCTGCGAGCGACGTTCAATCTCGCTATGGGCAACCTGTTCACCGTCCTTACGCTGGCGTCGATCATGGTCTCCGTGACGGTCACGGATGTCGACGCGGGTTCGTTCGTGGCCGGGATGGTGGGCCGCCGGTTTGATCCGTCGGCAACCGACTGGTTGGGGCTGCTTTTTCTTGGGGTGTTCCAGCTTGGACTCGGTTACCTGTTCTTCGCCCGCGGCGCGAAGCTGATTTCCAGCGTGGAGGTGTCGATCTACACGCTTCTTGAACCGATCAGCAATCCGATCTGGACGTACCTTGGCACCGGCGAAGTGCCGGGTGCCTGGGCGATCCTGGGCGGTACGTTGATCCTCGGCGCAATCGTGGCGAATACGCTGTTTGAAAAATCCAAAGTCTACCGGTAGTTCGATACGGTTCAAGACCGGCTAGCAGGTTTTCCATGAGGCGTTTCTTTCTCCTCTTTCACCGGGTCACCTTGCGGCACATGCGCCGCGAGAAGCTCAAAACTCTGCTTACGGTGTTGGGCATCGCTGTCGGAGTGTCGGTCTTCACCAGCATCCGCATCAGTAATCATACCGCCGTCGCATCGTTTCAGGCCGCCATCGACGCCGTCAGCGGCCGGGCCCAACTGCAGATCGTCACAAGGGACGGCGTTCCTTTCGATGAGACGCTGTTTTCCCGGGTAGCACATTTGCCGGGACTGTCCGCCGCGACGCCCGTCGTGGAGTCCATTGCGAAATTCCGGGACCGACAGGGACGTATGGAATCGTTGATGGTCCTAGGAATCGATGTGTTCACCGATTCGAAGATACGAACCTACCGTCTGCACCACGCTGCGGCCGAACAAACGCCAGAGTCGTTTCTGCGGTTTCTGCTCGAACCCGACGCCGTGATCGTAACTGCTGCGTTTGCGGAACGTCATGGGCTGGATAGAGACAGCACGGTTACGCTGTTTGTGAACGGCGTGCGGCGCAGATTCGTTATCCGCGAATTGCTCGATGTAGAGGGCCCTGCCAGCGCCCTGGACGGAAATGTGGCCCTCCTCGACATTGCCTCCGCTCAGGAGTCCCTGGGTCGAATCGGGAAGCTCGACCGCATCGATCTGGCCGCCGACGATCCGCATCTCCCCGAATTGCAGGCTTATCTCAGAGAAACACTTCCCGACAACTTCGACGTCCGTGAGCCGCGCTCCCGGGGAGAACAGGTGCGCACGATGCTGCGTTCCTTCCAGCTCAACCTCACGGCACTGACGCTGATCGGCGTGTTTGTCGCGATGTTTCTTATATACAACACCCTCACAACCAGCGCGCTGCGAAGGAGAAAGGAACTCAGTGTGCTGCGCACGATCGGCGCCGGCAAGAGGGACGTCTTCATGCTTTTCGTGGCCGAAGCGTTGTGCATGGGGATCGCCGGTTCGCTGATCGGCATCGTGTTTGGACTCGTACTGGCCCAGTGGCTCATGGGGGCCATTTCATCCAGCATTACAGCCCTGTACATTCTCACGATCGTACGGCACATCGAGCTAGACACGTGGACGTTGGTGTTCAGCTTATCGATCGGCATCGGCTCGTCGGTGGTCGCTGCGGTTGTGCCGGGCCTGGAGGCCATTACGGTTCAACCCCGGGACGCTTTTCATCGTCAGGTGCTGGAGTCGCGCTTCCGGTTCAAATCGCGACGGTACCTTGCCGTCGCGGCTGTGGCCCTTGGCGTGGGAATGGCGATCCTGATGAGCGAACGGCGATACGACACCGGCTTCTCCTACGCCGGCTTCGCGGCGGCCTTTGCCATGATCGTCGCCATGACGTTCCTCGTCCCCACGGTTGTCCGATCGCTCATGCATATCGTCGACCGTCCCGTCTCGCTGCTATGGCGGACGGAAGGGCGTCTCGCGATCGGCTATTTGCGCGCATCGCTCCGCCGGACGTCCATCGCCGTGGCCGCCCTTTCGCTGGCCGTGGCCATGTTGATCAGCGTCAACGTCATGGTGGAGAGTTTCCGGAAGACCGTATCCCTGTGGGTAGATCAGTCGGTCAACGCGGACTTGTTCCTCACAGTCAGCGGCGAATTCTCGACCGCTTCGATGACCCCCATGCCGGACGAGGTCATTGCCTTTTGCAGAAAGCACCCCGGGGTCAAAGCCGTAGACACTTTCCGTGGAATACGGATTCTGATGAACGAGCGTCTCATCGATCTCGCGGCCGGCGATCTGGAGGTCGTCCACCGCCTGAGCCGGGTTTCTTTCATCGGGCAGGACGCGGATGAGGTATTGCCGCATCTGTACGATCCGGTTTTCTTCGATCGCCGACCCGTTGCGGTGTCTGAGACATTCGCCCTGAGGAACGGCCTGGGTACCGGCGACCGTGTGCGAATACCCACACCGCTGGGGGAAATGGACTTTCTGATCGAGGGTGTGTATTATGATTACACAACGGACAACGGAACACTCTTCCTCGACCGAAAACTCTACTCGTCCATCTGGCGCGACTCAACGGTGAACAACGCCGCCTTATTCCTGACCGATCGATCGGCCGCTCATCAGGTTCGGGAATCGCTGAACAAGCACTTCGGTGACCGATACAATCTATTGATTTTCTCGAACAGCGAATTGCGTGAGGAGATCGGCCGCATATTCGACCAGACGTTTTCCGTCACGTACACACTGGAGCTGATCGTACTGCTCGTTGCCGGCCTTGGGGTAGCCGGTGCCTTGCTGGCATCGATTCTGGAGCGGGAACGAGAGATCGGAATTCTCAAGGCCGTCGGAGCGGCCGGGTTTCAGGTCCGGCGCATGATCCTCCTCGAAGGAGGTTTGATCGGTTGTTTTTCCGAGATCACCGGCGTATCGCTGGGTCTCGCGTTGTCGTTTATTCTGATTTTCGTGATCAATCGCGAGTCCTTCGGTTGGACGCTGCAACTTGCCCTGCCGCCTGAGATTTTTGCGCTGTCGTTTGTCCTGGTGCTCTGCACCGCATGGATCGCAGCGATCGTTCCGGCCGGTTTCGCAGCCCGAAAACTTGTCCGCGAGAGCGTACGATTTGAATAACAACCCCACCACCAGCAGGAGTGGACTCGCATGAAACGATTCGTTGTCCTTACACTGTCCGCAGTCTTGACGGCAACCGGCCTCACCGCAGCCCAATCCCGGCGCCCGATGACCGCCGAGGATCTTTGGAACTTCAAGCGCATCTCTTCGTTGACCGTCTCGCCGGATGGCCGCTACGGGTGTTTTGTCGTGACGGAGTACACCGTCAAGGACAACAAGGGCAACGCCGATTTGTGGTTGATCGACTTCACCACGAACCACACCCGCCGGTTGACCACACACCCGGCCAGCGACAACAGCCCCGCATGGCACCCCAATGGCCGGACGCTGGCTTTTGTTTCCCGCCGGGAGGGCGACTATCCACAACTGTACAGGATTGACGTCGATGGAGGAGAAGCAAGCCTCATTACGGAAATGCCGCTGGGCGCAGCCAATCCGAAGTTCTTTTCTGACGGCCGCCGGATCGCCTTTTCCGCTGACATTCTTCCCGATTATGAGAACGACTTCGAAGGGATGAGAAAAGCGCTCAAGGAAATGAAGGACTCCAGGATGACGGCCAGAGTCACGGAAAACCGGCTGTACCGGTACTGGGATGGCTGGTTGACGGACGGCCACGTAACACACCTGTACAGTTTTGACATGGAAACGAAGGAAAGGATAGATCTGACCAAGGGTCTGACGCGAATGCTTTCCGTGGACGGCAGCGTCGATTACGACATTTCACCGGACGGACAGTGGATCGCGCTGGCTATCAATTCGACCGGACCTCCGTACGCGGAGATCAATCTCGACGTCTTCCTGTGGAAAGGAAGCGATTTTGCAGGTGCGAAGAATCTGACGATCGACAACGACGACGACGACTTTTCGCCGTTCTTCTCCAGGGACGGAAGATTCCTGTACTACGCCCGCAGCCAGCACAAGGGTTTTCCGGATAACGCCCATCTGGTCCGTTACGAGCCGGGGTCGGGAATGCGTCAGGTGTTGACCGAGGGGAAGGATCTTTCGTTCGGCGGTTTCGAGGAACGCGCCGCCAGGGAGATTTACATGGTCGCAGAAGAACAGGCGCGGGACGGCATTTTCAGTCTTGATCTGCAGTCGGGGAAAATCCAGCGGTTGGCGTGGGGCGGGAGTATCCGGTCCCTGCAGGTTCGCGGCGATCGGCTCTTTTTCACGAAGAACGATCTCTCCCATCCGGCGGAGCTGTTCGAGTGGAACCTGAAGAACAAGAAGCTGATTCAATGGACTTCTTTCAACCGGACCCTCCTCGATTCTCTTCATATGGGAAGGGTCGAGAGCCTGACCTTCAAGGGGGCCGATGACCGGGACGTGCAGATGTACCTGCTTTATCCGCCGGACTTCGATCCTGGCAAGAAATACCCTCTGCTGCATCTGATCCACGGCGGACCGCACGGCACTTTCGCGGACGAGTTTCACTACCGGTGGAACGCTCAGCTGTTCGCCGCTCCCGGGTATGTCGTTGCGATGGTCAATTTCCACGGCTCCACCAGTTTCGGTAACGACTTCGCCAAGTCGATCGTAGGGGCGCACGGCGATAAGTCGTTTCGCGACATCCAGCTCGCCACGGATTACTTGATCCGCACCTACCCGTTCGTCGACAGCACGCGCATGGCGGCGGCGGGAGGCAGTTACGGCGGATACATGGTCAACTGGATCGCGGGTCACACAAATCGGTTCAGGTGCCTGATCAGTCACGCCGGTGTTTACAATTTAATGGGACAGTTTGCGTCGGATGTCACACACGACCGGGCCAAATCCTACAGCGGTTCACCGTGGGAAGGCAAGTACGAAGAGGTCAATCGCTACAGCCCGGCGTTCTTTGCTCACAACTTTAAGACGCCTATGTTGATCCTCCACGGCGAACGGGACTACCGTGTTCCGGCAACGCAGGGCCTCGAGCTCTACGGCGTGCTGCAGGGCAAAGGCGTCCCGGCGCGACTCGTGTATTATCCCAACGAGAACCACTGGATCCTTACTCCACAGAATTCCATCTACTGGTACAAAGAAGTCCATGACTGGTTGAGGAGATATCTGCAGTAATCTCCGATGTAAGCCATGGCGGGGTCATGGGTCAGGACTAGTGGGCGTTTTCCAGATCCTCCCTGTGTAGGATCTTAGAAATTGGATAAACGCACACGGTCTTGTCCCAGTACGGAGAGCGTTGATAGAACCAGTTCAGCCGCTGATACGAGTCACGGGCCAGCGCCGTGTCCGCGCCCACCGCCTCCAAAAACTCGCGTTCCAGGTCGGGATTTGTCGCGATCATATCCCGCGCCATCTTCTCGAGGATATACGCCTCACCGTATTCCTTCTGTTCGAAGATGGCATTGAAAAAGCCCCATCGTACGAACGAATCCGGCGACCCCGGTTCCAGCAAATGCATGATGACGCGGTTGAGAGGCTGATCCATTATGATCAAGTAATCGTCGCGGTTGAGCGTCCTCCGTTCGCGAATGGGTTCGCTGTCCATTTCGACCGTGATTCTTCCCTCAAAAGGCTTTGTTGCCCAAACTGGCCGGCGGAAACGGTACGAAGCAACGTCTATGGCCACCGATCGACCCACCGTGCGCGTCTCCACGCCGTGGACTCGGAGCACATCCATGACGGTCGTCCACGCGCGCGGTACGGCAAACGCGTACGGAACGACCGCCGTGTCCGTGTCGCGAACGTAGTTGTAGTACGGCAGCGAGTAATCAATCGGCACGTTTTCCCAGACGACCCAGTCGTCATTCGAGATAGCGCTGGGTTCCAGAAGATAGTTGTACCCTGAAAAGTCGATCGTATCGCTCCGGTCGGTCTGTTCGAAGCGTACGGCCAGTGTGCGGCCCATCATCCCCGCCGTTTGTTCGTCCGATTCCTCCACCACCCGCTGCAGTTCCTGGCACCGATCATAGACGATCTCGAGCGTATGCAGGAGTGCCGCATACGTGCCCATTACGCGTGTCCGGTAGTCTTTCATCATGTGGGTCTCGATCAGGAGCGCCGGGCGGTTGCAAATGGTCGCATACGCCGTCGCAAAGCGGGGAGGGGCCGTACCGCCGATGATGCCTTTGCTGATGTTCCTGTCATCCACCGGCCACACGTATGGGCTGACGGGAAACCCTGAACTCTTCATGCGCTTCGTAAGCTCCGGCAGATACTCGGTCCTGCTCCACGATCGCACCGGTTCCGCCACGTTTTGGGTCACGTCCATTGCATACGTGACAACGTGCCGGTAGTCGGCTCCGTCCGTGACATGACAATCCACGAACAGGTCCGGCTTCCACATGTGAAAGAGCTTCAGCCAGGCTCGCATTTCTGGCGCGTCGGCTTTCATGTAATCCCGATTCAGATTCAGGTTCTGCGCCGTCACACGCCATCCCATTTCTTTTGGCCCGTTCTGGTTGATCCGGTTGAATGCGCTGCGGCGTTCGTGTCCATCGACGTTGAGGATCGGAATAAACACGAGGACGATGCGGTCCAGTAGTTCCGCGTGCTGCCGGTGGATGACCATGTCACGGACGAGCATGAGTCCCGCATCCTTCCCATCGATTTCCCCCGCATGAATGCCCGCCTGTACGAGGACCACCGCCTTGCGGAGGGCTCTTGCAGAGGAAGGACTGAATTTTCCGGATTTGTCTACGACGACCAGGGGCATCGGCCGCCCTTCCGGTGTCTGTCCGAAATGACTCAGCCTCACCCAGGGTGACCCTTTCTCCAGCCGACGAATGTATCGGACCGTCTGCTCGTAGGTCGGCGTTTCCAGACCGTTGCTCTTTTCAAAGTCTGTGCGCCAGTCTTCAGGTCCGGGCGATGCGCATGCACCGATGAACAGGACCGCCAGCCAAAGGGCACGGTAAACCATGTGAAACCTTCCGCGTTGGATGAGTGGTGTCAGGACCGACGGCTCTCGAGCAGCAACATAAGGTCGTCGAGCAGCCGCACATTGTTGTTGTACAGATCTGCAGGAATCTCAAGTCTCTTTCGAAACCGCGCCGCCAGCTTGGAGGCGATCGTATCGCGGACGGGCGGTGGAAAAGTGTTCTTTCGGAAGAAGAACTCCCTCAAAATGTACTTGTCCGTGTCCTGCATGCGCTGGAGGTGGGTCAAGCGGAGACGGCGAAGATGCTCCGGATTGGTCCGGATGGCTGCAAAATGCTCGAAGCCCGTCATCGATCGCTCTTTGATCACGATCGTGCCGGCCACAAAGTCGCCGAGACGTTTCGACTGCCGATTGCACATGATGACGGCACTGCCCAGTCCGTAGCTTGGAAAAAAGAACAAGGGCGGCAAGGCGTCGATCACTCGCAGGATGTTCCGTATGGCGGAGTCCATGAACACGATCGGATGGCCCCCATCCTTGACGACGCGCAGGTTGAGCAATTTCTTTCCGATCGATTGCCCGTGCAAGCGCATTTCGAAATAAACAAAGTAACACTCGTAGACCACGAACGCGCTGAGGATCATCAGGGTGGTTTGCAGGCTACCGGCCATTCCGTTTATCCTGAACACGCCGGCAACGGCGGCCAGGACGAGACTACCCACGTAGAACGCCATCAGGAGGATCAGGGCCTGCATGACGGTGTCAACGAGAAATGCCAGGAAACGCGAGCCCAGACCGGCCACCTCGAATTCAAGGGAGATGTTCTCCGGCGTCTCTACAACAAGGGTCTCGGTCAGTGCAGGCATCATGGGCGATGTGAGACGGTGGAGAGATAATAACGGTTGCTGCACGTCTGACCGTACAGATCGCAAGACGTATTGTACGTACAGAGGGCGGCGGAGGGCATGCCTTTCATGCAGAAGATCCGGTGGTGGAAGCGTTCCTCCGCATCGGTCCGGTCCAACACATCGATCAGCATGCCCTGGTCGCAGGCCACACACTTGTCGGCTTGGCGTTCCAGCGTCGTGCCCGTCGCACGGGCGACCAATGCGCGGCTGTCGTCCCAAACCTCCTGCTCCGGGCCGCGCTCCAGCCACGCAATCTGTTTCAACGATCGAAACAGCAGTCGTCCTTCGGAAACGACCAGTGTGGCTTTGAATTCCACCCGATCTCCGGCGCGAAACTTGAGTCGATTCTGCATATCCCGACCGATTCTTGCGTAGGTGGGGTCGTCGAAGTGCGTACGGCCAATGAATGATTCTTTGAAGCCGATCAGGTAACCCGACAGTTGTGTGTGCTCCCTGACAGGTTTACCCGGCCTTCCTCCGTACCAAGCCTGCGTCAGATGAGGCTTGATCGAGCCGACCACACCGAGACACCAGTGCTCTCGATTCTCCGCATCGAGCAGCCAGTCTTCGAATTCCTCCAGGTCCTCCAGGAACTGAGCATAATCGATATCCGGCGACCGTCGGAGATTGCGTGTAAATTTCTCTTCATCAAAAAATTTGCATCCGAAACACTTCCTGCCTACATGACGATACCCGCGGTAACATTTGCGCCGGTGCTCAAGTTGCTGACACTTCCATCGAAAATACGTGCATCCATCGGGGAAGCACCCTTTCCGGTGCATCGTGTGATAGACCGACACGCGGTGGCCATGCTGCGCGTGTGCGTCGTGTGTGCAAAGGAAAACGTCCTGGCGCTTATACTGGTTTTTCAACTTCAGCAACCTTCCAATCCGTCCCGAGCACGGATTCCGACCGGCCTAACGGAGGGGATTCGCTGCTGTTAGGACTCGGTCCCAGAGATCTTCTAAACCAAGATCATGGACCCTCGTGTCGGATAGGACAAGTTCAATACTGCGCATTGGAGTTCGTAAACCCGAAGAGCGTCTACGAACTGCTTTCACTACCGCCGCTCACCTTAGCCCATCGCAGCTTCATGAGAATCGTGTCTTCCGGAGCAAACCTTTCAAGCAAGTCCCAAAGGCTTCCACCTCGATCTTCCGCGAAAACGGCGTTGATCGTATCGATCATTTGTCAGCAGCCATAAGTCGATCTTGTCGCCCGTAGTCGTTTCCAGCAGATTGAACATGGTTTTTCGTCGAACCGCATCGGCCGCCTCCTCGAACGACAAATAGTAGGCCGGAGGAGGAAATGCGTCGACCAGAGAACGGACAGCATTCTCCGCCAGCTCAACGACCAGGTCGATATCGTGAGTGGATCGAGGCTCCCCTTGCATGCTGGATGCAAGAGATCCGGTGAGCATGCAGTCGATATGCTTCGCGTTCAGCACCTGGAGAACCTTAACTAATAGTTGCGGTTGTGGCACCGGCCCAGCCTCTCAAGCATCAATTGATGGATTTCTTGGTCCGTTTCTGCCGGGTATCTCCGGCGGATCCCATCGAGAAAGTCGCTCCGGACCATCTCGGACAGCTCGAACACCTTTCTCATACGTTGTTCCGCCGTCAGGTGCTTGAGAACCTCCAGATACCTCCGGAGATCTCGATTGGATTACACTGCTTGTTGTCACACGCCCTTCTTTTTCGCTTCGTCCCAGTACCGATCGAGTTCCTCAAGCGTAGAGTCCTTCATGTTGCGGTTCATTTCCGCATACTTGTTTTCGACGTAGCGGAAGCGGCGGATGAACTTCTCGATGGTGCCGCGCAGCGCATCCTCCGGATTGACGGCAAGGAACCGGCACACGTTAACGACCGTGAACAGCAGGTCGCCCATTTCGTCTTCTATGCGTTTGGCGTCCTTACCGGTGGCAGCTTCCTGCACCTCACGGATCTCTTCGTGGACTTTCGGCCACACATCGCGCACATCGTTCCAGTCGAAGCTGACGCGGGAGGCCTTCTCCTGGACGCGGTAGGCCCGCACGAGAGCCGGGAGCGCTTTGGGGACACCGTCCAGCACAGAGGTACGGTCTGCTTCTTGTAACTTGATTTGTTCCCAGTTGCGTAGCACTTGCTCGGCATTGTTTGCCTCCACCGTCCCGAACACGTGGGGATGGCGGCGGATCAGCTTGTCGTTGATCAGTTGCAATACGTCGACCAGATCGAACCGGCGGTTCTCGGAAGCGATCCTCGAATGGAACAGCACCTGCAGCATGAGATCGCCCATTTCTTTGCACAGCTCATCGTACCGCCTCTCGTCCAGCGATTCGAGCACCTCATAGGTTTCTTCCAGCAGATACTGCCGCAGCGTCTCATGGGTCTGTTCGCGGTCCCAGGGACATTGGCGGCGGAGTTCGCGCATGATGTTGTACAGTCGGCCGAAATGATGGCGCACCGATTCGCTTCGGTCGTCGTCGGGGACGCTGACGCGGTCGGTCTCGAGCGGTGAATCCATGCCGTTCCTAGGGTTTGATTTTGAGGGATTTCATCAAACGTTCGTTGTACTCCTGGCGATAGCGCGACACCAGCATGTGGAAGGGTTTACTGTCGCGCACCGGATCAAACAGCCGTTCGTCGTCGAGCAGACCGAATTGCACAAAATCTTTCTGGAAGGCCCGTTCGAGCCACAGAACGGTGTTTTTCACATCTTTGTCAATGGCATAGGTGGCCGCCAGCCGATAGCAGGCGGTGGCGGCACCACTGTCGAGTTCGACCTGCCGGTGAAACTGTACGCGGGCCTCAGGATATTTTTTCAACTTGAGGAGGATTTCTCCCCTCGTTCCGTAGTACGCGGCCGTCTGTTCCTTCTGCCTTTCTGCGATTGCGAGCGCGCGATCGACCTCCGCCTCGGCTTCGGAATAGTTGCCTTGAGCAAGGAACACCAGGGCCAGGGCCTGCCTTAGCGCGGCGCGTCCGGTGTCCAGGGCGGCCGCCATTCGAAGATGCGCAAGCGCCTCATCATACTTCTTCATGGCAAAATAGGTGTGACCCAGTTCGACCTGCGCGTCGGTATAGCTGGGATACAGGCCCACGGCCTTCTCCAGCGCGGCAACGGCCGCTTCGTACTGCTGTTGGTTGCTCAGCGCAACGCCGTACCAGAAATACGACTCGGCGTTCGGATACAGGCGCAGACTCTTGAGTATCTCCAACTGGGCCTCCTCGAAGCGATTCTGCTTGATCAGCACCTTTGCGATCGCCTGGAGGCCTTTGGCATAATCGTATGAACCCTGGGTATGCTCCTGATATTCGAAGTAGTGACTCAGCGCCTGGGACCATTTTTCGAGGGCGAAGAACGCCTCGCCGAGATAGAAATGCAGCCTCGGCTCCGGACGGATCATCCACGCGATCTCGAGATGGTTAATGGCGTCCGATGGACGGCCGAGGTAGTAGGTGTAGCAGAACCCGAGCGCCGTTCGGTAACGAAACTCCTCCGCCCGGTCCTCGAGATCGAACAGTTCATATTCCAGCGTGTCGGCAATCTGCATGAGCCGATCCGGGGATTTTCTGTTCTGGGTCAGCCATTGGATCACCTGGATGGGGTTGGTTCTGGCGCTTTCCAGTTCAGGCTTGCGCAGGACGGCCTGGACAAACGATAGCAGGGCGGATTGGTGAGTCCCCACTTTGTGATACAAGAGGTTGGCAAGAGACAGGTGAGCGAGGGCGTCATTTTCATCACAGGCCAGGATCTCGCGGTAGAGCGCACCCGCCGCGTCAAAACGGCCCGTCGATTCGTAATGGCGTGCGAGGTTCTTGCGCGAAGGGATTTCGCATGCATCGGCCGCCGCAGCGTCCATGAAGTATTGAATCGCCGCGGTGGAATCACCGAGCGCCATGGAACACAAGCCGAGGAGGTTCAGGGCCCCGCCCGATGCGGGTGAATGAGCGAGGGCCTGCTTTGCGTACGACTGGGCCTGTCCGTACTCCTGCTGCACGTAATAGGTGTGGCCCATCTCGGTTAACGTCACAGCGTCGCCAGGACGGAGTGTCAACTCTCGTCGATAGGCCTCTCGGGCGGCTTTGATGTCGTCTTTGTGATTGAAATAGATGTCGCCGATGCGGCGGAAAACACCGGGCTGCGCCGAGTCCACCGCCAGGCTTCGGCGGTACCGGTCGAGCGCCCGGTCGTATTGTCCCTGTCCGGCCGCCCAACCGGCCCAGGCCATCCAGCCGAACGTCGAGCGGGGGTCGGTGGAAAGCGCTTGCGCAAAGAGGCTGTCCACGGCGGATGCGGCAGCGCTTCGCCGCTGCGCGAGCAGCCGCGCCCGCATCAGCTTCCTGTAGGCGTCCGTGTCCCGGATCACGCGCACGACAGCCCGGACATCCGCGGTTTTGCTCCCCGCCGCGAGGTGCTTTCGTACGTCCAGAAGCATTTTCTCCTGCAGCTCCCAGAACGCCTCCGGCCAGGAGTGCTTATACTTGAATTCCCTGTCTGGAACACTCCCCTGGGCGACGGGAACCAGCTGAAGACGAACCTCGATGCGCCCGCCCGCAATCTGGTAGGTCCCGTCCAGTACGAGCTGTTTGCGTCCTTCGCGCGCCGCTTTGACGTAATCCGATGCGCGGGGCCGATGATCGAGGAGACGAACCTTCAGATCGGCCAGCCCGCGCTGCAGCACGTCGGTCAGGGCAAAGCCGGCCCACTCGGCCGTGCTGTCTTTGAGCGCACCTTCCTGTTCGAAGGGCACGATGAGCAGTTCGGACCGCCCGGACTGCGCGCTCAGGATAGCGGTTCCCGCGAGAAGATAGCCCACGCAGGCGATGAAGTGCAGGTTCATGATTGGTGCTTCTTTAGGAGTTTCTTGTATTCTTTGGTGTGACGGAGCGGTTCGAGGTCGGGATCGGTCTTCAGTTTGACCAAGTCGTTGAACCCGACTTGGAGCGCATTGTCAAGGGCCGTGAGTGACGCCTCGATGTTGTTCGTGTTTGCGTAGAGACAGGCCAGGTTGTAGTACGCCAGGGGATGGCGCGGTTCAAGTTCTAAGGCGCGCCGGGCATGCTGCAGCGCAGCAGCGGGGTTCCTCTTGAGCTGATACGCATGACTGAGATTCGAGTGCAGGTCCGCGTGATCCGGATTCAACTCCACGGCGCGCAGGTACGCCGCGATGGCGTCGTCGTACCGCCCCGCGAAAAGATACAGATTACCCAAGTTCAAGTGCGCCGCAAGGCGCGAGGCATCCAGCTGTACCGATCGCTCGTAGCAGCCCAGGGCCTCGGTGTACTGCCGGTTGTCTTCATACGCGCGCCCAAGGTTGAAGTGCGTGAGAGCGTCTTCGGGATCCATCGACAGTACCTTTCGATAATACTGGATGGCGTGGGCGTAGTCCTTCAGATCGTGGTACGACAACGCGAGCAAGAGATTCAGGTACGGCTGGTCGGGACCCAACTCTGCAGCGCGCTGATAATGACGGATGGCCCGGACGGCATCCCCCGACTCCAACAGCGCATGGCCGAGCTGCACGTGGGCCTTGATATCGTGCGGATCCAGTTCCAACGCCTCATCGAAACAACGCAGGGCGCCGGGTAGGTCCTTTTTCTCCAGATAAGCCTTCCCCAGATTGAAATGATACCGGGCATCCGCTCCGTTCAGGGCGATCGCACGCTGGTAATGCTGAATGGCCTCGTCAAAGTCTTTCAGGTCAAAATACGTGTTAGCAAGCTGGAAATGCGGGCGGGGATCGTCGGGCTTGAGCTCGACCACTTTTCGAAAATTGAATATCGCGTTGACGTAGTCCTTTTGATCGTAGTACACGCTGCCGAGGTTGGTATAGGCGCGCGCATCCGCGGGGCCCTTCTCGATGGCCCGCTGGAAGCACGCTATGGCTTTATCGAAACGCTTCAAGCGGTAATAGAGATTACCCAGATTGAAAAACGCCCTGTGAGCGCTTGGATCCAGTTCGATCGCCTTTTCGTAATTGATGACGGCCTCCTCAAACCGTTCCTCCTCATACTGGGCGTTGGCCAGATTGTAAAAGGCCGCCGGCTGGATGTGGCCGTTCCGTATCGCCCGTTCGTAATACTCGATCGCGCGGTCGTACTGCCTGGATTCCTGGAATACATCTGCCAGACGGCGCATCGTCTCGGCATTGTCCGGATCGAGATCGAGCGATTTCGTCAGGTACGGAATGGCCTGATCGTAGCGGCCTTGACGGGCAAAAACGGATCCGAGACAGTCGTAAATGTATGGATCGCCGGGGTCGATGGAAATGGCCTTCTTGAAGGCATCCACGGCTTTGGGGTAGTCCTTGAGATGCTGATAGGCAAGGCCCGTGTGAACCCATGCAAAAACGTGCTGCGGTTCGTGTTCGAGCGCCTTTTCGTAATGCAGGATGGCCCGGGCGTAATCAGCCTTGTCGAAATGTGCGTTACCCAGACTGAAATGCGCCTGGGCGTCTCTCGGTTTCAGCTGGAGGACCCGCTCGAAGTAGCTGATCGCACCCGTGTAATCCTCCAGAGAGGCCCGCATGCTTCCCAAATACGTGTACGCCTGCGTATCGTGGGGATTGAGCTCGATGCATCGCGTGAGGCTCCCGGTGGCCCGATCGAAATTGCCGAGAGCATACGATACCGCTCCCAGCTGATGCCACGCGGACGCGTTGCCGGCGTCAAGGCGCACCGCCCGCTCGAGAAACTCACAGGCCGCGCGAAGGTCCTTCCGGTCTGCGTACAGCCGGCCGAGTTCAAGCAGCGCATCCACGTGGTCGGGTTGAACACGCACCAACCGCTGCATCACTTCCAGCGCCTGGTCTACCCGGCCAAAACGCTCGTACGCCAACCCGAGTCGGTGAAGTACCGGCGGATGATCCGGTCTGATGTCCAGCGCCTTGCGGTACTCGCGCAGGGCCGCCTCCTCATCGCGCAGTTCGGCATAATAGTCGCCCAGCCGCGCGTGATACTCCGGCACACCCGGAACAAGGGCGAGCGCCTTTTGAATATGGTATGCGGCCTTCTCGGCGTCCTTCAACTCGCCGAAACAGACACCCAGATTGAACTGAGCGTCCGCATGGCGCTCGTTGAGCACCGTGCATTTCAAATACATCGTAACGGCCTGCCGGTAGTCCTGCATCTCCTGATAGACCAGACCCAGATTGTAGTACGCCAGTTCGAGCCGGTCATTCAGCTCAAGCGCTTTACGGAACGATTCCAGGGCGTTGGGAAAGTCCTTCGCACGCGCATAGGCCACGCCCAGGTTGAGGTGAACCTCCGCATAATCGGGACTGAGCTCTACCGCCCGTTGAAACGCGGCTATCGCCCGCGTGAGGTCTTTCGATTCTTGATACACCAGGCCGAGCTGCAGGTAGGCGTCGAAGAATTCCGGATTCAACTCCACTGCCTTTTGAAGATGCGTAACGGCCGTGTCCAGGTCTCCGAGCTTCCGGCACGAAACGGCCAGTTGCGCATAGGGATACGCATAGTTGGGGTTGAGGTCGATGGCTTTCTTGTAGTACGTCAGCGCGGACTCGTGCTGACCGAGATGCCGGTAGGTGTCCCCGATACGAATATAAATGAACGGCGCATTCGGGTACAGCTCGGCTGCCTTCCGGAAATGAATCAGGGCCCGATCGAGATCGGTGAGGTTGAAATGAATGTTGCCGAACAAGAAGTGGACCTTCTCGTTGTCGGGGCTTAGCTCGGGCAGAGGCTCCGCGACCCGCAGGGCCTTGTGATAGTCGTGGATGCGAAAGTACCCGTACGCAAGTTGGAACAGGAACACCGTTCGCATCGTCCGGTCCGTCAACGGGTGGTCCAGGGCACGTTCGAGGAGAGGGATCAAAATCTTCACGTCCTTTTCGCTGTGGATGGACACGGACTGCAGATAGTCGAACAAGTGCGTGTTGGCCTCATCGAACCGTCCCAGCGCCGACAGGTGCAGGCACAAATTCTCGATGCGGACCAGCTCCTCGATGTCCCCGGGGGCTATGGTCTGGTAATAGTGTGCGGCTTTCGTATGGGCGGTCTGCCGGGCGCGTTCGTCCAGGCGGGCCATGGCGATCTTGCGAATCAGGTCGTGCAGATAGAAATGATCGGTCTCTATTCCTTCCTCATTTCGGCGCCGGATGATCATCGCTTTTTCGATCAACGATTTGATCACTTTCCGGTCACGTTTTTCCACCAGGAGGTAGATGAGTTCGTTGGTGAACGGACCGTTGATGACGGACAATTGCCGGATGAGGGCAAATTCGGTCTCGTCGAGGATTTCGAAGACGCGGCTGATGAAATTCTCGTTGAGCTCCTCCGAATCGTCGATGGCGGAGAAGTTGTTGAGTATTTCCTTGAGCGTGTAGCTTCCGTCTCCCTTCAGTACGCCCAGCATTTCGATGGCCAGCGGCTGGCCGTTCGTGATGGCGTATGCCTGTTCGAGCTCATCCGGACGATCGGTGATGGCGAGCCGGCGGATAAGGTCGAACGCTTCGTCCTTCCGAAGGCCGCGAAGCCCTTCGTCTTTTCCCAGAAGAAAGGTGTTCTTGGCCGTTAGGACAAAATTGGGGCGCTTGCGGGAGGTCAGGAAGACTCGCGCCGCGGTCAGATGTTGGTCCAAATACTCAAGCGCCGCGTCGAACTTGGAACGTTCCGGGTCCTTCAGTTTGTGATAGTCGTCGATGCACAATGCCGCACCGGACGCGTCGAGCTCCCTGGAAAGGGTCTTCATTTTGTCCTCGAACGACGCCCGCCGCGGTTCACGCCCCTCCGGAGCGCTGCTCAGAATGCTGATACGGTTCATGGTGTCCCGCTGCTCCTGCTCCAGAAGGGAACGGAATTCGGAAAAACCCCGTGAGAAAAGATAATCCGAAAGAAAGAACAACCACCGATCCAGCGGCGTATCGTCATAGATCCGGAACCACACGGGATCGTGCGACGGAAGGTTCTCCTGCGCAAAACGAGACATCAGGTAGGTCTTTCCCATGCCCCCAAACCCCATGATGACCAGAATCGTGTGGTTGGAAACGGCCCGACCGATGATCTCGATTTCTTCCTTTCTCCCGACAAAACCCGGTGTCGCCGGGAATTGCTTGAATTCCTCGGGAAGGATCGCCGGACGCGCAGGAGAAAGCGTACTGTCCGGCGGCCCGAAATCGATGCAGTAGTAACAGGTCGTGTCGGGGTAGTCCTTGAGATCAAGGCGAATCTCTTCGAACAGGAACTTGTCAACCTTTTCGAGCGCCTTGTATACATCCTCACTGATCAACATTCCGCCCGGCCGGGCCTTGGGTTCGTACCTGGCCGCATGGTTCACGGCGTTTCCCATGATGTCGAGACGGTCGCCGATCCTCGTAATGTTGATTTCCCCGCTGTGCACACCGATGCGTATCTGTATTTTTTCTCGGTCCGTCCGGCTTCGGTTCAGCTGCTTGAACGTACTCTGAAGTTCTATGGCACAGGCGACGGCGCTGTCGGAATTGTCAAACACCGCGAGGAAACTGTCGCCGATGATCTTATGCAGGTATCCGTGATGTTTGTCGAATTGAGGAAGGGCGATCTCGTATATTTCTTTCATGAGACGCTCGATACCGGTATCACCCAGCTCCTTTGTCCTCTGGGTGAACCCCTTGAGATCCGAAAAGAAGATGACCTTGTAGTATCGGCCCTCTTTAAGCATGGACGTGCGGGGTTGGGGCGCGAAGGTCCGCGCCAGTTTATTTACGCCTGCTCAGCGATGGCCCGGCTGATCTTCGGCAGCGCCGTTTGATACCGATAGCCCGTTCCGGTATGGCTGTCGTCAAATTCTTCGTACTCATGGCGAACCCCCAACTGGCGGAGTTTCTGAGTGAAGATGCGCGCTCCGATATGCAGGTGGTATTCGTCTCGCTTTCCGCATTCCAACAGAAGACAACGAAGCCGGTGGAGTCGCGCCGCAGACTCGGGCTGTTCCAGTATACGCACGGGATCGTGACGAAGCCAGAGCTCCCATATGTCCTCCCGCAGGGCCCCGGTCTCGGTATCGAAGGGAAGGTCGAAGCCGAAAGGCTGCACGGAAGGATTGGGAGAGTAGGCCGCCGACATGGCGAGAATATTCATCGCCGTGATCATGTCCCCGTTCTTCTTCGGCGCCTCGAAAAACGATTTCACAAAAGGTTGCAGTCCACCTGCTCGCTGCAGGACATCGTAACAGCAAGGAACGTCGGGTTGATAACAGTACTCGAAGTACATATCCGCCGCGCTTGCATAACACGCACCGAACGGGGACGCTTCGTCCATCACAAACCGCAATGCGCCGTATCCCCCGCTCGATCTACCCCCCACCGCTCGGTGGAACGGCTCCGCCATCGTTCGGTAGTTTGAGTCCACGAATGGCACAAGTTCATCCACCAGGTAATCCCGGTAGCGACCCAACGCCGGCGAGTTGAGATACTGGCTACCGCCCCAGCGGGTGAAGCAATCCGGCATCACCACGAGACATGGTTTCATCCGGCCGTCCGAAATCAGGACATCGCAGCGCTCATCGAGCGAGTAACCCCAGGCTTGAGGAGACAGGAACATCGTTCCAAATCCCATGAAACTGCTCAGGAGGTAAATCACCGGATAACGCCGATGCGGGTCCGAATCGTAGCCGGGAGGCTGATAGACGGCCAGTTTTCGTTCGCACGGATCACCCGGGAGATTGCCCTTGAGGACATGGCTGACAAACCGATGGATGGTAACGTGTCCGTACTGCATCATGCGGTAGCCTTGCGACCCCCCGCCTCGAATCGGGTTCCGATGAGACCGCCGAGTCTCGGAAGCGTCACCGGTTCCTGCCAGCAGTCCAGTTCCTCGCGATAACGTTCCACTCGTTCGACGATGGGACTCCATTCGGTATGCTGCATGAGCTCGGCCCGTAATCTGGCGATGTGCGGAAGGCCTTTCAGGTATCCGGAGTAATACTTTCGGAATTCGAGCACGCCGTACCTCTCGCCTTTGTACTGGACGGATAGTCGGAGGTGATCCAGGCACACACGAATTCGTTCTTCTGCGGTGGGAGGTGGCGGCAGATGGCCGGTGTCTAGGAACCGCCGCGTTTCACGGAAGACCCACGGATTGGCGATCGCCGCCCGCCCGATCATGACGCCGTCACAACCTAGGTCGAACATGCGTTCTGCATCCTGGGGCGTTCGAACGTCTCCGTTGCCGATAAGAGGAATCGATATCACCTGTTTGATTCTTTCCAGCCAATTCCAATCCGCCGTGCCGTCATGGCCCATGTCCCGTGTACGACAGTGCACGGTCAGTGCCCGGGCACCCGCCTGTTCCACCATTCTTGCCACGTCGAGAATCACGATGTTCGCGGCGTCCCAGCCGAGTCTCGTTTTCACCGTCACCGGAAGCCGCGTACCGCGAACGGTTGATCGTACGACGGCCTCAAAACGCGGAAGGTCGCGGAGAAGGCCGGAACCGGCCCCGCGCAGGGCAACGTCCTTCACCCAGCAGCCGCAGTTGATATCGATAAAATCCGGGTTCATGCGCTCGGCGACGGACGCCGCCGCTTCTATCGATGTACCCACGCCTCCGAACAGCTGGATCGCCACGGGCCGTTCCTCCTCCGAAACGGCAATCTTGCGAAGGGCCTTCGGCGCCTCTCGTATCAAAGCCTCACTGCTCGTGAATTCCGTGTACAGAATATCCGCGCCAAGCCGTTTGCAGACGACACGGAAAGCCATGTCCGTAACATCTTCCATCGGAGCGAGGCACAGGGGACGATCAATGTGAATGGGCCCGATCTGCATACGAGTAAGGATAGCAAAAAGAAGTGCCAAATTCAATGGCGGTATGACGTGCTTGTGATCCGAAATCCGTCCTTGAAAGAAAGTCGGCGTTTTCGTATGATGTCTCCCGCGAGGGGAATACCGGTCATTTCCCACTCCACCATCCTTTGATCGAACCGATTCTCTGGAGGCCGATGGCACGATCCGACGGCTACGTACAGGAGGAGACGCGTAATCGGCTTCACCGCTCGTGGAGAAGGCTCAGCGTTTTGCCCGGCGGCAAAGTCTTGTTCAGTGCGGCGCTGGGTCTGTACATTCCTTACACGGGCAGTATGCGGTCCCGCGTAGAAGAACTGCGTCCGGGATACGCCCGAGTCCGGCTCCGCGACCGCAGAAGAGTGCGAAACCACCTGGATTCCATCCATGCGGTTGCCATTGCCAACCTCGCAGAGTTCACGGGAAACCTCGCGATGGTATGCGGACTTCCCGATCATGCCCGTTTTATAGTCAAGGCGCTTACGGTGCAGTACCTGAAAAAGGGCCGGGGAACATTGATCGGTGAAAGCCTCACGGAAGTGATCGAAACGAGCGACCGTCGGGAGGTGGATATTCATGTGACCGCCCGGGACGCCGGAGGCGATACCGTCGCAATCGCCGTCTTGAGCTCACTCGTTGGTCCGAGGAAGAGAGACTGAATGGACCTGCAGACTCGCTTCACACGGCACGCCGGCGTCCCCTATCCGATTGTTTGCGGAGCGATGTTTCCCTGCAGCAATCCCGAGCTGGTTGCGGCGGTTTCCGAAGCAGGCGGACTGGGCATCGTCCAACCCCTTTCCCTCACATACGTCCACGGATACGATTTTCGCAAGGGCTTGCGTTTCATTCGTTCCCTTACGTCCAAGCCGGTCGGCCTCAACGCCACGATTGAAAGCTCGTCGCGAGCGTACCGGGAACGTATCCAGTCGTGGATCGAGATCGCGCTCGAAGAGGGCATTCGATTCTTCGACACGGCATTGGGCAATCCTGCCTGGGTAGTGCAGAAGGTTCATCCATTCGGGGGAGTCGTGTACCACAAAGTCACAGAGC
This sequence comes from Bacteroidota bacterium, assembly GCA_037445875.1. Taxonomy (GTDB): domain Bacteria; phylum CLD3; class CLD3; order SB21; family SB21; genus JBBIJR01. Next base: position 27,319 of record JBBIJR010000005.1, on the reverse strand, counting down.
GAAAATGGGCGTTGAAGGCTGTGGATGCGGGTGTCGATGGTCTGATTGCCATCAACGACCGCGCGGGGGGCCACGCGGGACACCTTAGCCATCAGCGTCTGCTCGACGTTTTGGAGGACACGGGTCTGCCCCTTGTCTGCGGCGGCGGTATCGGTGACGAACAGGACTTCTTCCGCGCTTTGCAGTCGGGTTACGACGCTGTCCTGATGGCAACACGGTTTATAGCATCCGTCGAATGTACGGCTCATGAGGACTACAAGAAAGCCATCATCCGGGCGACCGAAGACGATATCGTGCTGACGGAGCGTGTTACGGGTGTGCCGCTCTCGGTTATCCGAACCCCGCACGTGGAGAGCGTCGGCTTGCGGGCGGGACCGCTGGCACGATGGATGCTAACGCACCGCCGCCTGAAGCGAATCATGCGAATGATCTACGCGCTGCGTTCCATTCGCCGATTGAAACGGTCTTCCATGAGCGGAGCACTCAGTTCCCAGGATTACTATCAGGCCGGAAAGAGCGTTGCGAAGATCAGAACCATCGAATCCGTACGGTCTATCATAGAGCGTCTTGTGTCCGTTGCGCTCGTGCCATCCGGCGGGGAACCCATTCGGGCGGAGTGAGGCACCTTGACTCACTTGTGAAGTTCCAAGTGATTCTCCAGCCACGAACCCTCCTTTTCCAGATCCTCAGGTTGTATCCCTGTTCGCACACTATCCGCCTTTGAAAACGCCGCATGGGTGAACCCAGGTCTCTCGACGATGTTGCACAGGAACTGAAAGGCGCCGTTTTGCGGATAGTGGAGGTTGACTTAAAGTACTCCCTTACTTGTGTTGATGCCACGACCGGCCGCTCCTACCTACCCCTGCCTGTCCGTTACGCGAACCCTTGAAGGCTGTCTGGCCCGATCCGTCTTGACGGGGACGTCTTGGTTCAATAGACTTACGCTTAGGCGACTGGCACCTTGCGCCGTTACCCGGCATGACTTTGTCTTGCCCGATTGTCCGCTCCATTGAAAAACGACAGGTTCTTGAACGTCCGCTCACAGTAACATACGTCACCGTTATTAACTGAAGATCATGGGAATAAGAGGAGAAACAACACAGATCGCCGGAATATTCATTTTTCAATAGGAATGTACGCCCCCGGGATCGGTGGGAGAGAAACCTCAGCAAGTTATCCGACTGGCCTTGAAAAGCATACATGCGGAGCATGCTCCACAGACGCAGTCTTATCTCAGAAGGAGCATTTTCCTGGTTTGGGAAAACGAGGACGATTCGAGTCGGTAGAAGTAGACACCAGAGCTCGCAGGTCGGCCTCTTCCATCGCGTCCGTCCCAGTGCGCATCGTGCTCACCATTCGGCTCGACTTGGTTGACCAGAACAAGTACTTCCGATCCCAAACTATTGTATATCTTAAGTGTTACTCGCGTCGTGTGGGAAAGCCGGTATCGAATCACTGTGGATGGGTTGAATGGGTTGGGGTAGTTGCCTTTGAGCTCGAAGTCCGACGCTGCCAGAGCCGGGTTCCGAATCGAGTTGGGATTCTGCATAACGCGAACCAGTAGCTCGTCCGCGAAGTTCCAAATGTCGCCGGAATCTGGATCCCCGCTGAGATTCACGGCATTGCCGGTAGCATAAATCGTGTCCGTCGCGGGTGCATCTGGTGCCCGGTAGAGAAAAGACCACGAGATTGTGTCGCCAGACGTGGCCGCTTTCGGAAAGCTGTGAACGACTTCCCGGGGTATTTCGTCCAAGCGTGTTCCTTCACCCTGCACTGTGTCCACATCCCCCAAAAAAACAGCAGCGTCAAATCCTGCTGCGACCAATGAATCCTTGCTAACCTTTACTGCGTAGTAGTACTCCATGCCTGTCCATACTGAGTCTGGACCTTCGATCCACACTCGAGTATCGGCATTCGGAATACCATCGGCATTGCCGTGGCACAAGCAACCCGGGAAGATGCTACCCGGCTTCCTCGTATACCCGGCATAACCACCTCCGGATAGAACAAAGCCGGATGCGAGTACTCCCAAAGAGACAATGATGACCGGCAGCACTGATCGCATCTCGACGCGTGGCTGTCCTAACCTAGGTGATTTGTAATCAGGATCTTTAAGTTCTCCCGTAGTCATATGATACTATTTCATCAGAATCATCTTCTTGCTCGCCACACGGTCTCCGAACTGCAACCGGTAGAAGTACAGGCCGCTGGACAAGGGGGCTCCATGGGAATTCTGGCTATTAAATAGTATTCTGTAGCTGCCAGCGGGCTGGTACTGATCCACAAGGGTCGCAACTTCCTGGCCAAGTGTATTATAAACCTTGAGCTGGACGACCCCTGCCGCCGGTATTTCGTATTGGATCTCGGTTGTCGGATTGAAAGGATTTGGTTGGTTTTGCAGCAGTTTGAAAGAACGAGCAACGGATGGTCCTTCCACGGAAGTTACCGGGATCCCTGTGCCAATCAGCTCGACCGTGTCTGGAGCCGAGATGGAGTTACTGAGGAAGACCAGAACGCCGTTGTATGGCCCAACCGCTGAAGGGGTGAACGATACTGTCAGCGTATCTGAAGCTCCGGACGCTATGTCCAGGGAGGAACGGGACACGAAGAATGGGCTTGTTGTGGAGGCGTCTGCAATTGACAGTGTTTCCGTTCCGGCGTTGAGAAGGCGTATCGTATCGGATCCTGTCTGCCCCACCATGACTGTTCCAAGGTCTAAGGCCGCCTCTGTGACGAGCATGGCCGCAGTGATCGAGAAG
>JBBIJR010000005.1:0-24550 GCA_037445875.1 Bacteroidota bacterium | reverse complement strand
TGGCTTGAATCCGAGGGAAGAACACCCGGCCGTCCTGAAACCAGGACCCTTGCCTCTGCAGTGGGCTCTGAGGGAACAACCCACTCGTAACATTCAGGAGAGGCCGGATTGGATCCGCTGATCAGCCGCCACGGATCCGTATCGGACAAGCGATAGAACAGAGCTACACTGTCCATGAGTGCACCGTCCCAGCGTATCGTTTGGACACTCATGGCGGACCAGGCCTCGCCTCCTCCTGGCGCTTCCAACGTTAGATAGGCCGAGGACGTCCCGTTCCCCGACAATAGGACTTCGTAGGGATCGGTAGGTGCATTGACCGCAAACCTCAGCGTGTCGGAATAGGCAGAAGCCGAAATCGGTGCGAAAGCAACCGTGAGAGTGTCCGATCCGCCTGCCGGAACAGTGAAGGATGTTCGGCTGACCGAAAATGACCCGGGTGGGAGGTATGCATCCGTAACGACCAGTGTCGCGGTGCCAGGATTGTGGATTCGAATCGTGTCCTCCATCCACTCGCCGACTCCAACGGTTCCGAAACCCACGGATGTTCTAGAGGCCAGGATCTCCGGCACGGAAATCGTGAAAAAACCGTTGCTGGAATCGATAGGCGTTCCGTCGGCAGCATCAGAGATCAGGATCCGCACCTGCGTGGACTTGATATTCGGCACGGTCCACGAATAGCTGCCCGTTGCCGCCGGCGTACTCGAGACAATGGTCTGCGAAGAGCCGGATCCCACCCGGTATTCGATCCTGACATTACTGACGCCGGCTGAACCCCATGTGATGTTTTGTAACGAGTTGTACTGCCAGTTCTCCCCGCCATTCGGCGACAGTACCACCATGCTCTGACCCTGTGTAACCGGAACGGTGTAAGTAATGGAATACTTCGACACGCCGCCGGTCTGTTGGGCGAGAAACGTCGCTCGGTCATAGCAGAGAATCCCCGAGTTCGATCCACTAAGGCTTGACGTGGAGAAGGACGTTCCGCCGTTCGTGGACAGGTACGAGGTCGAGCCGCCATACACGCCGTACATCACGACGTTGGGGTCGTCCCTTGCAATGTCGGTTCCCCAGGTGGAATTCGTACTGGCAACCTGACCCCAGCCCACGCCATAGTCCGTCGTTCGCATGAATCCACCGAAGGGGCCGCCGGAGGAACTCCATGCAGTCGCGAACGCCCGTTCCTTTTTCAACGGCGATATCGAGATCATCGGGATTTCCGAGGCAGCTGAGTTCGTGTAGATGAGGGTCCATGTTAGGCCGCCGTTGGTCGACCGGAACATCTGCCCCTGGCCGCTTCCGGTCACACCATCGCCAACGTACAGGATATTGGTGCTGTCAGGAACATACACGATGTCGCACGGACTTCGAAACTGAGCCTGGGCCAGCGTGTCCCACGTTTCCCCAAAGTCACCCGATACATACACGACACCGTTGTCCCCTGACGTTCCGTCTGGCAAGAAGAGGACCGTGTCTGGATAGTTAGGATTAACTTCCAGTGGCATACCGTAACTTGTGAAATTGCGTTGAATTACATTCTGCCAGGTCTGACCCCGATTTGTGCTGCGCATGATCCGGTCACCTGAACTGAACGAAGCCGACGCCGCAAGGTAGATATTGGTATCCTTGCTGGAAATGTAGAAGGAGTGTGTTGACGAGCCGCCTCCTGTGATGGTAGCGGTTTGAATCCATGACTCCCCCAGATCAGCGCTCATGTAGATGTTGTTGCCAAGGACGACATAGATGTGATTCTTGTTCAATGGGTTGATCATGAAGGTGGAGCCGATCGAGCCCCCGGAGAGCTTTTGAGACCAGGAGTAAGAAACCGTCGTCCCCTGCGGGAGTTGCCACGTCGCCCCACCATCCGTGGTTCTCAGCAGGGCGTTGTTTTTGTCCGAACACGCCCAACCGCGAGACGAGGTGACGAAAAACACGTCCACCAGACGCGCGTGGAGGTTATGAACTCCCCACTGATACGAACTGCCCTTGTCCACGGTTTTCCGTATGAAACCTCCGCCCCCAACAAAGAAGACCGTGTCTGTCGACAAAGCATGTACCTTATTGACGTCCGACCGGGATTCGGTCTTGAAGTTCAGCGCCTGCCATGACCCGTTGTCCACGCGTCCACGGTAGCAGAAGCCATCCGCTCCCGCTACGAACACCAGTGAGTCCCGGACACTGACCGAGTAAATGGTGAGCTGCCACTGGGGATGGCCGGCTGAAATCCACGTGTTCCCTCCGTTTGTGGTCTTGAGTAGTGTGCCTTGTTGACCGGCCGCAAAAACAACCATCTCATCCCTTGCAGCAACGGCGTAGAGATGGTGGCCGTCTCCCGTGCTGAGCGCATACCAGTTCTCGCCCCCGTCGGTCGTCTTGAGGACCAGGCCGTTATCGCCGCCAATCCAACCGTTCAAGGAGTCGGCGAAAGTGATGGCTCGGAGGTTAGTGCCTCCGGCGAGGATCTGTTGCGACCAGGATCCGGCTCCGTTTGACGAGTAAAGAAAGGTGCCTCCATCACCGACAATCCAAACGCGTTGGTCTCGCGTGAAGAGGCTCCTGAGGTTGGCGCTTCCCGTAGAGAAATTCTGCCAGTTGGAGCCGCCGTCGGTCGATCGCCAGATCAATCCGGTCTTCCCGGCCGCCCAAACGGTCTGTCCATCCGGGGAGTGCACACTATAGAATCCCTGTGCATGCAGTGAGCCGGCGAACACACAGAACAGAAGCGCTGTAAACCATGGCTTCATATCTTGAAGTCCTTAGTAATATGGATAATACTCATGTTTTTTACAGATTGTCCAAGGGAATACGTGCGCTAACCTCGATCTCAGCCAGGCCGGGAAGCCGTCGGTTGCCATATCGCCCTTCCGTCTTGCGCAGCGAAACTACCACCGAGTCGACTCGACTGCCGTCAACGTCGACCTGAATCCGGCTTAGCGTGCCGCCAACAACTGGAAACGTCCGTACCAGGGATTGGTCACAATAGAGAGCAACATCACCTTCCACTATTCGGATGCCCTGTCCGGCCGGAGTTGATATAGGATACAGAACTATTTGTCTGACTTCAATAGGAAGTTCCCACCGCAGGGCGATCCACTGGTTTTTCCTTCCGGCCGCCAGCCAGATGGACGTGTCGATCCCGATAGCTGCCTGCCGGTCCACGACACGAATCGGTGGATAATCCGTCCCGTCGGGATCCACGCAGAAGGAGCTGGCCGAGACCCGTGCCGACGGGGCAGCATTGAACCAGGACGCCGTGGACTTGTTAACGGGAACCGTCAAGAGCGAATGTCCGGTGTGACAACCCACGCACTTCGTTCCGGCACCCGGTCGCTCGAAATTGAAACCGGTGACGTGGGCAAATCTCCCGCTGGAAGTGAGCAGCACTCTCCCATTACTGTCCACGATCTGTTCGAAGAGCGGCACATCCGCCGGAATGTCGCTGACGTGAATGTTGCCGCCGGGAAAAACAATCGTGTCCTTCAACAGCACGGACGGGTCGGGTTCATCCGAGCCCGTTCGCTGGGGATTCATGAAGAATCGGATGCGAGCTCCTTTGACGATCCGTGGGGCGTCCGGTATCATTTCATCGACAGATCCATTCATGAATATATTCATGCAATCGAAACGAAACGTGCCAAGTTCGTCCAGCGTGGCCGGATCCTCCGTTGGAGGCAATTCGGTCCTCGGACCCGGTAGCAGGTCCGAGAGTACCGGCGGGACGGGCCTTGATGCAACTACCTGCGCATCCAGTTCCAGCGTCCCGGGTAGTCCAACGATCTTTCGCACCACACCCGACTCGAGAGAACCCAGCCAGATATCGTAATCAGCGCCGTCTTCAGCATACGAAAACAGAAACTCCTTGTCGTCCATCGGCGCCGGATCTGTGGCCGATGGGGCGGACGTTATTCCGTCCAGTGAGGCTCCCGCCAGAGGTCGCTCGATGTCCGCGCCCTTGTTGAACCACCGGATACCTGTCGGCCCAGGAGTTGTCAGAAGCGAGTGCTCCCCAGAATACACGCACAGCAGCTGGCCGCCGTTCATCACAGCCGGTTTGTAGGCCTGCATTCCGGCTCGGGTCCTGGGAAAACCCGCATACAGTCTGAGTTCACCGCCGTCAGGCTTGATCGTGATGGCTTGCCACACATTGGCGATATCATCCGTTAGAGCTTCATTCTCGTTGCGGCTGACACCCGTCCGTGTGATGTTGCTGGGGCGGTCCACGTTCGTCCACCAGCGTGCGAATACGATCCGTCCCGTTACCGGATCGACGGTCGGTTCCTCGGCGCCGTTCCGTTCCGTCGTGATGCGCTGCACGGTCGAACCGTCCTCGCTCGTCACAAACAGGTTGCTGGTGCGGACACCCCCGTAGGAGGCAATGGATGGATAACGCGTACTGGCGAATACGATGCGCCCGTCGGGAAGGAAACAGGGGTCAAAATCGTCGTACCGGGTGAACTTCGAGGCCGAGGCGCCGAATCGGGTCAGGTCGATGGAACGGTCGCTGAAGGTCAGTTGCGCAAATCCTGTTCCGTCTCGCCGGATACGATATATCCGCCATTGACTGTCGGGGTGGGCGAGTCCTGAAAACACAATGGTCGCTCCGTCCCACGACACAGACGGATCGGCTACATCGAACAGCTGATTGCTGTCCACAAGTACGGTCAGAGACCCCTCAGCGGTCCGTAGCAGCAGGCTTCCCCCTACCGCCGCTGTTCGATAGGCGGGACCGATGCCGGGCGTGCCTTTGTGCCCGGCAATCGGCTTGCGGCTCACAAAGACAATTTCCGGGAACTCTGAAGGGATTTTCAAGTTAGCAGGTAGAACGAGGCCGAGAGCAAGCCAAAAGACTGATGAACGCATCGCCACAGTTCCGAATTCGTATTTCGTTGATTTCGATCTCACAGAGACTGGATTCTATAGACCACGAGGCCCGTCTCCAACTTCGTCGGCACGGCCCAGCCTCGCGAGACCATGTCGTCCAGGACGCTTCGGGCTTCACTGCCTTTGATGGACAGACGAATGGCCACGTCCACGGCGGATACCGGCATTGCATCCTTATGCGCCGCCCGGACGATCTCATGCTCCACCCATTCCGCAAACGTCTTTCGATATGCTCGGTTCCTTCGCAGGGCTTCCGCCAACAGCAGCGTGGCGGAAACCAAGGGTACGACGGAACAAACGGCGATGCCGAACGGCAGCGTCTCTTTGCGAACCGGGGACTCCGTATCTCCGGCAGAACCTGGTGGGCCCGGCGAAAAGAACTGAACGCCGACCACAACGGAAAATAGAATCCCAAAGAACGCAAGAAAAATGATCCCCAGCCACCACATGATCAGCAAGGGTGGCCTGGGCCGGGCGGAAGGCGACCCGCCGTTATCGGAACTCATCGAATGTTCTTGCAGAGCCTGACGGAAGGGATGGTCGACTCTCATCGGAAAGACGTGCAACTTTAGGGTATTTTTCTTAGATTGTCAACACTTGTGTTTCCCTACCAGAACTCACTTCGGGGAGCCGGATGCGTTATTAGAGCCGCGGATCACAGTTGAGGTTATAGAGGTAAAACGTTTTTCCTCTGTACACGCATTACACGGAGGAAATATCCCATGCATTTGAATCAACTGGGTTGGAATTCATTTTTTGAAGGTCATTTTCGACCGTATGCGGCGCAGGGATGGATCCCCGCACGCGTTGCCGCAGATTTCGGCAGCCAGTATCTCGTTTGGACCGCAGCGGGCGAAACACGGGCCGAACTGACCGGAAGACTCCGGTTTGAGTCGGAGGGGGATGGCCTCCGCGTAGCCGTCGGAGACTGGGTCGTCGCTCGTCCCGTGGATGACGGATTTGCCCTGATCTCCAACACGCTGCCCCGCAGGACCGAATTTGACACGTAAGGTCGCCGGCGAAACTACGGTATCCCAGGTACTGGCGGCCAATGCAGACATCGTTTTCATCGTGACCGCTCTCGATCACGATTTCAACCTTCGACGTCTGGAGCGCTATCTGCTGCTCGCCCTCGACGCTGGCGCAGAACCGATCGTCGTCCTCAACAAGACGGACCTGTCCTTCGATGTTGATGCGCATCGGGCGGCGGTCGAAGAGGCGGCCGGGGGTGTCACGGTCCTCGCAACCTCTGCACTGCGCAGAGACGGAGTTGCATTGCTGGAGAATCGTCTGGCGACTGGTGTCACGGGCGTTCTCGTGGGCTCCAGCGGCGTCGGAAAGTCAACCCTGCTGAACGCGCTACTCGGCGAGGAGCGCCAGCGGGTGCAGGCGGTTCGTACCGTCCGCAGCAGAGGCCGCCATACGACAGCGGCCAGGCAGATGTTCCACCTTGAATGCGGCGGCCTGATCATCGACACGCCCGGGCTTCGGGAACTCCAGCTTTGGGCGGAAGAGGGCTCTGCGCAGTCGTTGTTCCCCGACATCGAGGATCTGGCGCAACACTGCCGATTCCGGGATTGCCGACATGAGCAGGAACCGGGGTGCGCGGTTCAGGAAGCGAGGAACTCGGGACAACTCGCGGAGAGCCGGTGGGAAAGTTATCGGAAATTGCGGAAAGAATTGCGGTATCTGCACATCCGTCAGGATGACCGGGCGGCCCGCGAGGAGAAGCGGCGGTGGAAGAGGATTATCCGAGAGTACCGGCAGAGGATAAGAAACAGATAGAGCGGCAGCGGCGTTCCTGCGACCACTACTCGCTCACTGCGCGCAGGATCTCGTCGCACGTTACCGGCTTCGGCAGGATGCGTTCGATGCCGCTTTCGACGGCCTTTTCCTTGTCGAGTTGAGTCCCCCAGCCGGTGATCATGATGATACGCGTTTGAGGCAGGCGGCGCTTGATTTCCTGGGCGAGGTCCCACCCGGACATCTCCGGCATTCCGAGGTCGGTAAACACGATCTGATAAGGCCTGCGCTGCAGCAGGGCAAGCGCCTCGCGCCCCGATGCAGCCGACGCGACCTCGTGATGGTCGATCTCAAGAATCTCGGTCAACATCGTGCGCATACTGTCGTCGTCGTCGATCACCAGCACGGACTTCTTCTCCGTACCCGGCACGATCGGTGGCTGGACGGATGGAGACGAGATCTCCTGCAGGAAGAGGGCCGCAGGGAACCGGATGACAAAGGTCGTTCCTCGCGCGACCGTACTGCTGAAGGAAATGTGGCCCTTGTGCCGCTGAATGATGCCGTATGCAACACTCATACCCAGGCCAGAACCCTCGGAACTCTTGGTGGTAAAGAAAGGCTCGAAGATCTTTGGCTGGATCTCCGGGACGATTCCCACACCCGTGTCGGTCACGTCCACAACCACCCACGAGTCGTTCATAATGTCCTCCCGCCTCGTGCGAATGGCAATCGTGCCGCCGCCGGGCATGGCATCGATGGCATTGAAGATCACATTGATGAACACGTCTTTCAACTCCGACGAATTGCCGTTGATCAGCGGCACATCGCCGTATTCTTTCTTGATGTTGATCAACAGACCACGCTCGTGGGCTTCGTCTTTCCAGCGGGTCTTGGTGATCTCGACCACCTCTTCGATGACTTCGTTGATTTGCACCGGAATGAACGATTCATCACGGCGGATGCGCGTGTAATCCTGCATCCGCCGGATCGTGGACGATCCCTTGAGGGACGCTTTCTCGATGATCCGGAGGTCGTCCAGAATCCCTCCGTCCACGGTCTTTCGCATAAGCAACTGGGTCCGGCCGAGGATCACACCCAGAATGTTGTTGAAGTCATGGGCGATGCCGTTGGTCATGATTCCGAGCGACCGGAGTTTCTCAGATTGGATCAACTGCTCCTGCGCCTCCTGCAGCGCCCGTGTGCGATCCATCACCATCTGCTCGAGCTGCTCCTGATACTTGAGAATGCTCATTTGCAATCGGGCCTTCTCGATGGCGCGACGCACGCGGATGAGAAATTCCTCTTCCTCGCGATGTCCCGTGGCCTTGAAAATGTAGTCCTCCGCGCCCATGGACAGCGCCTCAATGGCCGATTCCCGGTCGCCGTAGGCGGTCATGATGACGAACGGCATTTGCGGGTGAAGGGCTTTGCTGAGTTTGAGGAAAGCAAGTCCGTTCAGCCCCGGCATCTGGAGGTCGCACAGGAACAAATCGTAACTGGTCCGCTCCAGTGCGGCCTTTGCCTCGAAGGGATCGGAAAACGTGTCGATCCGGTAACCCTCTTTCTTCAGGAGGAGGGCGATGCTGAACAGCTGCGTTTTGCTATCGTCAACGACGAGGATGGATTCCATCGGCGTAATGTAAGGCTATAAGGGCTGAAAGAACAAGTCTTTTTGAGGCCTGAAGGAGTTCCCGCGCAACCGGACGTTTATGCTTTGGCCAGCGTTCCGTAGTAATCCGGCCGACGATCCGATGCAAGGTCGTTCAGCGGCGTGATGCGCTTTGCTCGGGCATCTTCGAGATCGACTTCCTTCACATAAACCATCGCTCGTTGTCTGGGCGCGCGGCACAGAACCCGGCCTCGCGGCGCTGTGATCTGACTCTGGCCGGTGAATTGCAGAGTCCCGTGAGGTCTCTTTTCCACTCCATACCGGTTGGCCGTCACGGCAAATAGGTGGTTCTCGAGGCATCTCGTCTTCATTGCATCCTGGCTGTAGCTCAAAACAAGATTGGCCGGATGAGCCAGTATGTCCGCGCCGGAGATCGCCAGCACTCGCGCCACTTCGGGAAAAATCCAATCAAAGCAGATCATGATTCCGACCCGCGCGTCGCCCACCGAAACTACGCTCAGGGGAACATCGCCCGGATCAAACCAGCGTTTCTCTTCGTTGAACAGATGCAGTTTGCGGTACGTGTGGACGATGCCGTTCGGTCCGATCAGGAGGGCACTGTTGAAGCATCGGTCCCGATTTCGTTCGGCAAAGCCCGTCACGATGTGGAGATGTCGTTCGCGACAAAGCGCCGTCAAAGCCATGACCATCGGGCTCACGGCAGGCTCCTCGGCCAGGGCAAGCGCCTCTGCGCGGTCTTGAAAGTAATATCCCGTAAACGCCAGCTCCGGCAAGACGATCAGATCGGCTGTAACATCCCGGAGAACCGAAAGAACAAGACTCAGGTTTGCGTCTTTCATTCCAAACCGGGGCTTGAACTGGAAAAAACCCGTCCTGAAAGGCGTCATTCCTTTCGATTCTCCAGGCGTTCGTGGATGAGACGCAGGCCCTCCAGGACCATATGCGGTTCGATTTCCCGCAGCATTTCCGATCGCTGGACAATCGTATGGGCCAGGCCGCCCGTCCCGATCATTCGGGTGTTCGCTCCGAGTTCCCTCCGAAGCCGGCGAAGAATACCGTCCACACTTTCCACGACGCCATACATGATGCCCGCACGCAGACTATCTGCCGTGTTCGTGGCGATCAGACGCTCTGGAAACGTGAGTTCCACTTTCGGCAGTTTGGCGGCCCGGCGGTGGAGGTCGATCGATGCCGTTTCGATGCCGGGCATGATGAGTCCTCCCAGGTACTCACCTTCTTCGCTCACACAGTCAAACGTCGTTGCTGTGCCGAAATCGACGATCACGATCGGCCCTCCATACTTGAAGTAGCCCGCCACGGCGTTGCATACGCGGTCGGCTCCCACAGCATCCGGGTTCTCGTACAGAATCTTGAGGCCGCAGTCCATCCGCGCATTCACCTGAATAGGCTCCAGACCCAGATGCTGACGAATCATCCGCACATAGATAGGCGTGATTTCGGGAACGACCGAACTCAGGATGGCTCCACCGATCTGTTTCAGATCCAGAGACTTCTGCCCACACAAGAAGGAAAATGTTACGAACGCTTCGTCCTCGGTTCGGGTGGGAACGCTGCTGAGGCGAAAGTGTGCGGCCAAAGTGGACCGCTCATAGAGCCCCAGCACAGTGTGTGTATTACCGATGTCCACCGCCAGCAACACAGGCATCGCCTCCTTGTGTGGAGGCAGTTTAACATCGACTTCAAACACATGCAAGCGAATTCAGGGCGATGTTGTTTCCGCTGGCGGGATGCGAAGCGAATGCGTATATTATTGTGGACCCTGAAGGCTATCCGGGCAGTACAGCGACGATTCACCGCTGCAGTTGTCGCCCATTCCACAAGTTGAGTGTTCATCACAGTCTAACCTGTTTTCCGATGTTACACGACCGGCGCAACCCCCCCACATCTCGTGTTAAGGGCGGAATCCCGCGGCGTCGAAAAAGCAGATCTCCGGGCGTATCAAAGAATACCGCTGCCCTGCCGAACGGTTTCTTCAACATCGCACTCGACCTGTTCACCGCCTGGAGCCTGGAACGTGCCGTGGAGGCGGCGCTGGAGGCCCTGGCACAATCAACGAGGGTGGAGCGGATCAGCTTTTTCGAGAACATCGAGGACGCTCCGGTGGATGATCCTGGATGCGTTCTACGATACGAATGGCGTTCTTCCGATGCGGACACCCGGAAAGTCTCTGTGGGTCAAAGGATATCGTACGGGCAACTCGGAATCGATCGGGGGTTGCTTGTCGGACATATGGTCTCCGACCTGCCCGCACAAGCGTCCAAGCGACGGACACGAGAGGAGTCTCGAACTGCGCTTACGGTCCCAATCCTCACCGATGATCGCCTGAGGGGATTTCTGCGCATGGAAGCGTGCCGGACACACAGCCCGTGGACCGACGAAGAGATCAACCTGGTCGGCGCAGTGGGCCAGAGTATCTTGATCGCCGTGGAAAAGCGGCGAGAGGAGGACCGGCTGCGAGTGAGCGAGGAACTTCACCGGAATCTCATGGATTCTCTGCCGGAGATCGTATTTATCACCGACTATTCGTCCCGGATGCTATATGCGAATCCCGCTCTTTCGTTGCAGACCGGATACTCCACGAATGATTTTCAGATGCCTCAGGAGGAGAATCCGTTCATTCACCCGGAGGACGCCGCTCACGTGGCACGGTTCCTCACCGACTTCATCGCGGGAGACAAAAACCGGTCCGGCGCGATCGAAAACCGGTTCATCGACAAGTGGGGACGAACCCACTGGTACTCTTCCGTCATCTCTAAAGTGAAGTTCGCCGGGCAGCCCGCGTTGCAATTCATCACCCACGATATCACCGATCGCAAGCTTGCGGCCCAGACCCTGCGTGAAAGCGAGGAGCGGTACCGGAGTTTCGTGGAACAGAGTTCCGAAGGCATCTACCGTGTCGAACTGGACCGGCCCATTCCGACGCACCTGCCCCCGCAACAACAGATCGACCTGCTGCTGGAGCACAGCTATCTTGCAGAATGCAATGCGGTCATGGCCCAGATGTACGGCTTTGCGTCCATCGGCGAGGCCGTGGGGACCCCGATCAAACGTCTGCTGCTCCCCGATAACCCCCACAATCTATCGTACCTGATGCAATTCATTATGAACGGCCATCGGATCGTGGATTGGGAATCGCACGAAGTGGACCGCGATGGCCGCCCGAAATTCTTCCTCAACAACGCCGTTGGGGTCGTCGAGAATGGCCTGCTTCTTCGGGTATGGGGAACTCAGAGAGACATCTCCTTATTGAAGGAGGTCGAACGGGCGCGCCGGGAGAGCGAAACGAAGTTTCGGGCGGTCGCCGAAACGACGGCCTCGGCTATTTTCATCTATCAGGGAACGCGGTTCAGATATGTCAATCCCAGCACGGAACTCCTCACGGGTTATACCAAAGAGGAGCTCCTGGCAGGGGATTTCTGGGATGTCGTGCATCCGGAATACCGGGAGCTCATCAAGCAGCGCGGCCTGGCGCGCCAACGGGGTGAACCGGTACAGAGCCGGTACGAATTCAAGATTGTCCGCAAGGCGGGGGAGGTGCGGTGGATCGACTTCACCTCCGGACTCATCGAGTATGAGGGCCAACCTGCGGCCCTCGGTACGGCCTTCGACATCACGGAGCGCAAGCTCGCAGAAGAAGCACTCAGGGAGAGCCGGGCCAATCTGCTGGCCGTCCTCGAGAACACCGAGGACTCGATCTGGTCCGTGGATCGCGAGTACCGCATCATCATCGTCAATACGCCATTCGTGAAGAATTACGAATTGGCATACGGCATCCGGCTGGAGATCGGATCTCACGCGCTCGATGTAGTACCCGACGAATGGCGGCCGATCTGGAAGCAGCGATACGATCGCGTGTTGCGGCAAGGACAATCCTTCTCGGTCATCGATCATTACGAATTCGCCGGCATGGCCAAGGACTTCGAAATCTCGTTTTATCCGATTCTTTCTGAAAGCGGTGAGGTCACCGGGGCCAGCGCATTCTCAAAGGAAATCACAGAACGAAAGAAAGCGGCGGACGCCGTGGCCCGGAGCGAACGGTATTTCCGGTCCCTGATTGAAAACGCACTGGACATCATCACCATCCTGAATCCGGACGCAACCATTCGGTACGAGAGTCCCTCCATCGAAAAGGTCCTGGGATACCGGCCGGACGAACTGGTGGGGAAAAGCGTTTTTGATTTTGCGCATCCCGACGAGAAGGGAGATCTGGTGAGGACGTTTGCGGCTGGCTCCAGGGGTATACGCAAGGTGGTGAACGAAGAGTTCCGCTTCCGCCATCGAAACGGAACGTGGCGCATCCTGGAGGTCTGCGGGCACAACATGCTGAACGATCCGGCGGTTTCCGGAATCGTCGTGAATGCGCGGGACGTGACCGAACGAAAACGGGACCGGCAGGAACTCGCGGCCGAGAAAGAGCGCCTCGCCGTTACCCTCAACTCCATTGGTGACGGAGTGATCACGACCGATACCACCGGGTCCGTCGTGCTGATGAATCCCGTGGCGGAGAAACTGACCGGCTGGACGCATTTTGACGCTCGCGGTCATCCTATCCGGGACGTATTCCGCATTATGGACGAACGCACCGGAAGCGCGCTTGAGAGCCCCGTGGAGCGCGTACTCCGGACCGGCTCGATCGTGCACCTGTCAGGCCGGACCGTGTTAGTGGCCCGAGACGGAACGCGGAAACTGCTGGCGGACAGCGGTGCACCGATCCGCGGCAAGGACCACCGTATCATCGGTGCCGTGCTCGTCTTCCGGGACGTGACGGAAAAACAGAGAATGGAAGAGGAACGCATCAAGGCGAGCAAACTCGAATCCCTTGGAACGCTGGCGGGTGGCATTGCCCACGATTTCAACAACATCCTGACCGCAATCCTGAGCAACCTTTCCTACGTACGTGCAGCGGCGGAACTCGAAACGGACACCGTTACGCGCCTCGCCGAATCCGAGAAAGCGTGCATTCGCGCAAAGGCCCTCACGCAGCAGCTACTCACTTTTTCAAAGGGAGGAGTTCCGATTAAAGAGGTCTTCCGCGTGGATGAACTGATCAGGGAGGCGGCCGACTTCTCCGTTCGTGGTTCCCGCGCCCGCTGCGTGTACGACCTGCCCGCCGACCTTCGAACCGTGGAAGCGGACAGGGGACAACTGGCCCAGGTCATTCAGAATGTTGTACTGAATGCCGTGCAGGCGATGAGGGACGGAGGCACGATCTGGATCGGTGCGGAGAATTTCACGGCTACGGAAAGCCACCCTGCGGCCGTACCACCGGGAGAATATGTGCAAATCCGAATCCGGGACGAGGGGATCGGCATACCGCCGGAGGATATCCCGAAGATCTTCGACCCGTATTTCACCACAAAAGACAAGGGAACCGGGCTCGGCCTTGCGACGTCCTATTCGATTCTAACCAATCACGACGGGGTCATTCTGGTAGACTCAACGGTCGGCGTAGGCACTACTTTTTCCATCTATATCCCGTCCACCGGCAAAGCCGTCGAGAAAAGCGTCGAACAGGCCTTCCCTGCGGGAGATTCCCGCGGGCGTGTGCTCATTCTCGACGACGAGCGTGCCATCGGGGAAGTCACCTGCGAGCTCCTCCAGCATTTTGGATACCAGACCCGGTATGTGACGGACGGCGCCGATGCGATCCGCGACTATGCCGCAGCCCTTGAATCGGAGGAGAAGTTCGACGTCGTCATCATGGATCTGACGATACCGGGCGGCCTCGGAGGTAAGGAGGCTGTAAGAGAGATCCTGAGGATCGACCCTGCGGCGCGCGTCATCGTATCGAGCGGATATTCCAACGATCCGGTTCTATCCGACTATCGCAAATACGGTTTCAGCGGATATCTCGTCAAACCCTATGAAACACATCATCTTGTCTCGCTCATCCGGAAGGTACTGGATCAGACATAATTATCCGATCCGGGCGCTCATTATCCCGCCTCATACGTACTTTGTTCTTGCGAAGCGCGTCCGCATTTCATATATTCGGCCCACTTGCGTCCATAGCTCAACTGGCAGAGCAAATGACTCTTAATCATTAGGTTCTAGGTTCGATTCCTAGTGGACGCACATCCTTGACCGCAGGTGATTTCACCGGCGGTTTTTTTTCCCAGGAGTCGATTTTCGCAGCCAAAGCGCCAGTATTTCCTTGACTTTTCAACACGAATACTATAAATTTGCAGCCCTAAAGCCGAGCACGAGTCATCTTCGTCAGGACAATCAGGAGCAATTGTGAAACGGACGTACCAACCGAGCAGACGACGGCGAAAGAACACCCACGGTTTCAGGGAGCGAATGAAAACCAAAGGTGGGCGTCGCGTACTGAAAGAACGCAGGGCCAAGGGCCGGAAGAAACTCACCGTATCCGACGAGTTCTGAAAAATAACACATATCTCGATCATTCGGAAGGCTTCTTTCTACCTGAAGGAAGCCTTCATTGTTATGAAGATTGCATTATGGGTCATGTAGGTCGCAGTATCCCGATCCTCCTTATCCGCCTCTACCAGCACACATTGTCACTTATCCTGCCGTCGTCGTGCCGTTTCTATCCTTCATGCTCGAACTACGCCGTGGAATCCATCGCGGTGCACGGGGTGTGGCACGGTACGATTCTGGCGATCCGGCGGATCCTCAAATGCCACCCGTTTCATCCGGGAGGTTACGATCCTGTTCCACCCGTACACGGAGGATGCTCCCACGATTCAACAATGAAACAGGAGAACTGATGGACCGCAAGTCTATCCTCGCCATGATTTTGATCGCCGCAATCATTATCCTCTGGCCGTTCTATATGGAGATGGTGTCTCCTCCTTCCTCGAGAAAGAACATACCTGCTCCGATTCCAGGTCCCAGCGACACGACGTTTGCGGCCAAGTCTGACTCTGCACCTCCAAGCCGATCCATCTTGCCAAGGCAGCCGGAGCGAAAAACCGGACAGGATAACACGGAGAGGTTGTGGAAGAACGCTCCTCCGGCCCGAATTGCGATACAGACAAAGCTCTATTCGGCCGTGCTATCTAACAAGTCCGGCGGCACGATCACGCAATGGCTTGTCCATAAGTACAGGGACTCTCACGGTAATCCGGTGAGTTTTGTGGATTCGGTTGCCAATATCAGCCTCTCCATTTCGTACCACGGCAACAGGGTATCCTTGGAAGACGCGATCTTCGAGAGTACGATAAAGGACACAGCGGTCGTCCTTAATGACACAGCATCTTTTTCTTTGTCCTTCTTGCTTGTATTCGACGGATCGAGGTCCATCATCCGCTCATTCACGTTTTATCCGGATCGCTACGACTTTGACATGTCCGTGCAGTGGCAAGGTTTCGGCGACGAGATTTCGAACAACGAGTACCAGTTGCAGTGGCTCACCGGTCTCCGCCCAACTGAGAAGAATTCCGTTGAGGATGTTACGTACTTCAAGACATATGCGATGATGGGTGACGAAAAGCAGGAATTCGACGTGTCAGACCAATCCGGGGGTGAAGTCAGCTACACGGGGACGACTCGATGGATCGCCACACGGACGAAGTATTTCATTGTTTACATGATCCCCCTGGACAAAGATGGGCAGGGTTGTAGGATGGAGGGAAAGGCCGTGCTTGACCAGGGACGTGTCTCAGACAAGAACTACAGCGTGGCTTTGAACATGAAGTTCGAGTCCAATAGGACGGACCGGTTCAAGGTCTACGCCGGCCCAACCGAATTCACGGCCCTAAACCAGTACGGGGAGGATCTGAGTGCTGTCCTGGAGTGGGGATGGGCCATTATTCGGCCTCTGACCAAGGGTATCTTATACTCGTTCAACTACTTGTATTCTATGATACCCAACTATGGGTGGGTTATTATCGTGTTCACTCTGTTTGTGAAGATACTGCTCTACCCGCTGACACACAAATCCTACGTCGGCATGCAGAAGATGAAGGAAGTCATGCCGCGGCAGAAGGAAATCCAGAAAAAGTACAAGGATAACCCCGCCAGGATGCAGCAGGAGATGATGAAACTGTATAAGGAGATCGGCTACAATCCGCTTTCGGGCTGCCTGCCGATGTTGATCCAGATGCCGATTCTGTTTCCCATCTACCACGTGTTTCATGAGACCATCGATCTCCGCCAGGCCCCGTTCTTCGGATGGATCAAGGATCTTTCCTTGCCGGACACGATAGCGACATTGCACACGGGTCTGCCGCTTATTGGCGACTTCAACGTGAATCCGCTGCCCATCATCATGACGGCACTGACGTTTGTGCAGCAGAAGATCACGCCCATGACACCCATAGACAGTACGGATCCTGCGCAGAAGTTCAACCAGAAGTTCATGATGTACGGCATGCCGGTTCTCTTTTTCTTCCTCTTCAACAATTTTCCCTCCGGACTGGTTCTGTACTGGACGGTTTTCAACGCGTTGACCATGCTTCAGCAGTACTTGATGTCAAAGCACATGATCAAGTAGGGCCGGCAAGGCCTGTGACGACGCAATGTCTACACTGCAAGACACGATCGCGGCCGTATCGACACCTCCGGGAACGGGTGGAATCGCTGTTGT
The DNA here is from genome assembly GCA_037445875.1 of Bacteroidota bacterium. Taxonomy (GTDB): domain Bacteria; phylum CLD3; class CLD3; order SB21; family SB21; genus JBBIJR01. The sequence continues at coordinate 7,727 of JBBIJR010000005.1, read as the reverse complement.
GCGCGTATCCGGTCCCGATGCCCTGACCGTGTGCGACAGAGTATTCAGAGGCCGTCGAGCCCTATCAACGGTGGACAGCCATACGATTCACCATGGCCGTTGCGTTCAACCTGGAACCGGCGAACTGGTTGACACGGTACTGGCGGCTGTCATGCGTGGTCCGAATTCTTATACAGGCCAGGATGTCGTCGAGATGAGTTGCCATGGAGGTCCGCTCGTAACCCGCCACGTTCTACAGTGTGTTCTCCAGGCAGGGGCACGCATGGCACAGCCAGGGGAATTCACGAGGATCGCATTCCTCAACGGCAGGATGGATCTTTCGCAAGTCGAGGCTGTGGCCGACCTTATACACGCGAAGACCGATGCTGCACGCCGAGCTTCATCTGCCCAGTTGATGGGCCGATTGGCGGACGATGTCCAGGCGTTGCGAATCCAGCTGATTGATGTGTGCTCCCTCGTCGAGATTGAGTTGGACTTTGCTGAGGAGAACCTGATCAACATAGAAAGGGCACGGGTCTGCGCCAGTTTGGACAAGGTCAGCGAAGAAATAGAGAGACTTCTGTCCACTTACAATGCTGGTCGCATCTTGCGGGATGGAGTCCGTGTGGCGATCATAGGGAAGCCAAACGTGGGGAAGTCAAGCCTCTTGAATGCGCTCTTGAAGAGAGAGCGGGCTATCGTCAGCGAGATACCCGGCACAACTCGCGACTACATTGAGGAGATGCTTGACATACGCGGAATCCCCGTCGTTATCCTGGACACGGCCGGCCTGCGGCACACGCACGATCATGTCGAGAATGTCGGTGTCGGATACGCTAGGAGATTGTCAGAAGACTGCGATCTTGTCCTCGCTGTCGTCGATGCTTCCACTGGATTGGACAACGAGGACTTTGAGACGCTCAGGATGCTTTCCGCCTCGGGCACTCGACCTTGCGTAGTCGTGGCCAACAAGATCGACGTTGGCAGCAAGCTCGATTGCCCTGATGTTGCTGGCTATCCGGTTGTGCAAGTATCGGCACGAACAGGAGCAGGATTGGAAGAGATGAAGGACACCGTGTTTGAAACACTCTGCGGAGGCGTTTCCTTTGAAGCCCCCATGATATCGACCCTGAGGCACAAGTTGTCGCTGCAACAGAGCATGGATAGCATTCGGCGTGCACGCAATTCCGTCGTTGATGGCATGTCGCTTGAGTTTGCAGCAATTGACATCCGTGAGGCGTCCCGTGCCTTGGGGGAGATTGTTGGAGAAGTGACATCAGATGAAGTTCTGGACAGCATTTTCGCGAATTTCTGCATCGGGAAATAGACAATGTTCCACGTGGAACATCAATTTTACAGATAGACTTGTCTTTTTTTATGTGTTTCACGTGAAACGCCCAGGGGATTATTAGATGGACTTAGAGTATGATGTTGCCGTTGTGGGCGGGGGCCACGCCGGCTATGAGGCGGCCCATGCTTCGGCCAGGATGGGTTGCAAGACGATCTTGCTTACGATGGACGTCACGCGTATCGGCACGCTTTCTTGCAACCCGGCCATTGGTGGCACGGCGAAGGGACACTTGGTCAAAGAAATCGATGCCCTCGGCGGGCTCATGGGGTATATCACCGACAACGTGGGGATCCAGTTTCGCCTGTTGAATCGATCCAGAGGGCCCGCGGTGTGGTCTCCGCGCGCGCAAGTCGAGCGTTCCGGGTATCCGTTGTTCACCCAACTTCTGTTGCAATCAACTCAGAATCTGAGCGTGGCCGAGGCTAACGTCGTCGATGTAAGATTGCAGTCAGGCGGAATTCGAGGATTGGTCCTCGAATCAGGGGATGAGATACGGTGCGCCGCGGCCGTGCTGACATGCGGGACATTTCTGAATGGAGTCATTCATGTCGGATTGCACAGCGAAAAGGCGGGACGATTCGGCGAGAAGCCGGCCTCAGGCATCACAGAGGCCCTCGTGGCCCTTGGATTGGAAAGCGGCCGACTGAAGACGGGGACGCCGCCTCGAATTCGACGGGACACAATTGATTTTTCGAAGTGTCTGCGGCAGGATGGGGATGAGAAACCGGAGCCATTCTCTGCGAGAACGAGGAGGCTCGAAAGGCGTCAGGTCCCTTGCCATCTTACTCACACGAGTCCCGAGACCCACGAGATACTGAAGACCGGGTTTGACCGTTCACCCATGTACACCGGTAGGATTAAGGGAACGGGTCCCCGATACTGCCCATCTATCGAGGACAAGATCAGCCGCTTCTCGGACAAGGACCACCACCAGATCTTCCTTGAGCCTGAGGGCTACGACTCCATCGAGTACTATGTGAACGGGTTCTCGACAAGCTTACCGGAAGACGTTCAGAAACAGGCCATACGAACGATTCCCGGCCTTGAAAACGTGGAGATCTTGCGCCCTGGGTATGCCGTCGAATACGATTTCTTCCCTCCCTACCAGATCAAACTTAACATGGAATCGAAGTCGATCCCGGGCTTGTTCCTGGCTGGACAGATCAACGGGACGTCCGGCTACGAAGAGGCGGGAGCGCAAGGTTTGATGGCAGGAATCAATGCTGCTCTGTCCGTGAAGACTGGCGGTTCCTTCGTGCTCCGGAGGAACGAGGCGTACATCGGCGTGCTCATAGACGACCTGGTGAACAAGAGCACGCTGGAGCCGTACCGTATCTTCACCAGTCTGGCCGAGTACCGCCTGCTCCTGAGATATGACAATGCCGACTTACGTCTGACCGAAAGGGCTCGAGCTTTGGGACTGGTTTCCGACGAGCAGTTTGCCCTGCTTATGAGAAAGGTGGAGTCTATGAACACGGTCAGGCGGTGGTTGGCAACGCATCACGCTCGTCCGGCGGAAATAAACGACTTTCTTCGACGGCACGGTTCGTCCGACCTCGCCGAGCCGGAGGCTTTTGAGAAGTTGATCAAGAGGCCAGAGGTGTCTCTGGAACACGTGCGTTTGGATCTGCCCAATCTCCTCGACGAAGGGATCATTGAATGCCTGGATTTCGGCGATGTCCAACGCGAAGTCAATACAACGATCAAGTACGAAGGCTACATCCAAAGACAGCTCGAGCAAGTCGCCCGTTTCGAAAGGCTTGAGGCGAAGCACATACCGCCGGCTTTCCCATACGGCCAGATTAAGTCCCTGTCCAAAGAAGCAAGGGAGAAGCTGGCCCGCGTTCGTCCCGAGAGCGTAGGGCAGGCAAGCCGCATTTCGGGGATCACTCCCGCCGATATTTCCCTTCTCCTTGTGTATCTTGAGAAAGGTGAGGTTGCCTACAGTCAGGAACCGGCATGACGGCCGCGCCGGACGTCTCGGATTTCTTCGCGAGAATCGAATCTTCGTATCAGTTGTCCATCGAGCAGAAGGACCGGTTCCGCGCATTCATCGACCTGCTGTCGTCGTGGAATAAGAAGGTCAATCTCGTTTCACGCCGAGAGAGGGATCTCACGGATAGACATCTGCTCAACTCTCTCGCCATAGCCTATTTCCATCCTTTCGCTCCCGCCGAACGGGTAGCCGACATCGGTTCCGGCGGCGGCTTTCCGGCCATACCGCTGGCCATCATCTATCAGAGAACGCACTTTACGCTGATCGAACGTGTGCGCAAGAAGAGCGCTTTCCTGGAACTCGCGCTGCGTGAAATGGCTCTCGACAATACGACGGTGGTTCGTGCCGCGGTCGAGTCTCTTGGCGAAGATCACCGTGCAGCCTACGACGCGGTCACCGCAAGGGCCGTCGCACCGGTATCACGCTTGATCCAACTGTCGCGGCCGCTGCTCAGGACCGACGGAGTAATGCTGTTTCTGAAGGGCAAGAACTATCCGGATGAGGTCGCCGGAATCAAGGCGGGCCTCGTGACGATCGAAGCACGCCCCCTGAGGGAATGCGGGTGGTTCAACTCTCCGCAAGATGGGCACTTACTTGTGTGTCGAAGAACTCATCGATAGCTTCAGGGTCCCGGTTTTTTTCTTGAATTGCAGAGTGCTATTCAGTATGTTTGAGTCCCAGGCGGGAACCAACCGTGGAGAACCTCATTACATCTTGCTACTAGCTTAGCCGGGCCGTTTACGTTATCGGGCCTGGTCAGGATGACTCTGGCGAATTACCATTGAGGTCAGGTGGACTTGTGCAGGTTTCCAGGTTGCGCGTTCTGATCGTTTTCCAGCTTTGCCTACTTGTTGGGTCCTTCGCTTACGGTCAATCCGCAGACAGTGTCGCGGCGGACACGACACGCGTTGGCGCCGATTCGCTCTCCAGGTCCCTTTCGCCCGTCACCGACACGACGACGTATTCCGCCGATCAGAAACGCCGGGTCGTTCAAGCTGCCGAACGGCTCTTTGAGCGCCTTCTGGGTTACAGTTCGGACAAGATGGGCTTGAACGGCGAGTCCCAGATCCTGGTCTCCAATCACCTGCTGGGCGCGGCCGCATCCATCCTGTCCACCCAGCTTGCTGCGCCGCTTTCCGATTTTCAGTTGTACCCGTTTCAACATCTCCGGTCGGTGTCGTTGGATCCCAACCAGAACTACCTGCTCGTCAAAGGCCCGGTCCTCTCGTTCACACAGACGCACACACTGCTGCCCAACTATAAACTCCAGGTCTCCCTGGATTCGAGTCTCACGAGCTACTCGTTCACCGACGAATTCGGCAATCGAAAGCATCCGCTGAAAAACACCACCCGTGTGCGGCGAGACGAGTACCTCGCCTACAGTACGAAAAACGGGATTCGAAATCTGTTCACCAAGACCGTCCTTGCTCAACTGTCTGCGAAGGAGGAACTGGCGTCCGGAGCTATTCGCCTTTTCTCGGCCACCGTGACGACCAACGAAACATTCAAGAAGATCTTCGGCGGAGATGAAGTCGCCGTGGAGGCCTCCGGCAACATCAATCTCAGCATGTCCGTGGCCCGTGAGAAGTCTTCCAACAGCAACGTGCAAACGGGCAAGACTTCATCGGTCACACCGAAATTCGAGCAGAAGCAGCAATTCAGTCTTCGCGGCACGATCGGAAAGAAGGTGGAGATACTGATCGATCAGGACAGCGAGCGGGAGTTCGATTTCGAAAACAACATACGGTTGACCTACACCGGTTTTGACGACGAGGTACTGCAGAAGCTGGAGGCCGGTAACATCGACTTATCGCTGCCCGGAACGGAATTCGTAACGACGGGCGGGCAGAACAAGGGCCTCTTCGGTGTGAAGGCCCTGTTCCGACTCGGCAATCTTGACGTCACTACGATTGCGAGCATCCAGCGGGGTGAAAAACAAAAAGTTTCCTGGAGCGGCGGCAAAGGGCAGACTCAGACGATCACCCTGAAAGCGTACGACTATGCAAAGGCGAAGTATTTCTTTGTGAACAGTTTCTATCGGGACCAATACGAGACTTACGTGCAGCGAATCCATCAATATGATGCGGACAAGCAGATATCCAGCATAAATGTCTACAAAGGCGCCAACAACAATAATCAGCTCGGGGGCGCAATCCCGGGCCGGGCATTCAGCCGTGACGATTTGGTGCAAGACACGAGCTATTTCCATGTGGATGACGCACAGCTCGCAACGCTTGATCCCAACAGCGAGTCCAGCTATTTCATCGAACTGAAAGATAATGTCGACTATACCATCGATCGTCAATTGGGAATTCTCCTACTCAACACTCCGATCCAAGAAAGCGAGATTCTCGGCGTCAGGTATACTACACGAGACGCTGTGACGACCGGCCTTATCAGTCCAACTTCTGACCGTCTCCACCTTAAGATACTCTGGAACAGCCAGCCGGGGCCTTCGCATCCTGCGTGGAATCTGGAGATGAAGAACTATTATGACCTCGGCGTCTATGGGGTCAATGAGGAAGACTTGAGAAGTTTGAAGATCATATATCGTCCACCGGCAGCCGGCAGTGGCAACAACCTGGTTACCTCAATCAAGGACGAAGACGGAGGCCTGAGGGGCACAATGGAGATTCTCCACATCGACGAGGTCTCGCAGAGCGGCGGAACAGGCCCGGACCAAATCGTGGATGCCGGCATCGTCGATCAGGAAAAGGGTATTATCCGGTTCCCCCGACTGAGGCCATTCGACCCGAATCCTGCTGATCTGGGGGGCGGGTTTGATCCGGAGCGGTACCCAACGGTCGTAGACGGTGATTCCGTGCGTCTCTACAAGATCTATGATTTCCAGCGCAATGGGGCTGTCCATGCGGAAAATCTTCAGGATAATCGCTTCCAGATCCAAATGAGCACAACGCAGAAAAGCTCGACGATTTCGCTGGGTATCAACATCCTCGAAGGCAGTGAAGAGGTTCTCCTGGACGGCGAAAAGCTGGAAAAAGACATCGGATATCATATCGACTACTTTTCGGGAACCATCCAGCTGCTCGATCCTCGCGCGAAACTCCCCAGTACAAATGTCGAAATCCGATATGAACAGGCTCAATTGTTCCAGGTGGACAAGAAGGCGATCTTCGGAGCGCGCGCCGAGTATGGCCTGGAAGGCCTCGGTTTGGGGCCGAATTCGTTCATCGGCACGACCGCGCTCTTTCAGAGTCAGTCCACCATCAACAAGCGCGTGCAATTAGGCGAGGAGCCGTTCAGGAACTTCGTCTGGGACATCAATACGTCCGTGGAACTGGGCTCGGGATTCCTGACCAAACTCACCAACTATATCCCACTGGTTTCGACCTCCCAGCCGTCCAAGATCACGTTCCGCGGCGAGTACGCGGTGCTGCTCCCAACGCCCAATACAAGTAACGGTTTGATGAAAGCGGATGAGAACGGTGTGGCATACGTCGACGACTTCGAGGCCGTCAAGCGCACTTTTCCTCTCGGCACATTCCGCCGCGGTTGGAGTCTGGCCAGCGTTCCCGTCGATCAGGACTCGAGTCTTCGCGGCAAAACCATATGGTACCAGTGGCAGGAACCGCGAAAGAATATATCGAAGGTCGACGCGCTTGCATCCGATCTCATCACCACGCTCGGTATTGCGTTTCAGCCCGAACGAGACGCGTCCGGAAGCGTCCTCCAGAATTCCTGGGGCGGTATCATGCGGGGACTTCCCACGTCGGCGCGCAACGAATTGAGCGAAACGCGTTTCGTCGAGTTCTGGATCAACAACCTGAACAACAGCAAGGGCGTACTTCATATCGAACTTGGCGCCATCACCGAGGATCAGAATGGAGTTGCCTTCAATCGGGAGGTGAAGCGAACCGTCCAACTCGGTCTGGAGGAATCTGAAGATCTTGGGTTGGATGAGTTGAGAGACGCTCAGGAGGATTCCATTCTTACCGCGCACGGAATTCCCCGTGGCACGCAACTTTTGACACCGGAACAACAGAGAACGCTGGACAGCCTTCAAGTAAGGTATCCGTGGGGTACAATCAACTACGCCCGTACGGATACGAGCGAGGATCCTTTTGGAGACAACTTCGACGACGACCTGACTGGAATCGACAACCAGAAGGACCTGTTGGAGCGGATTTCGACCGGCAATATCCTGAACATCAAGATCAATGGAACGCAGGGCAATATTGGCGACGGTCGCAGGGAAGGAGACACGGAGGATCTCAACGGTAACAGTGTCCTGGATGTTACGAATTCCTTCCTTCGGTTTTCGGTCCCCCTCGACACTTCTCAGGTAGACAAGTCCATTCTGGCGGGCGTCGGGAATGAGGGTTGGGTGCTTTACCGCATCCCTGTATTGCGCCCTGACTCGAATTTCAACGGCGCCAGTCT
>JBBIJR010000004.1:45394-84503 GCA_037445875.1 Bacteroidota bacterium | reverse complement strand
TACGCGGGTACCGGCGGCGCCTTTATCGACGACAATGCGACGCTGGATATCATGTCAGCGTTCCTCAATGCTATCAATCCGTTCGTGTCGGTTTCGCCCACGTCGGGGACGATCCCGGGCAGCGGCAGTCAGTTGGTGACGGTCAAGTTCAACGCGACGGACCTCACGCCGGACAGTTATGCCGGTGTCTTTGAGATCGGGAGCAACGATCCCGATGAGTCGCCGGTCAACGTGACCTTTAATCTCGCAGTCCTGCAGCCGAATCCGCCGACGATCACGGTCGGGCCGGACAGCTTTGTAGTGTCGGTGGCCGCGGGCGACAGCGTGACGCAAACACTCACCATCGGAAATACGGGGAGCGGCCCGCTCACGTGGGACGGCTACATCGGTTCCTGGGACCTGTACGGCCCCGACGGATATCTCAATCCCTCCAGCGGTGTGGTGGGCGTCTCGGGTTCACAGAACGTGGACGTGAAGGTCGTGGCCAATCTGGTTCCGGGTTCGTACCGCTACTACGTGGAAATCCACAGCGACGACTACACGCGCGCGTGTGTGAAAGTGCCGCTCAACATCACGGTGTTGCCGCCGGACATCGCGGTGACGCCGGACAGCCTGCTGATCTACGTGCGGCCGGCGGACTCGACCACGGCGCAGGTCCAGATCAACAATACGGGCAGCGGCCTGCTGTCATGGCATGCGGTGGCGAGACCCGCGCAGGGGCCCTCGTTTGCACCGCTGATGCAGACCTTCGACCGGCCCATACGATCGGTGCGGAACAACCAGGGCCGCTCGCTGCGATCCGGTCTGAAGGGCCTGCTTCCCCTCGCGCCGGGCTACTTTGTCCGCAAAGCGGACTCGCCATTGCCGCTGACCTGCGTGGCCGTGGATCCGAATACGAACATCATCTACGCGCAGGAAAACCAGGGTAATACGTTCTATAAGTACGTGCCCGACCTGGACCAGTGGTTCCAGCTGACCGATTGCCCGATCTACAGCGGCAACAACGGCGGCGCGGCGTACATGAACGGAAAGATCTACACGACGTACACGAATAACGACTACATGGGCATCTACGATATAGGACTCGATCAGTGGGACGTCGACACACTGGCCTACATTCAGACGGGCAACATCGAAGCATACAACGGTAAGGTGTACTTCATTAATGAGTATAACTTCATCGCCTACGACCCGGCCGTGCAGATGGCCGATACCCTGCCGCATCCCGGCTTCGGTGACTTCATCTACGACAACGAATGGGGCGGTCTGGACTTCTATAACGGCCATTTCTACAACATTCCGGGTGACGGCTACCAGCAGTTCGCAAAATACAACGTCGTGACGCAGCAGTGGACGCTGTTGGATTCTCTGCCGGACGGCGCGGTGCTGGGGAGCGCCATCGATCCCGTCGGAAAGAAGCTGTACAGCTACGGCGACTACGGGGACTCCCTGTGGTACGAGTTCGATCTCGTGACCGAGGAATGGAGCGTGACAACGATTCCGCTGTCCGGTCTTACCGAAGGCAAAGGCGGGGGACTCTACATCGACGATGGCGGTTTGGCGTATGTGGCCACTCCCGCGAATACGGGCATCTACTTTGTGCAGGGCGAGGGCGGCATCGGCTTCTATTTGTATGAGACCGAACCCGATGTTTCGTGGTTGACGCTCAATCCGGTCGACGGAACGGTACCCGGTGGCGGTAACGGGATCCTGACGGTCAAAGCCCGTCCCGATACGCTGCCGATCGGCGACTACTACGCGGTCCTGAGCATCACATCCAACGACCCGGATGAGGCGTTGGTGGAAATTCCAGTCCATGTGCGCGTGGACACGATCCTGTTCTCTGAAATAGGCCTTTCGCAGGACAGCTTCCGGGTGGCGGTCGGCTACGGAGATTCGCTTACCCGCTCACTCATCATTTCCAACACGGGCCTCGGCGATCTGGACTTTACCGTCACGCCGGGCGCGAGCTGGCTTGTGCCGAGTTCTCCCGGCGGCACGGTAGGATCCGGGAGCAACACGACGCTCGATCTCAAGATGGTCTCCACCGGGCTCGGTTACGGCGTGCACAATACGACGCTGACCATCAACAGTAACGATCCCGATGAGCCTGCACTCAACGTGCAGGTAGAAATGAGGATCCTCGATGCGACGCCGCCGATGGTCGAAATCAACTTCTTCCAGGACAACTATGTGACGCGGCAGCTTGACGTCGTGGCGATCATGAATGAGCCGATCGCTTCGATTCCTGTGTTCACGGCCACCAAACCGGACCTCACGACCGGCGGTATCACGGTGGACACGGTGGATTACGCCAATCAGGTGTACTACGGCCACTACTACCTCGATCAGACCGGGACGTACGCGTTTACCGTCACAGTCTCGGATACGGCGGGCAATCAGCAGGTCTTCTCGCGCAATCTGACGGCGACGCTGACGAAACCCGGCGACGGCGGATCGGTCAGCAGTTTCGACGGTGTGGCCGCGCTCTATGTACCGGCGGACGCCCTTCGAGAGGAGTCCTACCTGACGGTCTATCCGATGGACAAGAAAACGGATGACGAACAATCGATCAGCCGGTACGCCTTTGGTCCTGCCGGCATCTCCCTGCAGAAGCCGGTACGCGTGGCTTTCGGATATGAAACGCTGCTGACGGAGGGCATGGATGCCCATCACGTCGTGATCTACCGCGAAACGGTCGGAGGTTTGCAGGAAATAACGACCAAGGTGGATCCGAGCCGGCGGGCCGTGTGGGCCGAAGTTTCGCAGCTGGGCAAGTTCCGGATCCGCTATGACGAATCCCGGACCAGCGAGACGGAAGTGATGGTCCCGGCAGCATTCGCCCTGCACCAGAATTATCCTAATCCGTTCAACCCGAGCACGTCGATCAAGTTCGATGTTCCGGCGAAGTCGAAAGTCACGCTGGTCGTTTACAATGTGCTGGGTCAGGAAGTGCGGGCGCTCTTTACCGGAGAGCTCGAGGCCGGTGTGCACCGTGTGGTGTGGGACGGTACCAACAATATCGGTCACCGCGTGACCAGCGGAGTCTACATTTACCGGCTCAAGGCAGGCAGCTTCCTGAAAGCCAGGAAGATGCTGTTGGTCAAGTAGCCGTTCTGAAAGGCCGCAAGAACAAAGCCCCTGCTGGAAACGGTGGGGGCTTTTTATTGACGGAGCACAGCGAGCCTCGCGTGATGTTTAACCGGAAGCCTTCCTGCCCGTGCGAGGGATGAAACGCGGAACGCGGTCAACGTAGCATCGGTAGGCCGGGATCCGCCGCAGCAAGTCGAGCTCTTCCAGGCGTGCCTGCAATGCCGCCCAGATGATGCCGACGGTAGAAGCGACCGCCACCGTGAGGATCGGTTTGATCAACATCAGTGCAGTAAATTCGAGGAAAATTCCTGCATAAATGGGATGCCTGATCCGTGAGTATATGCCTGTGTCCACGAGCGTGTCTTCTGCGGACGGTGCTGCGGCTTTGAGTCGCAGGGAAAGCAGAGCGGCGATCTGGAGGACACAGCCAAGACCGATGAGCGTCCATCCGAGCGTTTCGATCGGCCGCAGGGCTGCGAAAAGTGGCGGCGAGGGCGTCCGCACGGCCAGCCCCAGTCCAACGACCCACAGAGGGACACCCAACAGGTTCCCGAGTATGACCGTGACCCAACGGCCGCAACGGTTTCCCCATCGACGCGTGTACGCTCCGGTGAATGCACTCGCCGCGTCCAGAGCGAAACCGATCACCAGTGGAAAAGGAACGTGAACATATGGGTGCTGAGCGATCCGCTGCAGTCGAACGATGAAAGACGGCTCAATAGTACGCGGAAACAGACAGAGAATCAACTTTCCATAAAGAGGAGTCGCGTATGAAAATTGGAAGATGGACCGTGGAGCCCCTGCTGCTGCTGCTTGCCTGCATACCGCTGGCCATCGTGCTGGATGTTCTGCACGCCGATCCGGTGTGGCTCTTCTTTGTGTCGGCTGCGGCGATCATCCCGTTAGCCGGCCTGATGGGCAAAGCCACGGAGCATTTGTCGGAAAGGCTCGGAGCGGGTCCGGGCGGCCTCTTGAACGCCTCCTTCGGCAATGCTGCAGAGTTGATCATTGCCCTGATGGCCTTGAAGGCGGGCCTGTACGACGTGGTCAAGGCTTCCCTCACGGGTTCCATCATCGGAAACATTCTCCTCGTTCTCGGCCTGAGCGTGACGGTCGGCGGGTTCAAGTTCGAGCACCAAACGTTCAACCGGACCGCGGCCGGCATGGGTGCCACCTTGCTCACGCTCAGCGCCATCGGCCTCGTGGTTCCAGCCATCTTTCATTTCCTCGTGAGTGGAAAAGAACTGGTCCACGAGCAGGAACTCAGCCTCGAAATCGCCATTGTGTTGTTCCTGGCTTACGTTCTCAGTCTTGTCTTTTCCCTGCGGACCCACAAACATCTCTATGCCGGGGAGTCCGGCCACACAGCCTCCGGGGCCCTCGAAACCGGAGGATGGAGCGTGAGGCGGTCGGTGCTCGTTCTGCTGGTCGCGACGGCTTTTGTCGCCTTGATGAGTGAATACCTGGTGGGTGCGGTCGAGCACACGGCCCACGCGCTGGGCATGACGGACGTGTTTGTCGGTGTGATCCTCGTGGCGATCATCGGAAATGCGGCGGAACACAGCACCGCCGTGCTCGTAGCCGCCAAAAACCAGATGGACCTGTCGATGAACATTGCGGTCGGATCGAGCATTCAGATTGCGCTGTTTGTGGCACCCGTCCTCGTGTTTGTCAGCTATGCGTTCGGAAAACCGATGGACCTGATCTTCTCGCCGTTCGAGGTCCTCTCCGTTGCACTTTCGGTGGGTATTGTGAGTTTGATCTCGATGGACGGCGAATCCAACTGGATGGAGGGGGTGCTGCTGTTGGCCGTATATGCGATCTTCGGGATGACGTTCTATTTTCTCCCCGCCTGAAATGAGCCGACAGGGCATGAAGCCGGAGCCTGCTCTATTACACCCCTTCCCGTTCGGCTTACAGCAATGTCAGCCTTTCGGGCTTCGGTGCTCCACGTTGCCGTGTCGGCGGAACCGCGCCGGACGAACCGCGAAGCGGTGAGACGGTGGTCGCACGTCAATACGCCGGCTCGCAGCGAGTTTACGGCTCCATACTTTCAAGGAAACGGTTGAACAGGTAGTCGCTGTCATGAGGACCGGGGGAGGCTTCCGGGTGGTACTGAACGGAGAAAATGGGAAGTTCCCTGTGCCGGAATCCTTCGAGCGTTCCGTCATAGAGATTCCAGTGGGTGAACTGGACCTCCTTCTCGCTCAGGGATTTCGGGTCGACGTTGAAACCGTGATTCTGGGAAGTGATTTCGATTACGCCGGTTTCGAGATTCTTCACGGGATGGTTGGCGCCGCGGTGGCCGAATTTCAGTTTGTATGTGTGTCCGCCCAGGGCGATCCCCATCAGCTGCTGGCCGAGGCAGATTCCGAAAACAGGCTTCTTGTCGAGCAGGGCCCGGATCTCGGGAATCACGTATTCCACGGCCTCCGGATCGCCCGGTCCATTGGACAGGAACACGCCGTCCGGATTCACTGCCAGCACATCCGCTGCGCGGCTCCGGGCCGGCACCACGGTCAGGCGGCATCCGCGTTCGGAAAATTTTCTGAGTATGTTGTGCTTGACGCCGAAATCGTACACGACGACGTGCGAGCGAGCCGGATTGCGGATGTTTTCCAGGAATTGCCATTCGGCGGGATTCGGATCCCTCCAGACGTAGGATGCATCGCAGGTCACTTCGTCCACCAGATTGGCCCCGACCATGCCGGGTGCGTTTCGAACCTTTTCGAGAAGAGAGTTCACGTCGAGGTCGACGGTCGAAACGATGGCCCGCATCGCTCCCACCGTTCGAATGTGACGGGTGAGTCCGCGGGTGTCGATCCCTTCGATGCCCACGATACCGAACCGGCCCAGCAAGTCGTCGAGCGTTTCCGACGAGCGCCAGTTGGATGGATAACGGCATACCTCCCGTATGATCAGGGCGCGAACATGCGGCCGCCGGGACTCGAAGTCCTGAGGATTCACACCGTAGTTTCCTATCAACGGATACGTCATGACGACCATCTGGCCGCAGTAAGAGGGATCCGTGAGAATCTCCTGATAGCCCGTCATGCTCGTATTGAAAACGATTTCGCCGGTTGCCTCACCGGGCGCACCGAACGAACTACCTTCGTGTACGGTCCCATCTTCCAGCACCAACTTTGCGGGTCTCATGGCCTCACCTGGACGTGATGGTTGTGCAGCAGCGTTCTGGCCAAATGGGGACAATCGGTGATTACGCCGTCGACTCCGAGCTCGATCATGCGCAGGAGATCCTTCTCCAGATTGACGGTCCATGGATACAGCCGGCACCCGGCTTGACGCGCACGCTCCAGCACCTTACCGGTCACGCCTTTGAAATTGGGATGCCAGGAGTCGACGATGAGACCCCTCGCGAGCCGCTGGTTGAAGTTGGGCAGCCGCTTCTCGTAGATAAAGCCCGTTCGTATGTGGGAATCGAGTTTCTGCACCTTGTTGATAACGAGCGGATTGAACGAACTGATCACGATCTGCCGTGCGAGTCCTGCCCGGTGGATCAGGTCCAGCACCCGTTCCTCGATACGTCCCCGCATCGGCATCTCGCTCTTGATCTCGATGTTGACCATAATCCGAGTGTGACGGAACAGCTCCAGCGTTTCCTTTAGCGTGGGAATTCCGGTGTCCACCACCTGGCTCTTCAGCCTCAAAGTGCGAAGTTGATCGAGGTTTTTCGTGCGTACCATGCCTCGACCGTCTCTGGTGAGCCTCTCCAGCCGGATGTCGTGGAACACGACGACTTCCTTGTCCTTGGAGAGGCGTACATCCAATTCTACCCCTTCGTAACCTTCCTCCACCGCGGCGCGGAACCCGGGCAACGAATTCTCGGGAAAACCGGTATACGTGACTCCCCGGTGAGCAATGATGGCGATGGCGGGCCGATGGCTCATGCTATTCGATTCCCTGCAGCACGCGTTCGTAGTAGTCGACGTACTGCGGCACGATGCGGTCGGTGGAGAACTGGTCCACGACACGCTGGCGGGCGGTCGCTCCCATCCGGCGTCGCACTGTCTCATCGGCGAGGAGTTTGAGGATGTCTGCTGCCATGGCATCCACGTCACCGACGTTTTCCAGATATCCGGTCTCTCCGTGAACGTTGATCTCGGGCAGTCCGCCGATGTTGGATGTCACGATGGGAACCCCGCAACTCATCGCCTCGAGAGCGGCCAGCCCGAAACTCTCCGACTCGCTGGGAAGCAAGAACGCATCCGCGCAGGCCAGCAATTCGGCCACGGCCTCCTGTTTGCCGAGCAGCATGGCGTCCTCCTCGAGCCTGATCTCACGGATGAGCTGCTCCACGTTGTACCGCTCGGGGCCGTCGCCGATCAACAGCAATTTCGCGTCCACGTCCTTGCGCACCCGGGCAAAGATCCGCACCACATCCTGGACGCGTTTGAGCGCCCGGAAATTGCTGGTGTGCACGATGATCCTTTCGTTCTTCGGCGCCAGAGAGTGGATGAAGCGGTTGCAGTGCGACCCTGCTTCTTCGAGCGGCTTGTACTGTTCGATGTCCACGAAGTTATGAATGACTTCGATCTTGCGGTTGGGACGAAACTCGGCGTACGTCCGGTTGCGCAGGTACTTGGATACGGCCGTCGTTCCGTCGCTTTCATCGATGGCAAACTTGATCAGGTTCAGGAACGACCGGTCCATGCCGAGGAGAGTGATGTCCGTTCCGTGCAGCGTCGTAACGATCTTCAGTTCCTTCAGGCGATTGTTTTTGCGCACCATCTGTTTGGCCAGATAGGCGCTCGGGGCATGGGGAATCGCGTAATGGACGTGCAGCAGGTCCAGATCCTCGAATTCGGCGACCTCCGCCATGCGCGCCGCCAGCGAAAGTGCATACGGGGCGTGCTCGAAGACCGGATACGTCATGACGTCGACGGCGTGAAAATAGATGCGCTCGCGGAAGCCGGCCAGACGAAAAGGAACGTCGGAAGTAATAAAGTGAATCTCGTGTCCCCGCTGGGCCAGCTCGATACCCAGTTCCGTCGCCAGAACGCCGCTGCCGCCGTACGTGGGATAACAGGTAATGCCGATTTTCATTTCGGTTCTTTCGGTGAAATCAACCGCGACGATCGATCATCGTCCCCGGAAGATCACATAAATCACATACGCACCGATGACGGCCGGAAGGAGGATCTTGTTTACCTCCGGGTCCAGCACGTTCAGCAGATTCAGCATAATCGATATGCCCAGAAGGGCGATGACGGTCCAGCCGTACAGGCGCCAGCGCTGCCGGCGGCGCTGCTGCCGCAGGTCTTCCGGTGTGGGGTGATTGAACTCCGGAGATTCCGTCATCGGCCGTCTCGTCGGATCTTGAGCACCTTGAGGTTCAATTCGCCGGCCGGCACGCGGATGCGGGCCACCTCGCCGACACTCTTTCCCAGTAGACCTTTGCCGATGGGGGAATTTACAGATATCTTTCCGTTTTCCCAGTCGGCATCGGTGTCCGGAACGAGTGTGTAAGTGATCGTTTCCTTCGTCTTTGTGTCTTGCAGTTCGACCGTCGCCAGAATGTACACCTTGTCGGTCGGAATGGTGTCCTCGCGGATCACTACCGCGTGCATGATCTTGTATTCCAGTTCGTTGATCTTGTTCTGCAGCAATTGAAGTTCTTCCTTGGCGGCGTGGTATTCCGCGTTTTCCTTCAGATCGCCGTGTTCCCGTGCGACTTGCACCCGTTGGGCGACTTCCGGACGGCGGACATTCTTGAGGCGCTTCACTTCCGCCTTCAACTTCTGAAGTCCTTCGTGGGTAACGTAAATCTTGCTCATGCGGAATCCTGCGGTTGCTCGGGTTAAGACAAGATCGCCAGCACGTGTTCCTGCACGGGCGTGCCGGTGACCTGTACCGCGCGGTCGGCGCCTATGTACACGTTGATCTCACTCCGTACGCCGAATTCGCTGAAATAGATCCCGGGCTCGATGGAAAAACACGTGCACGGAATCAGCCGGCGGTCGTCCCGGGTCTCCAGATTGTCGATGTTGGCCCCGTTGCCGTGAACGTCTTCGCCGATCGAGTGGCCGGTCCTGTGGATGAAGTACTCTCCGTATCCCCGTGATCCGATGAGCCCGCGGCACACATCGTCGACCTTCCATCCGTACACCTCCCTGCCGGAAGCCAATTCATCCCTGATGAAACGGACCGCCGCATCCCTGGCGTCCCGAACGACGGCAAAGACCTTCTCGTATTTCTCCGGCACCGTGGAACCCGCGTATCCCACCCAGGTGTAGTCGGCGAACACGCCATGCGGAACGTCTCTTTTGGCCCACAGATCGATCAGTATGAAGTCGCCCTCACGGATCTCCTTGAAGAGGCTCTCGGTCGGCTCGTAGTGTGGATCGCCCGAATTCTCGTTGACGGAGCAGTTCGGCAGATGTTCGGTGACGAGGCCGTGATCGCGGAAACGGCTGAGGATGAACTGCTGGACGTCGTATTCGGTGAGTCGCTGCCCGCTTCGCAGCCGGCTGCGGATCTCTGCGAAGGCCTCGTCTTTGGTGTTCATCACGAGGCGTTCCGCTTCGAGGTGAAGCCGAAACTGCTCGTCCGTCCATGTGGAATCAAAATACTGCACCAGATCGGCCGACGACAGGATTTCCGCACGGGTTGCCTTGCGTACCAGCTCGATAGTGCCTGCGTCCACGACGGACACGTAAGGAATGGCGGCTTCGGGCGAATACTCCATCGCAATGCGGTTCGATCCGTTGGTGATTTTCGCGAGGGCGGTTTCCAGGTCCTGCCAGCTCGAGTAGAGAATACGTTCACCGGGAAGCGAATCCAGCGTGCCGCGCTCGATGGCGTGAACGACTTTCCACGGCTGGCCCCGGGCAGGAATGTAATAGAAAAATCGCCGCATTTGCGTAAGGTGCGCCGGAAGTTCCAGAATGCGTCCCGCAATGGGATTGTTCTTCCGGAAGCTGTACATCAACCAACCGTCGAAACCCTGGTCTCGCAGGCTCTGCTGCAGCTGTTCTATGCGCCGGGTCATGCCGTCCATGGTATACCCCTTGAGTTAGAAGTGGCGATATCCTCCAGCCTTCAACGGTCTGGTCGATCCGTCCGGCCAGACGCCCAGAATGGTGCGGCGGCCGATCATCGTTCCGATGGCCGTCAACTGTGCTCCTAAAATGCGTTTGGCTTTGAGATATTCCGCTTGGGACATCGTCATCAGCAATTCGTAATCTTCTCCACCGTCCAGGGCCCACCGGTAAGGGTTGCAGCGGCACAAAGCGGCCGCCTTTCGGGTTCCCGATTCGATGGGCAAGCGGCCGAGATCGACGAGTGCTCCGAGTCGGCTCGCTTCGCACAGGTGTGCGAGGTCGGAAGAGAGCCCGTCGCTCACATCGATGCACGCGTGAATGCGTACGTCGTGCCGAAGGAGCTCGTGAATCCAAGCCAGCCGAGGGACCGGTCTACGGTGGCGGCGCTTGGCACGCTCGAACCCGGCCAGCTCTTTTTTCAGGGCCGTGAGTCCGGTGCAGGAAAGGCCCAGCCGGCCGGTTACGCACACGATATCACCGGCACGAGCTCCCGACCGCAACAGCGGACGGCCGTTCCTGCATTCTCCCGAAACGGTCACCGTGACGGACCACACCGACTGCGAACGGGACACATTACCGCCGATGACCGCGGTGTCGAACGTTTTTCCGCATCGACGGATGCCTTCAGCCAGGCGGAGTACCTCGTCGACGACAGCGTGACGGGGCAGTGACAGGGCCACCAGCGCGAACTGCGGAGAAGCCCCCATGGCGGCCACGTCGCTCAGATTGACGGCCAGCGCCTTCCATCCGAGCGACTCCGCATCCGTGTATCGGAAGTCGAAGTGAATCCCTTCGGTCAGCGCATCCACCGTGAGGACTTGCGGTGAACGGCCGGCATGAAAAACGGCGGCATCATCCCCGATGCCCTGGACGATTCCTTTGCGGGGGGCGGGCGCTTTCAGGATTCTCGCAATCCTTGCTATCAGGGCGAATTCACCCAGCTCGCCTATCCGCATGCGGCCGTTTTGCCTCAAAGTGAAGCGAATATACAGGAAGCGGCCAACTTAAGCAATTTTTTTCTTGTTCCGACGGGCATGCCGGGCCCATGAGGATCCGCGTCGTGAGGAGGCGGTGGGGAAGGGCGGCCTCTGCCCCCGGCGGCACCTGGATGAGTAAGGTGCCAACCTGTATGAGTAAAATTTCGGTCAAGGGAGACAAAAGGCTTGACAAACACGGTCGTTTGTTTGTATATATCCCCGTCTTAATTGAGATTATGTCTCAATAACTGCTTGGTTCCGGAACGAGCAGATTTTTTTGTAGAAAACATTGCGACTGTGTCTCAATTGCAATTAATGTCGACCCGATCCTAAACCGCTCTTGGAGGTTGCACTCATGAAAGACCTTCTTCGCCTCTGGCTTTTGTTGGCCGCCGCCGCTTCACCCCTGCTCGCCCAAACCGGGCTCCAGGATTCCCTCAGAGAGATGAATCGCAAGATCGACGTCCTTACGGAAGAAATCGAACGAATGAAACTGGGGGACGTGAGCGAACCCGATCTCCAACCCCAGCGAGGGCTCGGTCCGGCCGCCGCCAAAGTATACGGACTGAAAAAAACCGGCGTTTCCATCGCCGGATACGGAGAGATCGTCTACGAAAACTACAGCAAGAAACTCGATGACCGGACCGCGTCCACCACGTCCGATCAGCTGGACTACCTGCGCAATGTCGTTTATTTCGGTTATCGGTTCAACGACTGGATCCTGTTCAACTCCGAGGTGGAGTTCGAACATGGCAGTACGGGCAAAGGGGGGGAAGTCTCCGTCGAATTCGGATACGTGGAGCTGATGCTCAGCCCGCATTTCAACGTTCGGGCGGGTATGGTTCTTCCACCGGTTGGCATCATCAACGAAAAACATGAACCGTCCACGTTTTTCGGAACGCTTCGCCCGCAGGTGGAACAGCGCATCATCCCGAGCACCTGGCGCACAAACGGTATCGGCGCATACGGCGAGATCATCCCGGACCTTCAGTATCGTGCCTACCTGGTCGAAGGACTGGACGCGTCGAAATTCTCCGACAACGACGGTCTTCGGGGAGGAAGGCAAAGCGGTGCCAGGGCCAAGGCCGAGAAGCTCGCTCTGACCGGCAAGCTCGAG
This sequence comes from Bacteroidota bacterium, assembly GCA_037445875.1. GTDB lineage: Bacteria > CLD3 > CLD3 > SB21 > SB21 > JBBIJR01. The sequence continues at coordinate 72,255 of JBBIJR010000004.1, read as the reverse complement.
TACGTTGGTCTTCCGGGCACCATACTCGGAGCGAGTTTCTATACCGGTAATTCCAATCAGTCGCTCGACGACACCGTGGACGTTTCCACGACGATCGCCAGTGTGCACGGTGAATTTGCCTGGAAAGGCCTGGAGGCCCGTGCCTTGTGGGCGCGCAATACGGTGGGCCACGCCGCCTGGGTCAGTGCGGCCGCCGGCAAGACGATTGGCTCGGCCATGGATGGATGGTACGCAGTCATCGGCTACGATGTAATGCCCTGGATCGCTCCGGGGTCCGTCCACTATCTGGCTCCGTTCATCCAGTACGAGTCCTTCAACACGCATGCCGACGTGCCGTCGGGGATGGTGAGGAATAAGGCCTGGGATCGACGTATCCTGACAGCGGGTATCACCTACAAGCCCCATCCAAACGTGGCGTTCAAGGCGGATTATCGAAACAACGAAAACGAAGCCGGCACCGGAAACGATCAATGGAACCTGGCCGTCAACTATCTCTTTTGAAAATGAAGAATCGCGCAGGCCTGTGCATAATGGTCCTTGCAGGGGTCCTGTTAACAGGACCCCTGCACGCACAGGTGTATCTCACGCAGGAACAAGCGCTGCGGCTCTACTTCCCCGAACCCGCACGCATCGATCGCCGTACGGTTTTCCTCACCGACCGCCAGGTAGATACGATTCGACAGGCGGCACAAGCCCGTGTGGAATCGAAGATCGTTTCCTACTACGTGGGTAAGGACGGGCCGACAGTGCTCGGTTATGCGTTTTTCGAGACCCAAACGGTGCGAACCATGCCGGCCACGTACATGGTCGTTCTTAGACCGGACGGCGAGGTGCGCGGTGTGGAGATTCTGGCCTTTTATGAGCCGGAGGACTATCTCCCGCCGCGCGCATGGCTCCGCCTCTTCTCCGGAAAGGGCGGTGCATCCGACCTTCGGCTCAAACGGGGCATTCAGAACGTGGTGGGTGCCACGCTGTCCGCTCAGGGCCTGACGGAAGGCGTGCGCCGAGTGCTGAGTACCTTCGCCGTGGCTATACCCAAGGAGCAGTGATCATGCAGTACCTTCAAAAGGGAGGTTTTCAAAGAAATCCGCTGATGCGTCTCTCGCTGGCGTTTACGACCGTTTTCCTGATCGCATTCGTCGTGACCAATTTTGCGATCTATTTTTCCAAGATGGGCCTGACCTCCGATTCGATCGTCACGTACTATAATGGGTCGGAGCAGGACTTTCGGCCTGCGCGCACGTTCGGCTCGATGCTGGAGGTCGCTCACATGCACCTGCCGATGATGGCGCTGGTGGTCCTGATGCTTACCCATCTGGTGATGTTTGCCCCGTTTTCCAGGAGTACCAAGGTATCGTTCATCAGCGTGACCTTTCTCTCGGCTTTGCTTGATGAAGGTTCGGGTTGGCTTGTGAGGTTTGTCAGTCCCGGCTGGGCATGGCTGAAGGCGGGCTCGTTCGTTGTTCTACAGCTGGCGCTGATCTTTCTTTTGGCATCGTTGGCCGTCTTCCTATGGCGCTCGCGCAGGGAGTCGCGGGAAGAAGCAGATACGGCGGAAGTTGGCGATCAGGGTGCCGACGTGCCGGACGCGGCTTCCCGTCGTGAACGCGTGGAGACGTAGGTCATGAATCGTCGCATGTTTCTTGCCAGCGGGGCCGTCGCCGGGTTGGCGCTTGTGGTTCGGGGCTGGTCGCGACGTAACCGTCCGATGGTGGAGCGGGCTTGCTACGCCATGGGCACTACCATTACCATTCAGGCGCACAACGACGACCCCCGGAAAGTCCATCATGCCATCACAAGAGCTTTTGAGGAATTCCATGCGATCGATCGCCTCATGAGCGTCTTCAATCCGAGGAGCGAGGTATCGAGGCTGAATGCCGCGGCGGGTAGGAACATGATCCCGGTGGACGATCGCGTGTTGGAGGTCCTGGAGCACGCATGGAACTTGCACAAGGAAAGCGGCGGCTATTTCAATGTACTGGTGGAGCCGCTCATGCGGAGATGGGGTTTTCGAGAGGAAGGGCGGACCGTTCGGCATCCTCCCTCCGATCGCGAGCTCGAGAGTATCTTGCAAGCCGTACGGATCGGCAATCTCATGGTTGACCGGAAAGGCGGCCGGGCCGGCTTGCGTTCGAGGCAGTCCCGTGTGGATCTGGGAGGAATTGCCGTCGGATATTCGGTCGATCGTGCCGTTCGGGTCCTGAGGGAGGAAGGCATAGAAAATGCCTTCATTAATCACAGCGGCGACGCCTTTGCCCTTGGATCCGCGCCGGAGGCCGATGGTTGGCCGGTCATGATTCCCGATCCTCTCCATCCGGACGAACCGCTCGCCCAGTTCTTTCTGAAGGATGAAGCACTTTCGACATCGGGCAACTCCCGAACGTTCGTCGAATTGGACGGACGTCCCTACGGCCATGTGTTCGATCCCTTCATCGGAAAACCGGCAGGCCGCTTCCTGAGTTTGACGATCGCCGCTCCGACGTCTCTCGAGGCCGATGCTTGGTCAACGGGCTTCTTCTCGGCCGGCCGTACAGAAGAGAGGTTCAAATTTCTCGCAGTCAGCGGTACCGAGGATCGCCGCGGCGGGATTCTTTCCCACGGTATTTGAAATCGTCCTCCGTGCGGCCGTACCGGCGTCCTTCCGGTTGCATTCGACTGCTCCAATGCGTACTTTGACGGTCGTCAGCCAACCTTGATTGTACACTCGTGAATGTAGACCGAGCCCGATGGTTTCGCCGGAAAGGGGAGATGGTATTTCCCTCCCTTCTGGCGCTGGTGGCCCTGCTGTTCCTCTACCGCTGGATGGTCCATACCGGACCATTGGACCTATCCGGCTTCTTCGTAAGCTCCCTTTTTTTTCTTGTCCTGTTCTGGATGCATTACTCGAAAGCGCCGAGGATTGCGCGTCGCGTCACGGCGTCCATCATAGGTGCACTCTCGGTGTTGCTGTTGTCCAGCGGCTACTTTTTGCACCGATTCAATCAGGAGTCGATCCGCGAAGCCGACCTTGCCCACAATCTCTCGCGCCTAGATGTCTACCGCCAGATTGCCGACGGATTTTTCGAGACGCGGCTGTCGTGGTTCTCCGTACTGACGTCACGGCTGATGGCCGCCGACAGTCTGCAGGAGCGAAGCATAGGACGTGATTTTCTTGACAATCATCCCGGAGAACTGGTGTCGCTGTACGTTCTGGACGCCGCCGGTACGACGCTGTACAGCGTTCCTCCGGGTCTGGAACTGGCGGAAAAGCCGGTGCTGGATACGATCAGCCGACCGGTCTTTCTGGAGCCGTCGTTCACTGTGGCGATGTCGGCCGGCGTGGAGTCGCGGCTGACGGGACTGCGGTGCATGGTTCCGTTTGTCGGGGCCCATGGCGCCAGGCGCTATCTCGCCGTCAACCTCGTGATGGAAGAATTGACCGGCCGTCTTAGCGACCGATCCCTGCCCGGTTCGGTCTTCCTCGTGAGCGGGAATGAGGTACTCTTTGCCTCCAACGGCGACTACACCGGGCGACCGTTTCGCTCACAGCGAGACGAGCCGTATTCGGTGAACAAGGAAACCGGGGTCTTTGTGACCACGGGCCGGTTGTCGTCCATACCATGGTCCGTCATCACCACACAGACGCTCGAAGAAGCGTTTCCCGGCATGCATCTTGTCGAAAGGGAACTGGCCTGGATACTGTTCCTGTGCGGTCTCGCCGGCATCCTGGCCGGACTGGGCCTCGCGTGGTACCTCAGCCGAAGTGTGCTGACTCCCGTGTCCCAATTGAGCGCGGATGCGCAGATGGTTGCACGGGGCGACTTGAACCATCCGATTCGACCCACCCAGGCGGTCCCGGATGAAGTGGCGCAGTTGTCAGAGTCGGTCGCCCGCATGGTCGAGGCGCTTCGGGAGAAGATGGATGAATGGGGTCGGCTGAACGAGCGTCTCCAATCGGTCCAGGAGGAACTCGATCGGCAGCTGCGGGCGGCTCATCGCATTCAAACCGGGCTGTTGCCGAAAGGAGAGTTGCGCACCGGACCGCTTCGCCTGCAGGGACGGTTGTGGCTCGCCCAGCAAGTCGGGGGGGACCACTACGATTATTTCGATCTCGATCCCGATCGTGTTGCGATTCTGCTGATCGATGCGTCCGGCCAGGGTGTGTCGGCGTCGTTCCATGCGGCGCTGGTGCGCGGCCTGGCCGAATTTCTCCTCCGTTCCGGCGGCAAGGAGGCCGGGACGCTCGCCGGTTTTTTTACCCATATCGAGAAGGCCCTGATCACGCCTTCGGCGCCGCGCGGGACAACCGTCGCCGTGCAGGTTGCCGTGGTCGAAAAGGCCACCGGTTCCGTTCACCTGTTCAATGCAGGTTTTGAGCCTCCCGTGTTGTGCCGCGATGGACGCACGGTGGCCGTCCCCCTCAGCGGTCGGGCCGTCGGAATGCCCGAGCTGTTCGGACCCTACGGCGAACTCGTTCTGCAACTATCGCCGGGCGACCGCCTTGTTTTTCATTCCGACGGGCTGGACGAGCGCGCCGCAGAGCAATGGGCCCGATCCCTGTCCACAGGGACCACAACCCTCGATGCGTCGACTCCGGAAGATGCGGAAGACGACGCCCTGGCCGTGGTACTATCGTTTCAGCCGGTTCACCGAGAAGAGACGACGATACCGAGTACGCGCGATTCGGAATTGCCCGTCATACAACGTGCCGGAGCCGTCATGCGATCGCGCGGGTTTACGGACACCTGCATAAACGATTTCCAACTTGCCCTTCGCGAAGGTCTCGTCAATGCGATCAAACACGGTAACCGTTACGACCGCAAGCGCCGTGTAACCGTCGTACTGAACGATGACGAGGGGTTTGTCGAAGCGGTCATCCGGGATCAGGGGGAAGGCTTCAATCCGGCCGCCTTGTCCGATCCGGACCTTCGGAGCAAGCTTGAGGGCAAGCAGCGAAAAGGAGGATGGGGACTGAAAGTGATCGACCGGCTTGTGAGCAGCTGGTTTGTCCATCCGACGGCAGCCGGTACAACGCTCATCCTGCGGATGACTTCGGACGGACCGGTTAGTGGGACTTGACGGCCAGGATCTCCCGATACTGCAGTTCGGCGTCGGAGACGAGTTTGACGACTTTCGGATCGGTCAGGAGGTCGCGGATGTCCTTCTCCAGGACGTGGGGGTCCATCTTCCCTTCGATCAGGTTGTCCCGCCGTGTACGCAAGCCCACCACCACCTCATCCAGTCGGTGGAGTAAGTCTGCCGGAGCATGTTCGTGGAGGGCGTGCTGGATGGCTTCCAGCCGGTACACCCGTTCTGTCAATGCGCTGAGCAGTTCGCGCTTGACGCGGCTCTGGACTGTGATTTGAACGGCGGCATGTTCCGCATCCTGCCTGAGCGTGTCGATCAGCCCGGAAAGTTCCCCGATCGACAGGGTCTGCTCGCGGGATTGCTCCAGGTGAGTGGCGAGGTGGGCCGTGACAAACGTCACCGTGAGACTCTTGACCGACAGATCCGGGATGCGATTGATCTGTGTCTGAAGGTGATCCAGCATCTGGTTCTTGTTCATGCCCGTCGTGCCCGGCACGAGATACGCACGGTCAATATAGATCTTGAGGATGATATTCAATTCGAGGGTATTGATCAGCTCCGGCCAGTACGTATCGTCGGCGATCTGAAGCAATCCCGGGTTCTCCGCCAGGTATTGTTCGATTGCATCGACGATGGCAAATTGCCGCGCCGGATCGGTGCACTGGGCCAGACGGCCGCGGATGCCCTCCAGCACTTCCGTTTCGTTGAGTTCATAATCGTCGAGAAAAGCATCCAGCCGCGCGTAGAGGTACGTGAGAATCAGCAGGATCAGCGTCGGCCGTTCTCCGGTCTCCCGTGAGCTCGCCGCGAGACGCCGCAAGCGGGAACGGAAATTGACGATCGTCTTGTGAAAGAACGGGTTGTGGTGATCGCACTCGCCGAGGATCTCGAAAAAAGCAAAGATGTCTCGCGTCAACACGCCAAGGGGTGAGAACTCCGTCGTGAGCAGTTTGATCTGGTCGATCATGGAAAGCAGTTCTTCCACCGTGTGGCCGGTTTCCTCGGGATTGTCGAGGCGGTAGGTGATAGATATTACGGCGAGGGTCTCATCGTCCAGATCGCCGACATCGGCGAAAATGTGGTGGACCTCGACGTAGAGCTCGGCGAGTTCCATGTCCGATTTGAGGAGTTTGTCCCGGCTGACGTACTGCTCGAGCGCGATTTTCAGTTCGAACTCGTTGATTCGGTGGATCCAGTGCTCGCGCGAGTGCTGAGCGGCCGGCGAGCCGTGCGGCAGGCCGAAACAATACCGTTCGAGCTGGCGTACGAGCTGGCATTGCCGCAGCATGTTGTTGCCCAGCCCGATGCGTGCGGCCAGTTCGTGCAGCAGATCCTCGTCGAGACCGTAGGCGCTCAGGTCAACCTCCATGATGCCGTACAGATAAAAAGCAATCAACTCCTTCAGGGACATGGCACCGCGAAGGGAGTCGCTCCGCAACTCCACCTCGGCCCCATAATTGATGGCAAAGACCGTCCGCATCGGTTCCTCGAGCGTAAAGCCGGCTTCCTCGAGGGTGTCCAGAAAACGGCGCACGTCCTTGTCGCGCAGCCCGGTTTCGATCAACAGGTGCTCGGGTTCGCGATCGGCCCATTCCACGTATCGGTCCGAGCGGAGCAGGGCCGACAGGGCTCCGGGTTTTCTCCTCTGCAGACCCTTGAGCAGGTTGATAGCTGCCGCTTCGCTCAGGCCGCGGCCCATGAGCCAGAGATGGACGCGGCTCCGATCGACCAGTTCCCTGAGCGACTCCACGTGGAGATGGCCTTGATGGGACGCTTCGCGCTCGCTGAGCGTCCGTCCCAGCATGGTGCGAAGAATGCGAAGCAACTCGGACGGCAGACGCTCGATCTGCTTAACGAATGCCTGTACGTCCTGGTCGGCCGGACGGCCGGGGATTTCCAGCCGGAGCAGTTCCTCTATACGTTCCAACTCGGTATCGGAAGGATGCGAAGCCATGTATCTTCAACGATCGACAAAATTTGAGGACGCAATATAGAGACATTTCTTCCTTTTTCAACGTTTTTTCGGGATGCCGGTGAGTCAACCGGGTTGAAATCCATGCGGCAAGTTGTTACATTGCGTCGCCCGGAAAACAGCGCTTCTTTGCGGACAGGCGAGCGGACCTCCGAAGCATGAACCTTTCATCCACATGCAGCGTGGTATTTCCCATCCCGGTCGATCGGGTTTTTACTTACCATGTTCCCGAGTCGCTGGCCGGAGTGATTCGTCCGGGATTCCGCGTGCTTGCTCCCTTCGGACGCAAGAAAATCACCGGCTTTGTAATCGGTTCTTCCGACTCGGTACCTCCGGGTCACGCCCGAGCCGTGACAGAAGTGCTGGATACGTTCCCGGTGTTTCCGGAGGATCTCCTCCGTCTGGCACGGTGGATCTCCGACTATTATATGGCGCCGCTCGGGCAGGTGCTGGGTATCATGCTGCCGCCCGGTCTCGACAAGGTCAGCCAGCGGGTCGTGAGCCTCAAGAGTCCGATCAGCGACTACGAAATCCACGCCCTCCGCCGCAGCAAACCGCTCCAGGCCCGCATCCTGAAGGCATTGTATGTATATCGCGAGCTGTCCTGGTCTGCGCTCCAGAAGAAAACCGGTTCTGCGCAGCTGATCCGTGCGCTGGAGGAACTAACGCGCCTGGGCATCGTGGAGGTGCGTGAGTCGTACTCGGAGCCCGGTATCTCGGTCCTCTATGAAAAAATGGTCTCGCTCGATGGGCCCCTTCTGCGGGAACCGGAAGCGCTGGAGTCGACGATCGAACAATTCGAGCGCCGATCGCCCAAGCAGGCCGATATTCTGAGACTGTTTTTGGAGAGGTGGCTGGAGAACGGAGAGGAACTGCCCGTCCTGTCGCAGCGGGACGTTCTTGAATCGTCGCAAGCGGGCCTTTCGAGTTTGAAGGCGCTCGTGGCCCGAGGTCTGCTGATCGTCTCAGAGATCGAGAAAGTGCGCGATCCGTTCACCCGCGAATTTGGTCCTCCGGAGGCCATCGCGATGAATCCGGACCAGGAGCGGGCGGTAGATGCGATCGCCCGGCCTATTGCGGACCGGACTTACGCGACCTTTCTGCTTCACGGTATAACGGCCAGCGGAAAGACGCAGGTGTACATCGAAGCGATGAAACAAACGCTGGCTCAGGGCCGTTCGGCCATTGTGCTCGTGCCGGAAATCGCGCTGACTCCGCAGACCGTGGAGCGATTCAAATCCCATTTCGGATCGCTGGTGACGGTCTGGCACAGCGCCATGTCGGCCGGCGAGCGGTTTGATTCATGGCGAAAGATTCACCGGACGGATTTCCGCGTAGTGATCGGCGCCCGCTCAGCCGTGTTCGCTCCCGTGAAGGACCTCGGATTGGTCGTGGTGGATGAAGAACACGAAAACACGTATAAACAGTCGGACACCACGCCCCGGTATCATGCCCGGGACGTTGCCGTCGTACGAGGTACGCTGAGCGGAGCGGTGGTTATTCTCGGATCGGCCACACCTGCGCTGGAGTCCTACGCGAATGCAGAAAACGGAAAGTACACCCTTCTCGAATTGCCTCGCCGCATCAACGATGTGCCGCTCCCCAGCGTACGGGTGATCGACATGCGGCAGGAACGCCGCATTCATACGGAAGGCTGGGAGCCGGTCCTTTCCAAAGAACTCCGGGACGCCATGCAGCAGACCATTGACCGGAACCACCAGATCATTCTCTTCCAGAACCGCCGAGGCTACGCCAGCTTTCTGGCATGTGTGGACTGCGGATTCGTGCCGGAGTGCCCGCACTGCAGTCTTTCGTTGACCTATCACCGGCACAAGCACCGCCTGCGATGCCATTACTGCGGCTACTCTTCCCCGGCACCCTCCGCGTGCCCCGCGTGCGGCAACCCGGAAATCCTGCGATACGGTATCGGAACTCAGAAAGTGGAAACGGTGCTCGAACAGACGTTTCCACGGGCCCGCGCCCTGCGTATGGACCTGGACACCACGATCCGCAAAGGAGCGCACGAGAGAATTCTGGACGGCTTTCGCCGCGGAGACGCGTCGATTCTGCTCGGAACTCAAATGGTTGCCAAAGGGCTGGATTTTGAAAAAGTCACCCTGGTGGGCGTCATTTCGGCCGACACCAGTCTGCTCCTGCCGGACTTTCGTTCCTCGGAGCGGACATTTCAATTGCTGACGCAGGTGGCGGGCCGCGCGGGACGCAAGAACAACGTCGGCCGTGTGATCGTGCAAACGCTGCATCCGGAGCGTCCGGCCATCCGGTATGCGCAAAACCACGATTACCGGGCGTTCTACCGGGAAGAAATGGCGTTTCGCCGGGAGCTCCTGTATCCACCGTTCGGCAGGTTGTACCTCGTCGTATTTCGCGGCTCCGACGAGAAAAAAGTAGTTGACCAAAGTGGCCGTTTTTCCGATATTTTGCTGAATGAAATTGGCGTCGCCCGGTCGGCCCTGGTTCTCGGCCCCGCACCTGCACCGATCGTCAAGGTGCGCAATTTCTATCGCTGGCATATCCTGCTGAAAACCGACAGACAACACGACAAGGGAGGCACGGTCGGCCGCGAGATACTTCGCAAAGCGCTGACGAGGTACCGGTCCGTGCGCGATGGGCAGGACCATCAGATCATCGTCGATGTCGATCCCGTCTCCGTGCTGTGAGACGGACGGCCTCCGCTCCAACGAGACCCGCATGAGCAAACGATTTGAAGGCAAAAAGGAAGCGTTCGAGATCCTCAACAAAGAGTTGAGCGACCTGATTCCCCTCGAGCAACGGGTGCTGAACAAAGAGAAGTCCCGCCTCGAACCCGATTCCGAGGCTTACGAAAAAGCCCGTGCCTCGATTCCCAAGGAATGGCTGGAGGAACAGGAAAAGCTGTACGAGAAGTACAAGGTCATCGAACGCGTCTACCGGTTCTACCGGAACATCATCCAGAACATGAGCAGTTTGCTCATCTGCATCGACATGTCCGGCTCGGTCACCTTCCTGAATGCTAATGCCGCTTCGACGCTGGGTTATTCCGTCGAGGAACTGCTCGGCAAGAACCTGATCGACCTTTTTGCCGATCCGCAGAAGAACGGAAAGATCCTCGACCTCATGCTCATTCCCAACAAGCGGTTCGAGAGCAAGGAGGTCAAGCTCATCTCAAGGCAGGGACAAACGATCCCCATCGGTTTCAGCACCTCTCCGCTGATCGAGAAGAACGAACAGATCGGCGTGATCATTACGTTCCGCGACCTTACCGAGATCAACCTCATGAAGAAGCAGGTCGAGCGCATGGACCGCCTCGCCACACTGGGAGAACTGGCCACGGGTATTGCGCACGAGGTGCGGAATCCGCTGGGCGGCATCAAAACGGCGGCCGAGGTGCTCGAGGAGTCCTTCGAAGAACATGACCGCCGCATCGAGCTGGTGAGCCGCATCATCCGGGAGATCGACCGGGTGAACAACCTGCTGACGGATTTCTTCAAGTTCGCCAAGCCGGTCAAACCCTCCCGTGATTACATCGACGTCGAATCCGCCATCGACAGCATCTATCTGCTGCTGGCGGCGCAGATGAGCACGCGGGGCATCACGTTCAAAGAAGAATTCTCCGACGTGGTACCCAAGATCTTTGCGGACGTGCACCAGGTCGAGCAGGTGTTCATGAACATCATTCTGAACGCTATCCAGGCGATGAAGGACGGCGGGGAACTGAGGGTCCGGGTGTACACTACGACGCTGGGAGAGCATCCTCATGCGGCCTGGTCGGAGGACGTGTTCGATCAGCGGCTGCCGTTCGTGGCCGTCGAGGTAAGCGACTCGGGACCGGGCATTCCGAAAGAGAACCTCGAGAAGATCTTTAATCCGTTTTTCACTACCAAGAGCGAAGGCATGGGGTTGGGATTGTCCATCTGCAGCCGCCTGGTAGCGGAGAACAACGGAAATATTTTTGTGGAAAGCGAAGTAGGAAAAGGATCGACGTTTACCGTGGTTCTTCCGACGCGATGATACGGAGCCGCGGATACCCTCCGCGTTTCAACTCGGTTCCCCTTTGCTTGATGTCCTCTACAAACTTCCTGAGCTGAACCCCCCACGTCGGTTCCAGTTTCTCCAGATCGATCCCACGGAACTTGTGCAGGCCTTTGCGCAACTGCAGCCGTGCTCCCGGGACATTCGAGTGCTGGTGGTGATGGCAGGCGACGGCCACGTGGATAAGGCCCTGAAGGGCATCGCGGCGGGTACGATCGGTTTCCGACCGCCAGAGGATCTCGAGGGTTTCGTGCGCGTCAAAAAATTCGCCGCGCTGAGTCTGTCGAATCGCCCGCTGCAGCGTCTCGAGGAATGCCTGCGGGCCTTCGGGCGGTCCGCTCACAGCATGGATTTTGGCACGTCGTGGATATAAGCGTTCATCATTTTGATCTCCTCGGTCTTGTCTTCGAGGTCCACTTCGAGGAGATCACGCATGGACACCATGCCGAGCAGTCGCTCGCCGTCCACAATAGGCAGGTGGCGTGAGCGGATCCGTTTCATCCGTTCCAGACAGACATCGTAGCTCTCGTTCTTGTGGCCGACCGCCACATTCTTGGTCATGACATCGTCGATCTTCGTCTTGGCCGCGTCCAGACCTGCCAGCATGACCCGCTTCATCAAATCGCGTTCCGAAAACACTCCGCGCAATCGCTTGGTCTGCAGATCGTCCACCACCACGACCGCACCGACGTTCTTTTCCGCCATGAAGCGGATCACGTCCACCACGGCCATGCCGACGGTCACGCAATACAATTCTCGTCCGGAGATGATGTCGCTGACGACTTTCATACCGTCCTCCTTGAAAAAAATTTGATCACACCAACGGTCGCCGTTCGATAGGCGGGACAGGAATGATTCGGGACAGGTAGCCTCAATATACGCGAAGAATCACCGTTGCGCAAGTGGCCGAGGCAGAATGTTGCCGTGACTTGTGAACGAATTCACACCCTTCAAGCGGTCGGCCACGTCTGGTTACCATGGGTGTTCTTGCAGATATCCCTGCAGCGGGTCGCCCGGCGGGCAAAGGGTGCTAGCTTTTGACGCGGTACTGTCTCTGAAGATCGCGCCGCACGTCCCGATCGGCGATCGCCTCGCGTTTGTCATGCAGTCTCTTTCCTCTCGCAACGGCCAGCAGTACCTTGACCTTGTTGCGTTCGTTGAAGTAAACGGAGAGGGGAACCAACGTCATGCCCTTTTCTTCGGTCTGACGCAGGAGTTTCCTGATCTGGCTTCTGTGCAGCAACAGCTTGCGGGGCCGATATTCCTCGTGGTTGTTGATGTTGGCTTGTTTGTATTCGGGAATGTGCATGTGGTACAGCCATACCTCGCCGTTTTGAATCCGCGCGTGGCTGTCCTGGATGTTTCCCTTGCCCTGACGGAGCGACTTGACCTCGCTGCCGGTCAGCGCCATGCCCGCCTCGATCGTATCGACGACATAGTACTCGTGACGGGCCTTTCGGTTGGTCGTGATCGTCTTTAATGCCCGTTCTTCCGCCATACTCACCCGAGCCGTTCCCGCACCGGATACTCTTTTTGCCGGTGGAAGTGATATGTTAGCATTTCGCCGACCAGGCCGGTGGACACGATCTGAATGCCCACGAGGATCAGGAGCACGCCGAGGAACAGGATGGGACGGTTGCCGATAGGCGTCCCGAGGAACCAGTCGATGGTGAGATAGAGGCAGATGCCGAGGCCGGTGAGGAAGAATGCGGTACCGACGAAGCCGAAGAAGTGAAGGGGCCTCCGGAGGTAGCGGGACAGAAAAAGGACCGTCAGCAAATCCAGAAAACCGCGGATGAACCGGGCCACACCGAATTTGCTGTAACCGTACTTCCGCGGATGGTGCTGGACCGGGAGTTCGGTGATGCGCCGGTAGCCTTCCCAGCGGGCCAGCACGGGGATATAGCGGTGCAGTTCGCCGTACAGATTAACGTCGCGCACGACCTCGCGGCGATACGCTTTGAGTCCGCAGTTGAAATCGTGCAAACGGATCCCCGTGAGGAGGCTGGTGACGAAATTGAAGAACCTCGATGGAACCGTTTTGCTGATCGGGTCGTGCCGCTTCTTTTTCCATCCGGAAACCAGATCGTAACCTTCGTCCAGTTTTCGGATCAGCGAAGGCAGTTCGTGGGGGTCGTCCTGCAGGTCGGCATCCATCGTGGCCACGTACCGTCCGGTTGCTGCACGAAACCCCTCTGCCAGGGCGGCCGACTTGCCGTAGTTCTTCTTCATGCGGATGACCCGGACGGCGGCGTGCCGCGCATGTTGTTCCTTCAGCACTTCGAACGACCGGTCGCTGCTGCCGTCATCGATATACAGAATTTCGAACGAGATTCCGGCGCGGACCAACGTCTCGACGATCCGGTCGGTCAGTTCCGGAAGCGATTCTTCCTCGTTGAGGAGCGGGATGACGACGCTGACATCGCAGAGCGGGGCTTCGGTGGTTTGCATGGCGGTTCTATTCCAGGTGGATCGGTTGCAGGTCTTTCGGATAGTCGATGGTAAACAGACGGCTGCTGAAGGAGCGGTTGAGCGTCCGGGCGTCAAAATAGATGCTCAGCAGGTCTTTCTCCCGAGGTCGAAGGATGCGGACGTATCGAGGCAAATAGACGTCGCCGAGTTTCTCGAAGCGCGTGAAATCCTTCTCCATTACCACCTGTCCGGTGGAATCGTAGCGGACGATCTTGCTGACCGCATAACCGGCAAACGGGTCCACCCACATCCGGCGCGTTCCTTGGTCTTCCCGTACGTGCAGTACAAAATAGGTTTCTTCCGCGGAAAAGTCCAGCAGTCGATCCAGGTCGGACCGGCGCAGCGCCGGCCAGCCGATCAGGATTTCGACCATTTCGTCGAACGTCAGGTCGTAGTCGAACGTCTTTCGTATGGCCTCGGCGCCGGTGGCGCCGTATACGACGTACTTGTTGACGATGTTGTACACCACAAACGTCTCGCGGTTGAACGAGGCCTTCAGGCCGTCGATGCCCAGCACCCCTTCGATCTTGACGTAGACGGAATCGGGCAGCTTGATCGCCATCTGGGCCGTGAACTGGTTGGCCGACTTCGGCGACTCGAGGTTCAGCGTCGTGAGGGCCTTGATGTACTTGACATGTGCAAGGTTCCGGTTGTTTTTTTCCACGATTTCGACGGGTGTGGTTTCGGAGACATGCACGGGGCGCCGCCGGATCGTCTCGGTGGGGGAGCAGCCGTACACAAGAAACACGAAGCACACGATGAAGAAGAACCGGTGGGAACGCAAGATAACGGGGGGTTACGGCGTTGACGGCAGTTTGGATTGTATGGAAGTCTGGTCCGGCTTCAATTCAAGAGCTTTCTTCCAAAACGACCGTGCGGTCTGCAGGTCCTTGAGCCGTGCATGAATATCGCCGAGATGGTCCGTTACTTCCCAGCTCGTCGGGTCGAGTGCGTAGGATTGTTTTACGTAGCGCAGCGCCTGCTCGTAGTCTCCGAGCTGATAGTAGACCCAACCCATGGTGTCCAGGTAGTGGGAATTGTTCGGGGCCCTGGCCAGTGCCTTCTTGATCATTTCCATGGCCCGATCGAGCCGTGTGCTGCGGACGGCGAGGCTGTAACTGTAATTGTTCAGTACGAGGTCGTTGTCGGGCTCCAGTTCGAGAATCCGTTCGAACACCGAGTCCGACTTGTCGAAGTAGTGCAGGTCCTGGTAGATAGGTGCAAGAAGGTTCATCGACAACACATCTTTCGGATTCAGTGCGATCGCCTGTTCCAGGCAGCGGACCGCCGGGTCCGGCCGGCCGAGCTGGCGGTACGCAAATCCCAGCGAGCGTTGAATTTCGGCGTTGTTGGGCAGAGAGGCACGTTCGAACGCGTCGACGGCCTTGTCGTATTGTTCGGTCTGAAGAGCGAGGTTCCCGATGCGGACCCACAGCACGTGATTCTGTTCCTGCAGCCGGGCCAGGTCCTCGTACGCATCGAGGGCCCGCGTGTAGTCCTTGTTCAGTGCGTATGCCTGGCCGAGCGCTTCGATGACGTACACGTTGTTGGGCTCGGCGTCCCGCGCATTCTTCAACACCGACACGGCTTTTTCATAGGATTTGTTCCGCAGGTAGTAGTCGCCGAGTTTGAGAGAGATGAGCGAATTGGGTCCGAGCCACCGGAGCAGGGCCGCATAGTGCGTGGCGGCGTCTCCGGATTTACCCTGGATTTCGTAGATGGAGATCAGCTTGTATCGCGCATCCACATTGGCCGGTTCAAGACGCACCACTCGCTCCAGTGTGGAGACCATGTCGAGGTATTCGTTCTCATGAAACAGAAGGTCGGCGAGCAGTTCCAGCGCTTCGATGTGGTCGGGATGGCCGGACAGAACTCCGTCCACCAGCTTGCGCGCCTTGTCGATACGTCCTACGAGGTAGTAATCGTTAGCAAGCGCCAGGGCTATGGACGGTGCGGAACCGTCTCGCTCGAGCGCTTCCCGGTACGACGCGATGGCGTCGGCATAATTCTGGCTCAGGTCGGCGATCAATCCGTCGATGAATGCACTGAGCGCTTCCGCCCGGTACTTTTCGGACCCTTCGGACTTCGACGTCTGAGCGGCAAGGCCGCCGCCGAGGAGAACCAGCGATGCGCAACAGACCATGGGAAACCGCGTTCTGGCATTCATAACAAATAACATACAAAATCTTCTAGGTGAATTACAAGGTCAAGTTGCCCGGGATTTTCCGGCGAATCAATGCGCCGGATAGAGGGTAAACGCGATGGCAGGGGACGCATTCCTGAGACCCGCCCGGACTCACCTCACCACGGCGAAGTCTATGGCGGAATTATCCCACGCCGGGGCGTTCACCAAAACGTCCATCAATTCCGCGGGCCGGCGAATGACCGACCACATCGAGCGATGGCGTTCGTTCATGAAGTGCTCGCGGATGCAGCGGCGAGCATATCGAGGAGCGGATCGTAGAACCCGTCGGTGTTCAGGATCACGATCGGGCGGGTGAACTGCCCCAGCCGCTTGAGCGTGATGGCTTCGAGCAGTTCCTCCATCGTGCCGCAGCCTCCGGGCAGGGCGATGAGCGCGTCCGAGTTCCGGAGCAATCGTTTCTTGCGTTCGTGCATATCGTCGACGAACACCGTCTCGTCAAGCTGCTTGTGATTCCATTCCATCTCGCGCATGAAATGCGGCATGATACCCACGATCCGGCCGCCGCGTTCCACCACGCGGTCCGCGAGGCAGCCCATCAATCCGTGTCCGCCTCCCCCGAAGACCACCGCGACGTCGTGGTCCACGAGCACTTCGGCCATTTCCCGCGCGGCTTCGAAATACTTCGGGTCTATGCGGGAACTCGATGTACGGTGACTTGACGGACCACGAGCTTCTCCTGTTTGCTGGATGAAAGATAGGGGAGGGATCCCGCATCCGCAACAGGATTTCGGGAATCCACGAAGAACGTGTGGGGATGGCGGAGAATTGATCATTGTTCACTGCTCATTGTACACTTGCCTTTCTGCCCTTCGTTCGGTAAATTCGCGCAATTCTGGAGAGACACCCAGCAAGCATCAAGGCATTCATGAGCGAACATCCCGCCAGCGACAAGATCATGGAAGAAGGACTCACGTTTGACGATGTCCTGATCGTTCCCTCCTATTCGGAAGTTCTGCCGACCCAGGTGGACGTGGGGACGCGGTTGTCGAGAAACATTTCTCTGAATATTCCTCTGGTCAGCGCTGCGATGGACACCGTAACCGAGTCGGAACTGGCCATTGCGATGGCCCGCGAAGGCGGTATCGGGATGCTCCACAAAAACTGCACGATCGAGTATCAGGCCGGGGAAGTGGACCGCGTGAAAAGGTCGGAAAGCGGGATGATCATGAAGCCGATCACCCTGACGCCGGAGCATCGCCTGTCCGATGTGCTGGAGATCATGAAACGGTACAAGATCAGCGGAATCCCGATCACGCATCCGGACGGAAGACTGGCCGGCATCCTGACGAACCGCGATCTGCGCTTTGCCACGAATTACGATCTGCGCGTGGACGCCGTGATGACCAAGAACAATTTGATCACGGCCAAAGTGGGAACGACACTCGAGGAGGCCGAGGTCATTCTGCATAAACATCGAATCGAAAAACTGCTCGTTGTGGACGATCAATACCACCTCAAGGGCCTCATCACCGTCAAGGACATCCAGAAGAAGAAGATGTATCCGAACGCGTGCAAAGACGCGCACGGCCGGCTTCGGGTCGGGGGTGCTCTCGGCGTGACCAAAGATGTTCTCGAGCGGGCCGAGGCGCTGGTCGATGCCGGCGTGGATGTTCTTTCGGTGGACACGGCGCACGGCCATTCCCACGGCGTGCTGGAAACCATCAAGCGGGTCAAACAGAAGTTCCCCGAGATGGACCTGATCGCGGGCAATGTGGCCATGGAAGAAGCGGCAAAGGCCCTGATCCAGGCGGGCGCGGACGCGATCAAAGTCGGGATCGGACCGGGCAGTATCTGCACGACGCGGGTGGTGGCGGGCGTGGGCGTGCCGCAGATTTCGGCGATTTTGGAATGCGCCAGGGCCGCCCGGAAAAGCAACGTACCGCTAATTGCCGACGGCGGCGTGAAGCAGACCGGAGACATTGCCAAGGCCATCGCGGCCGGATCGGACACGGTGATGATCGGCAGCCTGTTCGCCGGGACGGACGAGAGTCCGGGCGAGTCGGTGCTCTACGAGGGACGCAAGTACAAGGTGTATCGCGGCATGGGATCGCTGGGCGCGATGAAACAGGGCAGCAAGGACCGCTACTTTCAGGAAGACGAGATGGACACCGACAAACTCGTGCCCGAGGGCATCGAAGGCCGCGTGCCGTACAAAGGCAAGGTCAGCGACGTGGTTTACCAGATGGTCGGCGGCCTGCGTGCGGCCATGGGATACGCCGGCACCGCCACGATCGAAGACATGAAGTCAAAAACCCGCCTGATCCGGATGACCGCCGCTGGCCTCAAGGAAAGCCACCCGCACGATGTGTTCATCACCAAAGAAGCCCCGAATTATCATTTGAACCGGTAGTCTCGTCGTTCCGCTCAATCCTTGCGCCCGCAGCCGAACGCTCAGCATCTGCGGCAGCGCGCAGCGCCGTCCGCTGCATGCTGTTGTTCGACGACACCAGCGTCACGATCCGGGCTTCCACAGCCCGAACAGGTTTCCATGCGGATCACGACACCAGGCGAAATGATCACCACCCGGAACCGGGGTTTCCGGAACAATGACGGTTCCTCCCTGGGACTCGACCTCTACATAGAGCATGACGTAGCTATCCGGTTCATGGCCCAAACGCGGCAGCCAATGTCAAAATGAACCACAGGGTATCCCATTCGACCGTCCTTTCCGTTCATGTCGCCGAGCTCACGCCGGCAGCACTTCTTTCCTCCTCAACACGCCCGCGCTGATCAACGTAACCGCGAGTCCGACCGGAAAGATCTCCACAAGGGTCCAACCGTATCGCATCGCGGGATTTTTGTACATTTCCTTCATTTCCGCCAGTTCCTTCGCTTTCCCGGCGATCTCTTCTTCCGAGGCTCCGTCGTTCTTCATCTGGCTGAGGCAATGTTCCGTATACTGATCCATGAAGTTGTTCCTCAGGTTTTCGCTGGTCTGATAATAGACTTCCCACGCCGTGGCATACATGAACGACGCGATCACGGAGATCCACAGACCGATCTTGAGGCCGGTGAGGAACTTGATGGCCCCGTTCTGCTGACGGTCGCGATAGGTCTTGATGCCAAAAAAGATCATCGAGAAGGCTACGAGCATACTTGCATAACCCGCGAATTCGCCGTTCTCGAATTTGAAGATGCCTTTGTCCCAGAGAAATGTCACCGTTACCAGAAAGCCCGCAATTATGGCGCCGCACAGAAGTCCAAAAGTCAGGATAATTCGTCGCATGGTTCACGCTCCTGTTTTTTCGGAAATATACGGAGTATAGATGCCGGAAGCATCATTCGAAAGGATGATTCGGTAAAGATCCGGTTCAATCACCCAAAGGTTTAGGGCAGAAGACGGAGTTCTTTTGCCCTCCGGACGGCCTCCGTTCGCCTTCGGGCGTTCAGTTTGGAGAATAGACTGGAAGAATGAGTTTTGACGGTGTTGGGCGAGACGAACAAGCGGTCGGCGATCTCGCGGTTCGACAGACCGTGGGCGATCAGTTCCAGCACCTCGTATTCGCGCGGGCTGATGCCGAGACGATCGAGGGTTGCCCTGTCGATGCAGAAATTCGGATCGCGAGTCGCGGCTTGCACGCGAGTCAGTCGCCGGCCCGCCCACACGCCCAGTAGAGCGAAGATCACAGCAACCGCACCAATGTAAAATTCGAGTGTGTAATCTCGAACGACGTAGCGGTATTCGAGGAACTTCAACAGTCCGATCATCGCCGCCATGGCGAGACCGTAAAGGAGTATGGTCCTTCGCATGGGGGGAACTTTGAAAATCCGGGAGACAAGGTCAAGGTTCAGCTAGCAGTTAGCATTAATCGCTGGACCGACAGGACACACCACAACCCCGCGACAGGCTGAACCCTGTTCAAGCAGTCCGAACGGTAGTCGAACCCCTTCAAGTGCGTCCGAGGGCGCGCTCTCAACGCGCGGGCTTACCGGCCCGTGATCTTCATTCCATCGGCGCTCCGGGCAGCCGGGGCGATTTGCAGGTTTACCAGTCTTCACTATACTCTTGATTCACTGGAAAATCACGAGCAGGTCACCTACCTTGAGCGCATGGAGCACTATCCATGAAGATCCTCTCGGCCGACTGGCTGCTGCCCATCAGTTCTCCTCCTCTGCGCGACGGCGCGGTAGTAGTGGATTACGGCGGAACGATCGTGGACGTGGGCCCGCGGCGGGAGATCGTCGCTCGCCATGCGGACCTGCCCTGCGATTCGGAGCCGAATTCCATCCTCATGCCGGGCCTGGTCAATGCTCACACGCACCTCGAACTGTGCGTGATGAGGGGGGCGATCGGGAAAGTCCACCATTTTGGCGATTGGGCCTACCAGGCGATCACCCGCAGGACGCGGTTCACGCGCGAGCAGACGATCGAGGCCTGTCGGGAGGGCATTCGAGAGACAGAGGCGTGCGGAGTCGTTGCTGTCGGGGATATAGCCAACCACTCCGCCACGTCCCTGCCGCTCCTCTGGGCCAGTTCCCTGCGCGCCGTCGTCTTCAACGAACTCACCGGCTTTCCGTCGTCCATGGCGGACTCACGCTTCGCAGAATTCTCGACTCGTATCGAAAGTGAAAGCGACGGCCGGGTTGTGGAAACGCTATGTCCGCATGCGCCGTATTCCGTTTCGCCGGAACTGTTCCGCAGGATTGCGCGCTATTGCGCCGAGCGCCGCCTGGTTACGAGTGTTCACCTCGCTGAATCGAAGGACGAAATCGAGTTCCTCCGCACCGGGGAGGGGAGTTTCAGGGAACTCCTGATCAAGCTGGATCGCTGGGATGAGGGCTGGGAAGTGCCGCAGATATCGCCCGTGGGGTACCTGGACCGCCTCCGTTTCCTAAATCAGCATGTGCTGGTGGTCCATGGGGTCCACGTCAATGGTGACGATCTGGGGATACTGAAAGAGCGGCGGGCCTCCGTCTGCACGTGCCCGCGCAGCAATGCCCGGATTGACGTGGGCGGAGTGGCGCCGGTTCCGGCCATGCTTGCCGCCGGACTGAACGTCTGCATTGGAACGGACAGTCTGGCCAGCAACGATGACCTCGATCTGTGGAATGAAATGAGGTTTCTGAGAAAACTCCACCCGGGGCTTTCGGAGGCCGCCGTCTTGCAGATGGCCACGCTGAATGGCGCCCGCGCCCTCGGTTTTGGCGATGAGATCGGAAGCGTGGACAAAGGAAAAAAAGCAGCACTGATCCGAATTATCCATGACCATCCCACAACCGACCCGGAAGCGCTCGTGCTGTCTAATCTCCCCCGCAGGGTGGTCCGAACGGCCAGCGACCGTTAAACCTTCGCCGCCCGGACTGCGTCTAATCCTATGATTTGACGAAGGATACCGGGTCGCGGCAACGATAAGCGATGCATGACTGATCAGGAACTGGTAGACCGCATCAAGCAGGGCAGTCCTCATGACAGGGATCGTGCATTCGGCGAACTTGTCTCCCGGTATCGGGAAAGGCTTTACGGCGTGATCTACGGCATGGTAAAGAACCATGAAGATACGGACGATCTGCTGCAGGAAACCTTAATCCGGGCTTACCGCAAAATGCGGGATTTCCGAGGCGACAGTTCGATCTACACCTGGCTGGTGCGCATCGGTATCAACTTGTCCCTGACGCACCTGCGAAAGGCGCGGCTGAAGAACTTCCTGTCGTTTGACGTTGCCGCCGAGACCGTGGCGTCCCGCGAACCGCTCCAGGACCGGATGGCGGAGGAGACCGAACTGCAGCATGCGCTCCGGTCCGCCGTCGACCATCTGCCGGAGAAACAGCGGGTCGTGTTCACGCTCCGCCACTATGACGAACTCTCGCACGGGGAGATTGCCGACATTACAGGAAATTCGGTCGGGACCATCAAGGCCAATTTTTTTCATGCGCTGAAGAATATCAAACAACATCTGGAAAAACATTATCCCGATCTGGTCAAGCAAGGAATGGAACATGAAACCCCATCTGCCTGAACTGTTCCGCTATGTGTACGGAGAGTTGGGGGAGGAAGAGCGGAAGCGTGTGGAAGAGCGCATCCGGGGCGATGCTGCCTGGAGGCAGGCGTATGAGGAGTGTGCAAGATTGTTCAAGGGTTTGAGCGAGTCGAAACCGCGCTTCGGCGAACACGTGCCCTACGGCTATTGGGACGATTTCCACGGACGCCTGATGGACCGGCTTCACGGCCGGGCCGCGTCACCTGCGATGTTGCGGTGGGGACGTGGTCTTGCCTGGGCCGCTTCCGCGGCGATCGTCGGTCTCGTGCTGACGGTCGTACTCCGAAGCGGCGGCGAGATTGAGTACATCGCCGGCATGGATTCGTGGTTCAACTCCGAGGACGTCCGGCAGACGTTGGAAAACTACTACGCTCCCGTTGTCGATGAGGACGACTGGAGCTCGCAGCTGGACGACCTGAAGGCGGTCGACTGGACCTCCGATCAGGACGCAGTCGAGGGCATGGACGCGCTGACGGACTTCGGCAACCTTTCCACCGAACAGCAGCGAACGATCGTGGAGCAATTGAAGACCGAAGATATCATCTGAGCATCACCTAACCAAGGAACGTACGTATGAGACATGTGTGGGTGCTGGGTTTGCTGGCGGTGGCGTTGGAACGGCCGCCGGTCGCCCAAGAAGGGGACGACATGCGGGAGAAAATGGCGGCCCTCCGGAAGGAAAAACTGATCGAAGACCTCAAGCTGAGTAAAAGCAAGCGTGAAGCCTTTGAGAAGATCTACGACGAGTACCTGGCGGCGGAACGGCAGTTGTCCCGGGAAAGGGCCGAGGTGTTTCGCAAACTGGTCCACATGGCGGCGTTGGAAGACGACGTGGACGAAAAG
The DNA here is from genome assembly GCA_037445875.1 of Bacteroidota bacterium. GTDB lineage: Bacteria > CLD3 > CLD3 > SB21 > SB21 > JBBIJR01. The sequence goes on along the minus strand of JBBIJR010000004.1, from coordinate 49,688 downwards.
ACCATCGGGAAGACCATTGACGAACTGTACTCGGCCGACAAGAAGATCGAGTCCCATCACGACGCCGTGGTCGAGAGACTGCGCAAGGAACTCGAGTCGTGGCAGGTGGCCCGGTTCATCGTCTTCGAGGAGAAGTTTCATGTGAAGGTCCGGGAAATGATCTGGAATCTGCGAAAGAAGGGCGGCAGGGGTCACGGTTTTCGAGAATGGGATCTGCCTCCGCCCCCCCCGGACGACCAGGACGAACAGTAAGATCCGCTTCCTCCACCTTTCCCAAACTGCCATTGCGGCAATAAGCCTGTGGCTCTCGAAAAAGAGCGGCCACGGGAATTTTTTTGCTGACGGGTAGTTGCATACGGTATTAGATGTTTAAACATATAGTTTTCATCTGACTGTGTCTGCAACTCAACAAGGAGGAATACCATGAAGAGAGCCGTGTGGATGTTCCTAACAGCTCTGCTTGCCGTAAAACCTGCGACCGCCCAAACCAAATACGAGATCGACGTCACCCATTCCAACGTCATGTTCACCGTGACGCATCTCGTTGTTTCCGAAGTGACCGGCCACTTCAAGGATTTCTCGGCCACGCTGACGGTCAACAACCCTGATTTTTCAGATGCCACGGTCGAGATGACCATCAAGGTGGCCAGCATCACCACCGACAACGAAAGGCGGGACAACCATTTGCGTTCCGAGGACTTTTTCTGGGCCGAGAAGTACCCGGAGATCACGTTCAAGTCCAAGTCCTTCAAGAAGATCGGGGAGAATCGGTACAAGGTCGGCGGTGACTTTACGATGCGCGGTGTGACCAAAGCCATCGAACTGGACGCTGCCTACCGGGGCGAGGTGAAGGACGGTTACGGGAACGTCAAAGCGGGCTGGAAGGTGACGGCCATAGTCAATCGGTTCGACCACGGGTTGAAGTGGAACGCCCTTATTGAAGGGGGTGGTGCCGTGGTGGGCCAGGACGTCACGATGACGGTCAATGCACAGTTTCTGAAGAAGTAAGATCCGAGGAACCGGGACGGCGGAAATAGCCTTTCCGATGGCCCTTTTTCTTATTATGTTGCCCCCAACTCAAAGGGTGGCGCGTGTTGTCCATTGAACAGAAGATTCGCCAGAAGTCCTTTCGAAACGCGCACCACCGGCTGGTGGTCAATCTCGTCTTCAACTATCTGCGGATCCAGGAGGAACATGCGGCCGTGCTCAGGCCGTTCCGGCTGACGCTGCAGCAATTCAACGTGCTTCGAATCCTCCGTGGCCAGCATCCCCGCGCGATGGCCCTCATGGATGTGAAGGAGCGCATGCTGGACCGCCATTCGGACGTGTCCCGCCTGATCGAACGGCTTGTGAGAAAGAAACTTGTTCTGCGGCACATGTGTCCCAAAGACCGTCGGCAGGTGGATCTGCGGATCACCGAAATGGGCCTGTGTCTGCTCAAGGAGATCGATGCCCGTGAAAGCGACTTCGACCGGGCCGTCTCGAAGCTCTCGACGGACGAAGCGCGCGCCCTCAACGAACTGTTGGATAAACTCGAAAAATGAGAAAGGAACGATGAATGCCGATTGCACTTCCCCAACGATGGCTGACACTGCTCGCATCGGCGCTGATCGCTGCCGGCTGTCAGCGCGCCGAAACGCAGACCTTGAACGCCCCTCCGGTGGATGAAGCGGCCTTTGCCGCGTACTGGTACCAGGGCCTGGCCGAACTGAACCACTATGAAGTTCAACAGGCCCGGTACGGAGAACTACGCCGCGCCGACGCCGTGTTGATCTTTGTTACGGAGGATTTTCTCAAAGACCGACAGGTGAAGCTGGAATCCTACAACGAATCATCACAAACCCGCTCGCTCCCGGTTCTCAAATTGAACTCGTCTCTCCAGTTCCTGACCGGCATCTATCCCTACTCGGTCCTCACGTCCGTGTTTACGCCCGTCGACTTCCGGAACCATCCGCGCTCGCTCAAGCTCACCAACACGGTCCAGGAATGGTGCGGCCACACGTACACGCAGTTCAATCTGAACGAAAGCCGCTATCGGGTGGCCTCGCATTCCTACTTTGAAAAGGAGGGGGACCAGTCCTACGAGTTGGAAGGGGTGTGGTTGGAGGACGAACTGTGGACGCGGATCCGCCTCGCGCCGGCTTCCCTGCCCGTCGGGGAAATCCGTGTGGTGCCGGGCCTCCAGCAGGCGCGGTTCCTGCACCGGCGGCCTGCGGTAGAAACCGCGCAGGCCTCGATCCGGGTGTTTGAGGACAAGGGAGACACGCTGGTGAATTTCACCCTGGACTACCGCAGTTATCAGCGGCAGCTCGTGATCACGTTCCGCAAGGCGTTCCCTCACGACATCGTTGCGTTCGAGAGCACGTACCTGGACGGCTTTGGTGACAGGGCAAAGCGCCTGACGACCAGGGGCATCCGGACCCATTCGGTGCGGATGGACTACTGGACGAAGAACGCCGTCGCGGATTCGACTTCTCGAAAAATGCTCGGCCTGTAAGCACCGCCCACGGGAGATTCAAGAAAAGGGGTTGCTCGTCTGGAGCGATCCCTTCCGTCTGACTTGCAATCAGGAGTCATGGACCGACTGTTCACCATGACACGACGCACGTCTATTCCTTCACCCGCGTCCAATAGGTGGTCCGGCCGATGAGAGAGAAGCCGATGTAGCCGCGCAGTTTGAGCTTGTCCGCCTCGAGGAGTTGGATATAGGCCTTGTAATCTTTCCCGTTCTTGGGGTCGTAGATCCGGCCGCCGCTCCATTCATCGTCGTCGGCCGCGAACGCGAAGGCGCGCAGGATCACGAGTCCCAGCACCGGTTTGCTCTGCAGACTTTCATCCGGGTTGTGGTAATCGACCTTGGTAGCTCCCACCTTGACGAGAGGATGTCCATCCGCCTCGTCGACGTCCTTCTGCGCGTACACGGGGTCCCGCAGCCAGATGATCTTTCCGTAGAACCGGTCGTCCTGCTTGTAGATCTCGATCTTGGCGGTGCCTTCTTCATTGAGCCATTTTCCGAGCAGATCGTCGGGGTTGGCGGCCAGTGCGGATCCGGCCGTCCAGCACAACACCGACAGGGTCAACCAAACGGTTTTCATGCCTGAACTCCTCAGTCTTGGGTTGCGAATTAGAATCCCGAACGGAGGCAATATACGAGAGGCTGTACGAATAAGTCAATGTTCGCCTCATAAAGGCTCTGGTTCGCCCAGAATTACCTTGACCCGTTAGCTTATATTGGTTAGTTTGCGCCGGTTTCACGAATCAAGTTATGGCCACCTCGCTGACCCACCTTCAGAGCAAGATCTCCGCCGAATTGCTTCGAAAAGCCAAGTCGATGGGTTTTTCCGACCGTCAGCTGGCGCATCTGTGGAAAACCGATGAATCCACCGTGCGTCAGCTCCGCCGGAATTTGGGAGTATTGCCCGTTTACAAACCCGTGGACACGTGCGCGGCGGAATTCGAAGCCGAAACGCCGTACTTCTACTCCACGTACGAACGCGAGTCGGAATACCGCGAGTCCGGAAAACGGAAGATCGTGATCCTGGGAGGCGGGCCGAACCGCATCGGCCAGGGGATCGAATTCGACTACTGCTGTGTGCACGGCGTGTACGCGCTGCAGGAAGAAGGCTTCGAGGTGATCATGATCAATTGCAATCCGGAAACGGTCAGCACGGACTACGACACGTCGGACCGCCTGTACTTTGAGCCGCTGACCTTCGAAGACGTGATGAACATCATAGAACTGGAACAACCGGAAGGGGTGATCCTCCAGTTCGGCGGACAGACTCCGCTCAAGCTGGCCATCCCGCTGCAGCGCGCCGGGGTGAAGATTCTCGGTACGTCCCCCGAGCACATCGACGTGGCCGAAGACCGGAAGAAATTCGGCACGTTCCTCGAACGGCTCGGCATCCAATGTCCCGCATTCGGAACGGCCACCTCATTCGAGGAGGCCCACGAAGTTGCCCATCGAATCGGCTATCCCGTGCTGGTGCGGCCGTCGTACGTGTTAGGCGGGCGGGCCATGGAGGTGGTGTACGACGACGAGTCGCTGGAAACGTACATGAGCCACGCGATCCACGTCTCACCCGAACATCCGATCCTCGTGGACAAGTTCCTCGACGACGCCACGGAATACGACGTGGACGCCTTGTGCGACGGTACGGACGTCTTCATCGGCGGGATCATGCAGCACATCGAAGAGGCGGGCATCCATTCCGGGGACAGTTCCTGCGTCCTCCCACCCTACTCGAGTTCACCCGACGTAATCGACGTTTTGAGGGAGCAGACCGCCCGGCTG
>JBBIJR010000004.1:43118-45384 GCA_037445875.1 Bacteroidota bacterium | reverse complement strand
CACGCCCTGGCCCGCGAGCTGAACGTGATCGGTCTGATCAACATCCAGTACGCCGTACAAAACGGAAACGTCTTCGTGCTGGAGGTGAATCCGCGGGCCTCCCGCACGGTGCCGTTCGTCAGCAAGGCCATCGGCGTGCCCCTGGCCAAAATGGCCGCGAAAATCATGGCCGGGATATCCCTGAAAGATCTGGGCCTTGATCAGCCGATTGTCCCCGCCTACACCTCCGTCAAGGATCCGGTGTTTCCTTTCTCGAAGTTCCCCGGCATCCGCGTGTATCTCGGACCGGAGATGCGTTCGACGGGAGAAGTGATGGGTATTGCAGAGAATTTTTCCAAAGCGCTGGCCAAAGCGCACATGGCGGCGGGCATGAGCCTGCCGACGTCCGGAGGGGTCTTCCTCACCGTCAATGACCGGGACAAGCCCAAGATCGTGCCGATCGCAAAAGAGCTCGCCGATCTCGGTTTCATCCTCTATGCGACCGAAGGGACACAGAAAGTATTGCAGGCCCACGGCATCGAGACCCGCTACGTGCATAAGATCAACGAAGGCCGTCCGCACGTGGTGGATCGCATCAAGAACAAGGAAGTTCACCTCGTGATCAATACACCTACCGGCAAGAAGGCCAGGTTGGACGAGCGATACATCGGTGAGGCGGCCTTGTTATTCAAGGTTCCGATTATCACGACGATCACGGGCGCGACCGGCCTGGTCAAAGGGATCCGGGCGATCATGGAAGAGAAGCTTGACGTGAAAACGATCCAGGAACATCACGCATCGTTGTAAGGAGTGGTCATGAGCACTGTACGTTGGATGACGGCAGGACTGGTCTTGCTGGCCGCCTGCAAACCGCAGAAAGAGGCGCACATGCATGAAGCGACCCTGAAAGACAAGATCGCCGCCTATGCGCCGATCGCGATCACGGTTCCGATGAATCATTTGTCCGCCAAAGAAAAAGAGATGGTGAAAGTCCTGGTCCGGGCCGGCCAGATCGCGGACGAGCTCTTCTGGAAACAGACGGCCTACGATGCCATATCCGTCCGCGACGCCTTCCTGCGCCGCAAGGACCAGGCATCGGTCGACACGCTCAGCTACGTCCTGATTAACTACGGCCCCTACGATCGTGAGGATCTCAGCCGATTCACGGGCAGCGGACCCTCGGAAAGGCCTCCGGGCGGAACGTTCTACCCGGTCGACCTGTCGCGCGAGGAGTTCGAACAGTATCTGAAGGCACATCCCGAACAGGCAAGAGCACTGACGGGATTGTACACGGTGGTGCGGCGCCAGGGAACGGCGCTCAACGCTGTGCCGTACCACGAGGAGTACAAAGACGAGGTCGCGAACATATCCCGTCTGCTGAAGGAGGCCGCGGTTCTTTCGGAGAACGAGTCCCTGAAGAAGTACCTGATGGCGCGCGCGAAGGCCCTGGCAACCGACGATTACTACGAGTCGGACGTCCTGTGGATGAAGCTCAAGGACAACAACGTGGACGTCGTGATAGGCCCGATCGAGAACTATGAAGACGCGATGTTCAACTACAAAGCCGCGTACGAAGCCGCCGTCATGATCAAGGACCCGGAGGGGACGCGGGAACTGCAGGTCTTTCAATCGCATTTGGACGCCCTCGAACAGAACCTTCCCCAGAAGAAGGAGTATATCCGCGCCTCGGCCGGTAAGGGCAATGTGCTCGAGGTGGTGAATATCGTCTATTTCGGCGGCGATTTTCAAAAAGGCATCAAGACCATTGCGGCCTCACTTCCCAACGACCCGCGCGTACACATCGAATACGGCGGGAAGAAGCAGATGTACAAAAACATGATGGAAGCAAAATTCCAGCACATCGTACGTCCGATCGGCGAGCGCCTGATCGCGGAACCGTATCGTGCGTACGTGGATCAGCATGCGTTTACCACCTTCGTGACGCTCCATGAAGTGTCCCACACCCTGGGCCGTGGGTTCGTACACGGCAACGACAGTCTGGAGGTGCGAAAAGCGCTCAAAGAACTCTACTCGGCCATCGAAGAAGCCAAGGCGGACGTGCTGGGCATCTATAATATGGAGTATTTCCAACGCCAGGGCATTTACGACGAAGAAGCGCTGAAACGATTCTACGTAACGTATCTGGTCGGTTTGTTCCGCTCGATCCGCTTCGGGGCCGAAGAGGCGCACGGCAAAGCCAACATTGCGCAAATGGTGTTCTTGAAGGAACAAAGCGCTGTGGGACGGGATGCAAGAGGATTGTGGACGGTGAATTTCGAGAAGTTCC
>JBBIJR010000004.1:29625-43081 GCA_037445875.1 Bacteroidota bacterium | reverse complement strand
GGACGCTGCTTGAACTGGAGGCCGAGGGAAATTATGAAGGGGCCAAAGCCTTTCTGGAGCGATACGGCAGGCTCACGGACGATATCCAGGCGGACATCGCGAAACTCAGGGACATTCCCCGGGACATTAATACGAGCTATTCGGTCTTGAAGGAGATGCAGTAATCCATCCCATCGGTCATCTTCGGATGGCCGATGGCCGTTTTTGGAGGTTCGCGTGACGGCGGCGGATTTTGAAAATCTGGTACACATACTTCAGATCTCGATCACGCCCGTCGCCCTGATCTCGGGTATCGGCTTGCTGCTCCTGGCGATGTCCAACCGCTATGCCCGCACAACCGACGGCGCACGGGCCCTGGCACGACAGATGAAGGAAATGCCGGACGAACAAAAAGAAAACGTATCGACGCAGATTCGCATCCTGTTCAGGCGTTCCCGTGTCCTGCGCCTGTCCATCCTGTTCGCGCTGTTCAGCATTTTTTGCGTGAGTCTGTTGATTTTCATGTTGTTCATCACCTACTACGCGCGTCTCAATTTGACCGATGTGATTGTGGGTCTCTTTACGGTCAGCTTTCTTTCCCTGGTCGTTTCTCTCGCGTTCTTCATCCGCGACCTGACGATGTCGTTGAATGCACTGCGTCGGGAATTGAAAGATATCGTGTCATGAATTCATCTTGGGCGGGTTACCTGGAAAAGGTGTTTCCTCCGAAGCGGATGCGACTGTCGGTCCTATTGCTTTCGTTGGCGCTGCCGGCGGTCGATTTCTTCATGGGTCCCATCATACAGTTTCCGATTACGTACATGATTCCGGTCGCGTTGAGTGCCTGGTACCTCAACCTTCGATGGGCCGTGTCTCTGGCACTTCTGTTACCCCTCGTGCGCTTTTCTTTTCACTTCCTGTGGCGCACGCACTGGATGCTCGACGAGGCGGCCGTCAACATGGTCGTGCGCATGGCCGTTCTGTTTTCCTTTTCCGTTCTGATCCACCGTGCCTCCGTTCAGGCCAGGGCGCTGGAAGTGAAAGTCCGGGTGCTGGAGGGATTCCTTCCCATTTGCAGCTGGTGCAAGCGTATCCGCAACGAGGAGGGGCAGTGGGAACAGATGGAGGTTTACATTACGGAGCGGAGCGAGGCCGAGTTTACGCACGGTATCTGTCCGGACTGCCAGAAGAAACACTTTCCGACGTAAGAAATCGCGTTTCTCTCCGTTCACCGATCCGAACCCACCGTTCACCGAATCAACGGCTGACTTTCGGCTTGCGGGATGTATTTTGGGCCATGAACCAAGTCAAGGAGTATTGTATGACATGCAGGTCGTATGAAAAGCCGGCCATGCACCTCGTCACCGGGGCCATCCTGGTCGTTACAGGCCTCTTTTTCCTTCTGGCCAATTTCGACATTCTGCCCATCGACGAATTCTGGCGGTACTGGCCTTTTATACTCATCTTCATCGGTCTCGGACGGTTTGCGCTCTCGATTGGAACGCCGGCGCTGGGAGACGGGTTATGGCTCGCCTTCATCGGCCTGTGGTTGTTTGTCTCGCTGGAGCATGTGTGGGGATTGGACTTTTCCGACACGTGGCCGCTGTTGATCGTCGCCTGGGGAGCGACGCTGCTGGGCAAGGCATTGGTCCGGCGCCAACGCACGGAGGAGGAATAACATGCGGCGAAGAAACCATATGCCGTACCATCTTGTGTGGGGCGTCGTGTTGGTGACCGTGGGGACGCTGTTCATCCTCCACAACACCGGCTTGTTGAATGCGTTCGGCATCTTGCGATTCTGGCCGGTGCTGTTCATCGTGTTCGGTGCCCTGAGGTTGGCAAACGGCCGTGACCGGTCGTCTATTCTGATCGGAGGCGGCCTGATTGCCGTCGGTTCTCTAATGGTCCTGCATCGTCTGGACCTGTTGTATTTCAGTTTTCGAGATTGGTGGCCGCTGCTGCTCATTCTTTTCGGCGGCGGCATGATCGCCCGGGCGCTGCAGAAGAGGAGGGACGGAGAGGCGCCGGACGGTTCGACGGGCGGAGGCGACCCGGGAGACCGTATCAATGCAGCGGCCGTCGTCGGCGGACTGGAGCGGCGCAGTTTTTCGGAGGATTTCAAGGGGGGGGACTTGACGGCGGTGATGGGCGGTCTTCGCATTGACCTGCGGCATGCCTCGATTCGCAGCGGGCCGGCGGAGTTCGACGTATTTGCGTTGTGGGGCGGAATCGAAATCCAGGTCCCGACCGATTGGTCGGTCACCGTGGAGGGTGTTCCGATCCTGGGCGGTTTCCAGGACGGCACACATTCGCCGTCCGGGGAAACCACAAAGCGTCTGATCATTCGTGGACATGCCATTATGGGCGGTGTGGAGGTCAAGAATTAGCGTGCATGCATCCGATTCTTGACCATCGCCCGAGATTGTGGGCCTACGTGGCCGTCTGGACCGTCGCCGGCATCCTGATGAGCGCCCTGATGCGAAGCTCGGGAGAATTCACCTCTCTGCAGAGCCTGTTCTATGCGGTTCCCATGACGCTGATGCTGGGTGTGGCCGGCTTGTCCGCATGGTATCTGTGCCGGGTATTTCCCCTCGGGGCCACGCATTTTTTGCGGATCGCCTTTGTGTTCGGGCTCACGGCCACGCTGACTACGGTGGTGTGGATGCTGGCCGGCGAGTTGTGGATAGCGGCCCTGGGTCAACTGTCGCCTGCTCTCGAGTTCGCCGAACGGTCCGTGAGCCAGTGGCGCATCTGGTTCGCCATCGGCGCGATCCTCTATCTGCTGACCGCGGCCGTCCATTACTTGCTGGCCGCCATGGAAACTGCAAGGGAGAGGGAGAAAAACGAGTTCGAGCTCAAGGTACTCGCCCAGGCATCGGAACTCAAAGCCCTTCGCGCGCAGATCAACCCCCACTTTCTGTTCAACAGTCTCAATTCCGTCAGTGCGTTGATCGGGCGGAATCCGAAAGCGGCCCGCGGCATGGTCAATCAGCTGGCCGATTTTTTCCGAAAGAGTCTGCAGTACGGAGCCGAGGAACACATCACATTGGAACAGGAAATGGAGCTTCTGACGCATTACCTCGAAATCGAGCACGTGAGGTTTGGAGACCGTCTTCACGTTCGCACGGAAGTATCGGACGAGGCGCGGCTGGCGCGGGTGCCGTCCCTGCTGCTGCAACCGCTGATCGAAAACGCTATCAAACACGGCGTGGGCCAGCGAGTGGAGGGCGGGACCGTGGAAGTGACCGGAAAGCCGCTGGGACCGGTCCTCGAGTTGCGTGTGCGAAACGATCGGGACCCGGTTGCCGCGTCCGGCCGCGGTACGGGAATGGGGCTCGACAACGTGCGGCGCCGGTTGAACGCCCTGTACGGATCGGACGCCAACCTGCGCGTGATGGCGGAAGAGCGATCGTTCGAGGTGGTTCTTACGCTGCCGTTCCGAAAGGAGATCGAGGCATGAACGAACGGCTTCGCGTCGCCGTCGTGGACGACGAACCCCTGGCGCGGGACTTGATCCGGGAGTTCTTGTCCCATCACCCGCACGTGGAGATCGTTGCGGAGTGTGCAAACGGCTTCGACGCCGTCCGGGAGATCGAAAGCGTGAAGCCGGACCTGGTGTTCCTCGACATCCAGATGCCCAAACTGACGGGATTCGAAGTGCTCGAGCTCCTGAACGGGCCCGTGCCGGTTATCTTTGTCACCGCGTACGAAGAGTTCGCGATACGGGCGTTTGAAGTGCACGCGGTAGATTATCTGTTGAAGCCCGTGAGCCAGGAACGCCTCGATGAGGCGTTGAAGCATGCCGCGGAACGACTGCGCCGCGGGCACGCACCGGACCATCGCGCACTGGTACGAGACTCCCAATCGAAACAAGGCTGGCTCGAACGCGTGCTGATCCGGGAGGGCACGAACGTTCACGTCCTCCCTGTGGCTTCGATTGATTACGCGGAGGCCCAGGACGACTACGTATGCTTGCACGCCGCCGGGACCACTCATCTCAAAGCCATGCGGCTCAACGAACTGGCCGATCGCCTCGATCCGGGGAAATTCGTCCGCATTCATCGCTCGTTCGTGCTCAACCTGGACCGGCTGGCGCGCATCGAGTTGTATGCCAAAGACAGCCGCATTGTCATTCTGAAGAGCGGCGACCGATTGCCGGTCAGCCGTGCCGGATACGACCGGCTGAAACTCTTGCTGTAGGCCGCTCACCGACCCAGCTCACTCTCAGATCGGGGCTTCTGATCAACATGCAAAAAGCCACCCGCGCGGGATGATGTATTGCATAACCGCGAGGGAACGCGTATATTTACTGACTATGTGGGGCGGGTCTATCGGGTGTGTCGCCCAAGTGGCCCGATGAGTTCGAAGATTTGACCGCAATACGGGAGTTTGCGTCCTCCGGGACTTGATGGACCTAAACAATCTCAAAAAGAAGCTGGACAGCATTCGCTGGTGGGAGCCGCGAGCGGAGCGAATTCTGATCGTGGACAATGAGGTCCGCATGGCGCAAGAGATGGTCAAGCTTCTGGAACATGAAGGTTATTCGGTCGAGGTGGTTCCCGACGGCCGCCAGGCCATCGACTCGATCGAGGCGAGGCCGCCCGACCTCATCCTTTCCGATATCACGATCCGCTACATCAACGGTTTCCATCTTTGCCGGATGATGAAAGGCGATCCGGCGACCAGCCATATTCCGGTCGTGCTGATCACCGGATTGACACGACCAGAGGACCGCATCAAGGGCATTCAAGCCGGCGCCAACGATATCATCGCCAAGCCGTTTGATCCGCTCGAACTGAAGACCCGTATCCGGTCCGCGCTCAATCTGAAAAGCCTGAACGCTCAGTTGGAGAACATCGACGAGATCGTTCTGGCCTTTTCACGCGCGGTTGAAGCGAGGGACCCATACACCCGCGGCCATTCCGAGCGCGTGGGAAAATTCGGCATCAAGTTCGCCGCCGCGCTCGATCTGGACCAGAGTTACCAACAAATTCTGTACAAGGGCGCCATCCTGCACGACATCGGCAAGATCGGCGTCTCCGACACCATCCTGCTGAAACAGGGACGTCTGACATCGGACGAGTACCGGGAAATCCAGGCCCATCCGGACATAGGCGTCAAGATATGCGCACCGCTCAAGTCCAGCCAATCCCTGTTGAACATCGTCGCCTACCACCATGAGAGGATGGACGGTAAGGGATATCCCTATCGTTTGCTGGGGCACGAAATTCCTCTGGAAGCGAGAATCATCGCCATCTGCGACACATTCGATGCCCTGACGAGTACGCGCCCGTACCGCAATGCGCTGGTGACCGACAACGCCTGCCAGATTCTGGAAAAAGAAATGATCACGCATTTCGACGAAGACCTGCTACCCGTTTTTCTCGAGATTGCCCGACTGGGTGAACTGCAGGAAGTGATCGACGATGAACGCAAGCTGCGACCTGTCACGGACGCCGAGGTTCCCAAGGAATTCATCACCGCATTCGATTTCTTCCTCAAGGACACCGCCTGATCCCTTCCGACCCCGCTAACGTTCCACGTACTTCCAGCATCCTTTGACGTGGTCGTCCACCATGCCGGTGGCCTGCATGTGGCTGTAGACGATCGTGGATCCGACGAACCTGAACCCGCGCGCTTTGAGGTCTTTGGACAGCGCATCCGATTCAGGCGATGTTGGCCGAATGTTCCTTCTTGTTCTGCCGCGCGGGTCCCGCAGGGTTCGGCCGCCGGTAAACTGCCAGATGTAGCGGTCGAAGGTTCCGAATTTCTTCTGGACATCGAGGAACGCCCGGGCGTTGCTGACGGCGGCCATGATCTTCTGCCGGTTGCGCACGATGGTCTCGTCCTGCAACAGGCGGCTGACGTCGCGTGCGGTGAACCGGGCCACGATTTCAGGGCGAAAGTTTCTGAACGCCTTCCGGAAATTCTCCCGTTTGCGCAGGATGGTGATCCAGCTGAGGCCGGCCTGAAATCCTTCGAGAACGAGCATTTCAAACATCTTCCGGTCGTCGTGCACCGGTACGCCCCATTCTTCGTCGTGATATTTCGCGTACAGCGGGTCGTTTCCGCACCACCAGCAGCGCGGACGTGAGTCGAGCGGCATGAAGAGCTCCTGTTGGGTAGAGATTAGACGGCAGCAACATAAGGAGCCGAGCGCAGAGAGTCAACGGCCGGACCGCTTGAATCCGGCGGCGTCATGGGCTATATTGAAGCATGAAGGAGCACGTGCTGTATATCAAGAACATGGTCTGCGACCGATGCGTGCGCGTCGTGCGGGAGGAACTCGAGAAACTCGGGTATCGCGTGGATGAGGTGACGCTGGGAGAGGTTCGGGTCCGCGCTCGCGCAGTCGACCGCACCCGAGTGGCCGAAGTCCTGCGTGCCAACGGTTTCGAGCTGATCGATGACCGGAGGATGCGAACCGTCGAGCAGATCAAAGCGGCCGTCCTCCGGCGCATTCGCACGCTCGACGGCGAGAATAGAGGGAACTTCTCCGAATATCTGGCCCGCGAGGTCGGCGCCGAGTATCATTACCTCAGCGGACTTTTTTCCGATATGGAAAACGTGACCGTCGAGCGGTATATTATTCTCCAGCGGATCGAGCGGGTCAAGGAATTGCTCAAATACGGCGAACTCACGCTCAGTGAAATAGCTTATCGATTGAACTACTCCAGCGTCGCGCACCTTTCCGGCCAGTTCAAGCAGGTCACCGGCCTCACTCCCTCCGAATTCAAGCGGCGCAAGGTACCGCGGAAGCCGCTCGACCGCGTCACCCGGCGCTGACCGATTCGTATTCGAAAAACGTCTTTTACAACCAAACGGAGTACCGCCGCGAATGGAAACGCGCAAGTTAGCCGTCATCATGTTCACGGACATGGTAGGCTATAGCAAGAAAGTGCAGGCCAACGAGGACGAAGCGCTCGAGCTGTTGAAGGAGCACAACGCCATCCTCGAACAACAGATCCTTGCGTACCGGGGGAGGATCATCAAAACGATCGGGGACGCGTTCCTGGCTGACTTCGACAGTGTGTTCAACGCCGTCCAGTCCGCGGTGGACATTCAGAAGAAGCTGGTCGACCGGAACCGGACGGCCCCCTCGGACCGGCACATCGAGGTGCGGATCGGCATCCATTTGGGGGACGTGATCTACCGGGACAACGACGTATTCGGGGACGGAGTGAATATCGCGAGCCGCATCCAGTCCCTGGCCGATGCCGGACAAGTGTTCATTTCGCACGACGTATACTCCATCACGCTCGGCAAGCTAAGCTACGAGTTCAGCGATCTGGGGAGCCAGGAGTTGAAGAACATCAGCCGACCCATTCACGTGTACGAGGTTGTCTGGGACCCGCAGCGTCCAAAAGGCATTCACCGTCCGGGCGTGCACGCGACCAGAAGGGCGGCCCCGTGGAAGCGGGCGGCGGGTGCGGCCGCAGGCGTGCTGGCGGTCGCGGCCGGGTTGTGGTACTACCTTTTTGTGATGCCTTCGCCGCAGAAGGCGACGTCGAGCCGGCCGACCCTGGCGCTGCTGTCGTTCAGCGACCAGACCCAGGACGACCATCTTCAGCGCGTGCATATCGGCAAGATCATCACCGACGCCATGGTGCAGAAGTTCTACGAATTCCCCCACGTGCAGCTCATCAGTCCCATCCGGATCGCCAAGATCGTCCGCAGCCTCAACATCACCGACGACGACCTGGCCAACAACCCGGACCTCGCCGAGAAAGTGGGCCGGGAGGCCCACAGCCGCCTCATGATCAACGGAAAACTCAGCAAGCTGGGCAACACCTTTATCCTGTCGGCCGATCTGAACGACCTCGAGGAAGAGCGGCTGCTGGCGACGTATGTCGTCCGGGAAGACATGGAGGAGAGTATTCTAGGCGTCCTCATCGATTCGCTCTGCGTGAAATTTCAACAGAAGATCACCGAGCTATTTGAGGTGAAGGATACCTCCGCGTCGTCGTCCATACGCCTGGAGGATCTCACAACCTCCTCGCTCGAAGCGTATCATCATTTCGTTAAAGGCTACGACCTGCACGTATTCGGGCGGTCCGTCGAGGCCATCGAGGAGTTTGAGAAGGCCGTGCAGTTGGATTCCAATTTCGCGCTGGCCTGGTCACTGATGGGCTGCGTGTACTCGTTTGCCAAGATGGAAGACCGGATGCCCCCTCATTACCTCGACAAGATTCAGTCCTTTGGCGATCGCTTCAAAGGCACCAGCAAGGAGGCGCTGATCTTCCGCGGCAACCTGGGATGGGTAAACAACGACGACCAGCAGTGCTTCAGCAACTATCGTTTGATCACGGAATTATATCCGGACGACCGGGAGGGATATTATTATCTGGCCCTGTACCTGCACTACGTCAAGCACGATTTCGCGAAGGCCATCGAGCAGTACGAACAAGGACTCACTCTGACGCCCGACTATTACCCTCTGCAGCGGGACCGCGCGTATGCCGTCAAGGAGGTCAGGGGCGTCGACGAAGCGGTGAAGGGGCTGCAGGAGTTTATCCGCCAGTACCCCAATGCGCCCGGCGTGGACCTGGCGAGAAATCAGATCGTGGAATTGAGGTCGGGGGGTGGTGGTCAATAGCACATCTGATAGGCCGGATTGCGCAAGACCAGACGAGGTTTGTAAGGATATTGTCGTCAAATTTTCGACGTACCGGCGGTAGCCTTGGTAACCGTCAACTAATTCTGTAACTTTTTCCCAAAATCCTGTAACGTACGCTCGCCGGCCGGTTCATACATTGGAGTGAACAGCCGCAGGAGTTTATATGCAGACGATACAAATCATGCCACGACCGGCCGTCCGCGGTGGAAAAGGCACGAGTGTCGAACTTCCGATCGAGGGTATGGAGAGCGATCACTGCGCCATGGTCATCGACCGGGCGTTGGACAAGAAAGAGGGCGTCCTCGGCCATGAAGTCACCTTCGCCAACCGAAAGGCGGCCGTCACTTTCGACGATCGGCGGGTGAAGCTTTCCGATGTCGTTCAGGAAATCCGGGACCTCGGATACGGCGTGGAGACGATTCGCGCTACACTGCCCGTCGGCGGGATGACGTGTGCCGGATGCGCGGCCAGCGTCGAGTCCATACTGCGTGCCCAGACGGGCGTGTTGTCGGCAGGCGTCAATTTTGCCAATCAGACCGCGCAGGTCGAATACGTGCCCGGCGTCACCCGGCTGTCCACCATGCAGGAGGCTGTGAAAAGCATCGGGTACGAGTTGCTCGATGCGGGACCGTCCATCCGCGAGGACGTGGAAGAGCGGCAAAGAAGGAAGTTCCGCACGCTGCGTCTCCGCACGATCGCAGCCGTCCTGCTGTCGCTGCCGGTGGTGATCGTCAGTATGAGCTATCATGATCCGGCGCCCGTCGTCAAATGGATGCTAATGGCGCTGACCGCGCCGGTCCTCTTCTGGGCAGGCCGGGATTTCTTCGTTGATGCCTGGAAACAAGCCCGCCACCGCTCGGCCAACATGGACACGCTGGTCGCGCTGAGCACCGGTGTCGCCTTTGCCTTCAGCGCGCTGAATACGATCTATCCCGAATTCCTGATGAGCCGTGGGGTCCATCCGCACATATACTTCGAATCGGCCGCGGTGATCATTGCATTCATCCTTCTGGGGAAGACGCTCGAAGAACGGGCGAAGGCGCGTACATCGTCCGCGATCAAGAAACTCATGGGTCTGCAGGCGAAAACCGTCCGGGTTCTGCGTGAGGGAATCGAGGCGGAAATCCCGATCGAAGAGGTCGTGATCGGCGACGTGATGGTGGTACGCCCGGGTGAGAAGATTCCCGTCGACGGTCCGCTCATGGACGGGACGTCGTTCGTGGATGAGAGTTCGGTGACCGGAGAATCGCTGTTCGTGGAAAAACAGGCCGGTGACCGGGTGTACGCGGGCACGATCAACCAGACAGGCAGCTTTCGGATGCGAGCCGATAAAGTGGGTCGCGCAACGCTGCTGGGTCAAATCATCCGCACCGTGGAAGAAGCACAGGGCAGCAAAGCGCCGATCCAGAAACTGGCGGACCGGATCGCCGCGGTGTTCGTACCGGTCGTACTGGTCGCAGCCCTTCTCGCCTTTGCGGTTTGGTGGGTAGCGGGTCCCGACGTCACGATGGCCATG
This sequence comes from Bacteroidota bacterium, assembly GCA_037445875.1. GTDB lineage: Bacteria > CLD3 > CLD3 > SB21 > SB21 > JBBIJR01. Next base: position 32,969 of record JBBIJR010000004.1, on the reverse strand, counting down.
ATCGCGCTCGTCAACGTCCTGATCATCGCGTGCCCGTGTGCCCTCGGCCTGGCCACTCCGACGGCGATCATGGTGGGTGTCGGCAAAGGCGCGGAGAACGGTATTCTCGTGCGCGACGCGGAGAGCCTCGAACGGGCGAGGGAGATCACGGCGGTCGTGCTCGACAAGACGGGAACGATCACGACGGGCAAGCCGCTCCTGACGGACATCGCCTGGGCGGCCGGGGAGAACCGTGATCGGCTGGAGCGCATGCTTGCCGCCATTGAAAGCCGTTCCGAGCACCCGTTGGCCGAGGCTGTGGTGCGAGCGGTCAACCGATCCGCCGACGGATCGGTCTTCGATTCCTTCGAGAATCGGCCGGGACGGGGAGTCATTGCGCGGCTCGATGGGACGGAATACTTCGTCGGCAGCGACAAGCTGATGCGTGAACTCCAGGCGGTCTGCCCGGCGGAGCTGGAAACGCGTGCGGCGGGATGGAAAGAGGCGGGGAGCACGGTGATCTACTTCGGCACGGCTGAACGCGCGTCGGCGATCATGGCCGTGCGCGATACGGTCAAGACAACCACGAGCCAGGCGGTCCGGGACCTGCAGCACATGGGCATCGAAGTGCATATGGTCACGGGCGACCACGCGCGAACGGCCGCCGCCATAGCGAAGGAAGTCGGCATTCGGCAAGTTCGGGCCGATGTGCTTCCATCCGAAAAGGCCGACTACGTTCGGGCCCTGAAGGAAAAGGGAGAAATTGTCGCGATGGCCGGCGACGGGATCAACGATTCCGAAGCGCTGGCCGTAGCCGATATCGGCATGGCGATGGGCCACGGAAGCGACATCGCCATGGACGTCGCACCCATTACCCTCATCCAATCCGACCTCCGGCACATCGCCGCGGCCGTGAGACTCTCCCGTGCGACGGCCCGGACCATCCGGCAGAATCTGTTCTGGGCTTTTGTCTACAACCTCATCGGTATTCCCATCGCAGCGGGAGTGTTGGTTCCGTTCAACGGTTTCATGCTGGACCCGATGATCGCCGGCGCGGCCATGGCCCTGAGTTCCGTTTCCGTCGTGACCAACAGTCTCCGTCTGAAGAACAAGAATATCTAAATAACCGTCGCTTTCAGTGGAATCTCTGATGAAAGGACCTGACTTCATGCTGCGCTGTATACTGCTTTACGCCCTCACGATTATAACCGTATGCTGCAGCGGTGAACGGACCCTGCAGCGACGGGCCGATAAGCTTGCCCGGGAGTTCGTCATCGTCGATACGCACATCGATGTGCCGTACCGCTTGCAGGACCACTGGGAGGACATTGGAGGACGAACCGGAGGTGATTTTGACTATCCGCGTGCGAAGGCCGGAGGTCTTGATGCGGCGTTCATGTCCATCTATGTACCCGCCGCTCTCGAAACAACGAGTACTGCCCGGGCGTTTGCCGATACGCTCATCGACATGGTGGAAGCGATCTCCGCTTCGAATCCCGACAAATTCGAAATTGTCACGACGCCCTCGGATGTGGTACGCGTGGCCGGAAGCGGAAGGATCGCCTTCTGCCTCGGCATGGAGAACGGTGCGCCGGTCGAAGGAAAGCTGGAGCATCTGAAACATTTCCATGACCGCGGCGTGCGGTACATTACGCTGGCTCACAGCGAGGACAATCATATCTGCGATTCTTCGTACGATACCACGCGGACATGGAAGGGGCTCAGTCCGTTTGGCCGGTCGGTGGTGTTGGAAATGAACCGCCTGGGGATCATGGTAGATGTGTCGCACATTTCGGACGATGCGTTCGACGATGTGATGGAAGTCTCGAGGGCGCCGGTGATCGCCTCGCACTCCTCGTGCCGCCGTTTCACGCCGGACTGGGAGCGCAACCTGTCGGACGACATGATCCGGCGGCTTGCGGCCAGGGGCGGCGTGGTCATGATCAATTTCGGTTCTTCGTTCCTCAAGGACGATTCGCGGCGGGCCGGGGAAGCCCGGTGGAACGCCATTGAACATTTTATCGAGGAGAACCACCTGAGACGGAGCGATTCCCTCGCGGTGGCGTTCATCGAAACCTATGCGCGCGAGCATCCCTATCCGTACGCCGACGTGCGTGACGTCGTGGACCATATCGACCACATCGCCAGGTTGGTGGGCGTGGAGTACGTCGGTTTTGGATCGGACTTTGACGGGGTAGGGGACTCGCTGCCGGTCGGACTCAAGGACGTCTCGCACTATCCGAACATCGTGCGCGAGTTGCTGCGCAGAGGTTATGCGGCCGAGGACATTCGGAAGATCTGCGGCGAGAACCTGCTACGGGTATGGTCGCAGGTGGAACAAGTTGCCAGAGAATGGAAATGAACCGTGACGGAAAAGGAGAGCACATGACAATCCTCAAATTCAAGACCAACATCAACTGCGGCCATTGTGTGGCGACCGTGACCCCCTTTCTGAACGGGGAAAAGAAGATACAGCAGTGGCAAGTCGAAACCGGCCGGCCGGAGAAGATTCTTACAGTGCAGGGTGAGGACATTGATGCCAACATGATCGTTCAGGTTGTGCAGAAGGCCGGCTACAAAGCCGAACCCATGGACGGGTAGGCGTACAGGGGTTGAACTGTCGTATCGGTAGTCGCGACCATCAGGTCGCCTCGCGTGGACCGCAATCCATGTGGTTAACGAATGTTATTCGCAGAACGAACCCTAAAGGGTTCGGCTACCGGGCTGTTTGGATACGTTGAGGTTCGTAGCCGCGACCCTCAGGTCGTGTCCGTGGGTCCGTGGCTTGTGCGACGAAGCATGCGGTGCGTTGTGCGACCCCGGGTTACCTCACGACCGGTCGAGAATTTCGCGGATCTTTGCCAGGAGCGCGTTGGGTTCGAAGGGTTTCTGAAGGAAATTGACCTGTCCGGTCTTGATCTTGTGGCGCAACAGAACGTCGTCGGTGTATCCGGACATGTACAGCACGCGGACGCCGGGGAATAATGCCTTTATCTGTTCGACGATCTCGCTGCTGCTCATGCGCGGGAGCACTACGTCGGTCAGCAGCAGGTGGATCGACGACTTGATTTCTGCGGCGACGCGCAGCGCCTCAAGGCCGTCCGAGGCCACCAGCACGCGATAGCCCGCCTTTTCGAGGATCAGTCGGGTCAACGAACGGACCGACTGCTCGTCCTCGACGACCAGAATCGTCTCCGTTCCCCGTGCCGGCTCTGCCATCAGGTCCGCATGTTGTCCCTCTTCCGGCCGCACCACCGCTACGGGGAAGTATAGATGAAACGACGTTCCGGATCCGATGCGGCTTTCCACTTCGATCTTGCCTCCGGACTGAGTGACAATGCCGTAGACCGTGGACAGGCCGAGGC
>JBBIJR010000004.1:0-29602 GCA_037445875.1 Bacteroidota bacterium | reverse complement strand
CGTGGCCCGCCTCCTTCGTCGTAAAGAACGGCTCGAAAATATGTTCGATGGTCTCCTCGTCCATGCCGCTGCCCGTATCGGCGATGCTCAAGCAGACCGTGCGGCTCTCATCCGATTCCTCGTCCGACACCATGCGGGTTCGAACGGTAATCGTTCCACCCTGCGGCATGGCGTCGCGTGCGTTCACCACCAGGTTCATGATTACCTGTTCCATCTGCGAGGCATCGGCCAGGATATCCAGCAGGGCAGGCTCGAGGTCGGTCACCAGTTCGATGTCCTCCCCGAGCAGCCGGCGGATCAGTTTTTCCACATTGTCGACGATCGTGTTCAGATTGAGCGTCTGCAGGGCGAGGATCTGTTTGCGGCTGAACGCGAGCAACTGCCGGGTCAGGTTTGCGGCCTGCTGGGCGGCCTTCTTGATCTCCACCGTATTCTCGTAGAACGGGCTGTCCGGCTCGACGCGCCGAAGCATCAGCGTGCTGTACCCGATGATCGCCGTCAGCAGATTGTTGAAGTCGTGGGCAATGCCTCCCGCCAGCCGGCCCACGCTCTCCATCTTCTGTGCCTGCAGCAATTGTTCGTGCAGGTTCTTGCGTTCGGTGACGTCCTCATTCAGGGCAATAAAATGGGTGATGGTTCCGGAGGAGTCCGTCAGCGGGGAAATCGTCGCCGCTTCCCAGTAGAACTCGCCGTTCTTTCTTTTGTTTTGAAACTCACCGTGCCACGTGCGTCCGGATAGGATCGTTTCCCACAGACTGCTGTAAACCTCGCGGGGCGTGTGGCCGGACTTTAACATGCTCGGATTCCGGCCCATGACCTCTTCGAGTGCATAGCCGGACGTTTCCACAAAGCGGGGATTGCCGTACTGAATGCGTCCTGCTCGGTCCGTGATGATCACGGACACCGGGCTTTGTTCCACGGCCCTCGAGAGCTGGCGAAGTTGTTCCTCGGTGCGTTGGCGTTCGGCTACCTCCAGCTTGAGGTCTTCCATCAAGTTCAATGCCGCCCACTGGGCTTTTTGAAGCTCCCAATACGAGCGTTCCAGCTCCTCGGCTCGCGCCTTCTCCTGCCCAAGCAGGGCCTCGAAGTGTTCGCCGCCCATGCTGAGCGAAGGGGTTTCGGCCGGATGCAAGGGGTCCGTCAGTTTTACCAGCAGGCCGATGATCGCTTCTTCTGGCCCGGCGACAGGTACGGCGGTCACGAACATCTGGCGCTCCGACCCGTCGCCGCTTCGCACGAGGGCGTCGCGTCGATGATAGGAACGGCCTTTTGCTACCGACGAGAGGGAGAAGTCGTAGAGCGCCAGCTGGCCTCCCGCTTCCGCACCGGCCTCACCGACGGAAATCTTGAGCACGGCGTCCAGCGGTCGGCCCGAGGGTGAACCGCCACAGAGTGATTCTGCCGCGTTACTGGCAAACAGCACGACGCCGTGCGGGTCGCACACGAAAAGCGCCTCATCGGTCTGGTCCAATACGCCACGAGCCAGACTCGCTTCGTTCCTGGATATTTTACCCCCGGAAGCCGGCGGAAGAACGACCAACCCGACCTCCGACAATTCGTCTGTGGTGAATCGTATCAGGGAGAACGTGGCCGGGACCGTCGTACCGTCCGCGCAACGGACCGTCACGCTGCTTTCAAGGTGGGCCCGGCGCGGGTCCTTACAGAAGCGGCCAATTCGCTTGGCATCGGTGGGCTCCAGGTAGCGGGATATCCTCGAACGAACGACGCGATCGACCGGCCGTTGTACAAGTTCCGCAAAGGCCCGATTGGCGTACATCAGGGTTCCGTCGTGTGAGAGGATGGCGGTTGCCCGGTCGACACGATCGATCAGCGCCCGGAAAGGTTCGTCCGCGGCTCCGCTGGACGGCCTCGGACGGGGACTCTCCTCGCCGGAGAGGGCCTCGAGTTCGCGAATACGGTCGAGCAGTTGTTCGACTTCGGGTGAAGGACGGTTGCCGGTCTGAGGGGTCGATGTTTCCACAGTTCCCTGCCTTTGATCAGCGATTCCGTTCGGCCCAGGACTCGATCGGTTGTTCGTCGATCGGACGGTACTTGCCGGGGCGGCCGAGTTCCTTCAACAGTACGTTGACCTCTTCTTTCAAATGGATCATGCGCATTTCCCGGCCGATCATCAACTGGTTGAAGCGGCGCAGCTCTTCGACCTTCTCGCTCAATTCGTGCTGGGTCTTTTCGATGTCCGACAGGTCGATCACGATGCCGCGGAATCCCCGGTATTGGCCGTTCACCATCACCGGGCTCGAGTATACCATGACGGGGTAACGAACGCCGTCCTTTCGCACCGCCGTGTACCGATTACCGGGTTTCATGCTGCCGGCCGCGATCTTCCGCATGTTTTCCCGTGCCAGGTCATGCTCCTCAGGAACGATCAAATGGAACAGCGTAAGTGCGGGGAGATCGTCTTCATCGTAACCGATCATCTGGAAGGCAAACCGATTGACAAACGTGAAGTGTCCGCTGTGGTCGACTTCGAACACCGCCTGCGGGAGAAGATCGGTCAGTTGTTTGAACCGCGTCTCGCTCTCGCTCAGGGCGGCCCTTGCTTTGAGCAGGTCGGTAATGTCCGACGCGACCACGACGATACCCGTGATGCGCTCTTCGGCGTCCCTGAGCGGCTCGACGCTGAAATCCACGTCGTGCGGTACACCCTCGATCGTCAGGCGGATCTGCGACCGGACGCCGCGGCCCGTTTCTATCACCGATCGTTTGAGTCGCGTCAGTTCTGCGGCCTCCTGCTTCGGCAGCAGTTCGGCATCGGTCTTTCCAATCACGTCGCCCACCTGCAGGGGAGGTGTCGCTTTGGCGGCCCAGGTGTACCGCAGATCCAGGTCCTGGTGATACATGAAGATGGCCGAGTTCTCCAGGGCGAGACGGAACCGTTCCTCGCTCTCGCGCAACTCCCTCTGCGCCCGCTTTCGTTCGGTGACGTCGTCTGCGATCACAAGCACCGCCTGCCGTCCCTCAAAATCGATCGTATGGGACAGGATCTCGACATCGATGACCGCGCCGTTCTTGAGGCGATGATGCCAACCTTCCGTATGCTGGTACGGGGGACGATGGCGGTCGCCGGCCAGCATTGCGTGGAACTTCGACAACTCTTCCTCCGGTCGAATTTCGGCGATGGTCATGGCCAGGAACTCCTCCTTTGAGTAACCGTATTTCAGCACCGCCGTTTCATTGACCGCAAGGAATTTCAGCGTCTCCCGATCGTACACCCACATGGAATGCGGGTTGTTTTCGAACAGCAGACGGAAGGTGAGCTCGCTTCGTTTCAGCTCGCGCTCATGGGTGATCCTTTCCGTTACGTCGCTGAGAATGAGGGCCAGTTTGCCCGACCCTGGACAGAAGGTTGCGACGTCGAAATGGCGGTTGAGACGGGGCGAATCGTATTCGAACAACGCGGGACGGCCCGACACGGCCACATCGGCCAGCTTTCGGATCGTTTCCGTCTGCAGGTCGGGGATCACGTCCAGAGCGGATCGTCCAACCAGCGTGTCCGCCTGAAATCCGGTCAGTCGCTCAAACGCCGGATTGACCTGCACGCATCGGAGGTCGGCCGGCGCGCCTTCTTCGTTGACAACGAGATCGAAGAGAACGCAGCCTTCGAGCATCTCCATAAACAGATGGCGGTACCGCTCTTCGCTCTGCCGGATCGCTTCCTCGGCGCCCCTGCGGTCGGCAATATCCCGCACAAAGGCAAGGAAACGGTCCGACCCGACGCGCTGCAAGCTCACCTCCACGGGGAAGGAGGTACCGTCCTTCCGGACCATCGTTCGCTCATAATACATGGGTTCGGTGGAAGCCTCGGCACGGTGCCTTCCGGCGTTCTCACGTTCCTCCGGAAGATACGTGTCCCCGATATTCATGTGCATCAGTTCCCCGGCGTCATACCCCAGCATACGGCACAGCCGCGAGTTGACGAACGTGAACCTTCCCCCGTCGTCCGTCGTGAAGATTCCGTCGGTGGATAGCTCCACGAGCTTCTGATAACGCGTCTCGCTCTCGACGTAGGCTTGTTCCGCTTCTTTTCGCACGGATATGTCGTACACGATCCCTTCGTAGTGCTGAATGCGCCCGCGGCTGTCGGTCCGAATCCATGTCCGGCCTTCCACCCAGCGAACGTCCCCCTCTGGGGTCAACAGGCGGTACTGCTGGCTGAACTCCGACATCCCGCTGCGGGCATGTTCCACAGCAACCTGCCGCACACGAAAAACATCGTCCGGGTGAATCAGGGCGTCGTACCGTTCGCTGCGTGCGATGAGTTCGTCGGCTGCATAGCCGAACTGAGCCACGTTGGCCGAAACGAACTCGATAGGCCATCCTTCGGCGGCCTTCCACCGGAACGCGACGGCGGGGCTTCGATCGATGATACTCTGCAATTCCTCCGCCCGGGCGAGGGCTTTCCGCAGATCCTGCTCGGCGCGCAGGATATCGGTAAAGTCCCGCACGATGGCGAGCAGGTTGCCGTTGGGCAGCATCTTGGCGCTGATCTGCACGGGGACCGTGGATCGGTCCCTGGTCACCAGTTCACGCTGCTGCACGACGACCTTCCCGGCGCGCAATTCGTCCAAAGGCAGCGGCTGACCGCCGTTGGTCTTCACCACATCCCGCACGTTGAGGGTTCGGATCTCGTTTGCAGAATAACTGAGCAGGGCCCGGGTCGCCGGGTTGGCATCGAGATAGTTGCCTTTGTTGTCGGCGAGGAAAATGCCGTCGGAAGCGTACTCCACGATCATGCGATATTTGGCTTCGCTGTCGCGCAGGGCGCTTTCCGCTTCCAGCCTCTGATGTTCGCGCTGGATATGTTCGAGCGCAAAGGAAAGGTCGCTCGCCATTTCGGTGAAGAGTCTTGTTTCTTTCTCGTCGAAAAGACCGGCCGTGTCCGAATAAAGATTGACCGTGCCGACCAGTTCCCCGAACATCGTCAACGGAAATGCACCCGACGCACGGAGTCCGAAGCGCTCCGCGGCCTCCCGCCAGGGTTCCACGCGCGGATCGGCGGCGAGGTCGTTGCACACATCAGGCCGGCCGGTTCGAAGAGCCGTGCCGGTAGGTCCTTGTTCCTGGGGACCCGCGGACCTGGTGATCGTCAGGCTCTCGAGGCAGCCGGCGGCCGGCCCGCAAGAGGCCGCCACGTTCACACGGTCCGTTCCTGGATCCACAAGGGCCACCCACGCAAGACGGAAACCGCCGATCTCCACCGCGATGCGGCAGGCTTCGTTGAATAATACGCCTCGCTCGGACGTGCGAACGATCATCTGGTTGACCTCGCTGAGCAGCGCGTAGGCCCGGTTCAGTTGCTCGATCCGGTGCTGGGCCGTTTTTCGTTCCGTGATGTCGCGGATGATGAACTGGAGATACTTCACACCTTCCAGTTCGATCAGCCGTGCGCTCAATTCAACGGGGAACGACGAGCCGTTCTTTCGGCGGTGCACCGTTTCGAAAACGAGGCCCCGGTTGCGGGCCACACGGTTGAGAAGACCGTAGAAGGACTCCGCCGTCTCTGTGGCGCGCAGATCGTGAAAATTCAGCTGCAGCATTTCTTCGCGCGAATAGCCGTACGCTTCAAGGGTGCGGTCATTGAATTCCGTGATCGTGCCGCCCTCTGTGGTCAGAAGTATGATGTCGTTGGCGTAGCGGACCAGGTAGGCAAAATGCTGCAGGAGCGCCTTTCGCTCGGCTTCCGCCTCCCATTGGCTGCGGTACCATCGCGCGCGCTGGTGCCTCCACCAGAGTCCGACGCCCGATACCCCCGCCAGGATCAGCGCGATCATCGTGGTGAACGTCCACCGGGCCCTTTCGGCGGCTCCGGCAAAGACCTCGGATCGATCCATCTTGGTGATCAGGAACCACGGCGAATGGGGAATCGGCCGGACGTCCGCGAGGACGTGCTCACCGCGATAGTCGGGACCTTCCGTAATGCCTTCGAAACCGCGCACCGCCTGGACGGCGGGAACCTGCGACAGCGTGTCGGGCAGCCGATAGGTCAACGGCGTCTGCACGCGATGACGGAAATCGTTGAGGAAGACGACTTCGTTGTTTTCGTGTCGTACGATCAAGGTTTCAGCGGTACGGCTGTTTACAGGCCAGGTCCGCAAGATCGGATAGAGGCGAACGTACGGGTCGATGCGGAATACCAGCAGCGCGATCAGTTCCCCGCTCTGGGAGATCGGGACCACAACGTCCATGCAGATCGTGTGCGTGACGTCCGCAAAATAGATGTCGGAGAACTGGATCCGGCGGCCGCTCTTGGCCTCGCCGATCGACGGTACCGAACGCGGCCCGAAGACCTCGCTTGAGTCCCCGATGCGGAACACCTCCTTTTCCTGATGGTCCATCAGCGCAATCATACGGTAGTCATGGTTCATCTTCAGCGGCGCGAGCCAATGACGGATGATGTTCTGGTACGCCGCGTTGCGCCGCTCGTTGAGCAAGAGGCGAACGTGGCCGGCAAAATACAAATTACTGTGAAAGAATTTTGCATCTGCGAGACGCTCGTTCCGCCACTGGACGATCTGGTTCGTTTTGAGATCGGCGATGGTCTGAAGTTCCTGCTGGCGTTCGGTCCGGTCTTCCTGCTGGTCATAGTAGTACAGCAGCCATCCGAACAACGCGATGAACACCGTCAAGCCCGCCAGGATATAGGCAAGTCGCCAGGGAACGGGGGGCGGTTTGGGCACGGATTTCATACCCGCTCTCCATTCGGCGTCTGGCAGTCAGGGAAAAGAGGCAGTTGCTGTGCGGATGAGGGGACTCTGATGCCCCCGGTGGAGGTGCCCATCATGCTTAGGAGGAAGAATCGCTCCTGAGATTTGGCCGGAAGGATGTTGATGCCCGCGCTCGTCTGTTTTGCGGAGGACGGCCGACGGGGCCGGAAGTGACATCCCCGGATTGCCGGCTCTATTGTGTGTAATCTAAGCTTTCAAAATCTTCAAATTCAAGGGCTTTTGGAGTCCAGGCCGGGACGCCCCGAAAGACCGCAGAACCCACCCAAAAAAAGGCCCGGGCCTCCAGTTTCATAAGTACCTTCACGAGGCCTTTTATCGGCGGCAAAGAACCTGTCCAAAAGTACTATCGAATCGATGGCAAGGCAAGCAATTTAGCGCAAGAAAGCGCATGGTGAATCGTGAAGCCTGTTGAACGAGTCCCGATTCATGGTGGTGAAAGACTTTGTTGGCGAAAGAGCATCCGATTCAGTATTTTGATGAGGATCGGAAAGGAGGCTGTCATGAGACTGACAAGTTCGGCTTTTTCCGAGGGGAGCATGATTCCCCGCAAGTACACGTGCGACGGAGACGACGTGTCGCCGCCGTTGAAATGGGCCGATGTGCCGCCCCAAGCCCGCAGTCTCGCGCTGATCTGCGACGATCCCGATGCCCCGGCGGGAACGTGGGTCCACTGGGTCTTGTTCAATGTACCTCCCGCAACCACGGCGCTGCCAGAGTCCGTTTCGGACGACCGCATTCTGGCGGACCATTCGAAACAGGGCACGAACGATTTCCGCAACATCGGTTACGGCGGTCCCTGTCCCCCCGGCGGCACGCACCGCTATTTCTTCAAGCTGTACGCGCTGGATGTCATGCTCGAACTCGACGCCGGCATCAACAAACGCCAGTTGCTGAAGGCGATGGAGGGCCACGTCCTCGCCGAAGCGCAGCTGATGGGGAGGTATAAGCGGGGAGGGTAGGCTTTTGACCGTGGGATTTGAATCGTTGCACTTTCAGTGATAAACACAACTAGCCGTGAGGTTGCTATGAGCCGTGGTATTCGTGCGTCAAGAACCAGACGATCCGTTCGCCGCAACAGCGTTCGAAGGTCCTCCGTCACCCTGCTCATCGGGACGCGCAAAGGCGCCTTCATGATGCGGAGCGATCCCGCCCGAAAAACGTGGAAGCAGACGGTACCGGTGTTCCTCGGCCATATCGTTCATCACCTCGTGCTGGACCCGCGGGACCGGCGAACGATGCTGATGGCGTGCCGCACCGGACACCTCGGACCGACCGTGTTCCGCTCCACCGACCGCGGAAAGTCATGGAAAGAGGCCGCTCAGCCGCCCGCGTTCCCCAAAGTGCCGGAGGGCGAAAAAGGACTGGTCGTCCATCATGTATTCTGGTTGACGCCCGGACATCCGTCCGAGCCGAACGCGTGGTACGCGGGCACGTCTCCACAGGGTCTCTTCCGTTCCGAGGACGGAGGTGTGACGTGGCACGGCGTCGCCGGCTTCAACGAGAATCCGATGCGGGAAAAGTGGACGGGTGGGGAACAGGACGGCACGCCGGACGGGCCCAAGATGCACTCGATCCTGATCGATCCGCGCGACGCCCGGCACATGTACATCGGCATGTCGAGCGGAGGTGTGTTCGAAAGCCGCGATCAGGGCCGCACGTGGCATCCGCTGAACAAAGGCTGCGCGGCCGATTTCTTACCGACGGAGAATCCGGAGTTCGGTCACGATCCTCACTGCGTGCGGCTGCATCCGTTGATGCCCGATCGGCTTTATCAGCAGAACCACTGCGGCATTTACCGAATGGAGCGCGAAAACGGCGAGTGGGAGCGCATCGGCAAGAACATGCCCAAGCCGGTCGGCGATATCGGCTTTCCCATCGTTCTGCATCCGCGCGATCCCGATACGGCGTGGGTATTCCCGATGGACGGCACGGAAGTGTGGCCGCGCACGAGTCCGGGCGGCAAGCCGGCGGTGTTTGTCACGCACAACGCGGGCGCGTCGTGGCGGCGACTCGACAAAGGCCTGCCTCGCGCACAGGGTTGGCTTACCGTCCTGCGTCAGGCGATGACCGCCGACGACCGCGAAAAGGTCGGGCTCTACTTCGGGACGACCGGCGGGGAAATCTGGGCCAGTACGGACGAAGGCCGTTCGTGGAAGAACCTGGTAAGGCACCTTCCGGAAATCTACTCGGTGGAGGCGGTGAATCTGTGACGGACGTGTTCATCCCGACGCCGCTGCGCTCGTACACGCGCGATGCGGGCCGCGTTGAAGTCGAAGGCGCGACGGTCGATGACGTATTGAAAGCGCTGGACGTGCGATACCCCGGTTTCCGTTTCCGTATTATCAACGAGCAGGACCGGATACGCGAGCACATCAAGATTTTCGTAGACGAGGAAGTCACGCGCGATGTGCGGGCAGCCGTGCCGGCGCATTCACGCGTGCACATCGTCTGCGCGCTGAGTGGAGGGTGAGGCTTCAGGGGACAAGCTTGCCTCGATACGCTCGTTCCCCGCTACTCGGCGAACGATGCGTGGCGTCTCCAGCCAAAGAGGTGAGGTGTGTTATGTCTCGGACTCTTTCGGAGCGCTCGGCATGACACAGCACCCATCGCTACGATGGGACGGCCCAACGAAAAAAGAAACCCCGCGAATATTCGCAAGGGTTCCTGAATGAGCGTAAGTAGGGGCAAGTTATTTCAAAAGCATGAGCTTTTTCGTTTTGACTGCACCGCCCGCCTCCAACCGGTACAGATACACGCCCGACGCCACGGCTTTGCCGGAATGGTCCTTCCCGTCCCACGACACTTCGTGTACTCCGGCGCTTCGTTGTCCACTCTCCAGCGTCCGGACCTCGTGGCCGAGGAGGTTGTATATGCGCAGAGTGGCTTTCGTATTCACCAATAATTTATAACTGATCACTGTTGAACTGTTGAAGGGGTTGGGGAAGTTCTGCTCCAGCGAAAAGCCTCGCGGGGCGGAACCGTCTGCCTCTTGCTCCACACCCACGATCGGCAGGGTGATGCGGCCGTAATAGACGTTCTGTTCACCACCGAATGTCGCGGCCCAGGCGAGATGCGCGCCTATGCTGTCGGAGACCATGTCGAAATAGTCGCCCATCTTCTGCTGCTGCGGCCAGCCGAGGTGCGGGTTAAACGATTGAGAGAGGCGCACATTCGGATACCAGGTGTCGCCGCCGTCGAGGGAATACGAATAGTACAGCGATGAAAGATACGTGCCCGGATTATCGCGCGTGTCGAGCCAGATCACGTCGATGCGGCCCGTCGGCGAGACAGACATGGTGCCGAACCATTGCCAGTTGGTCTGGCTGGCGTCGTCGTTGATTCGAACGGGTGCGCTCCACGTCAGGCCGCCGTCGGTGCTGCGGGCGAACATCACGTCGAGGGGGTCCGTGTTGGACTGGCGTGCGACGGAACAGAGCAAATACACATTGCCGTCGTACGGCCCACCGGAGCGGTCGGCCGCTATCCACGTCTGGCCGAGCAACCCGCTCGGGTTCGGGCCTCCAAACGCTCCAGGATCACCGTCGAGTTCGACGGCAACGGTCGTGTCCCAGGACACGACCAGGTCGGAGTCCCTCGCCGTGATCGACCGGGCCACGACGAAATCGACAATGCCCACGCCGCCGACGTAGAGTTCGCCGTTCGAGCCGGTCGTCAGAGTTCCCCAGAAGGGGTCGTCGGGGATAACCACACAGCTTTCGTAACTGGATCCGCGATTGATGGAGCGCGTGAAAAAACCGGGAGGACAGATGCTGTAGGACGACGTCCAGTATGCATAGATGTTATGCTGTCCCATACTGCCCGTCTTGTCGATGTGCATCCACTGCTTGTCGCCGCCATGGGCGAAGGTGCCGCCATCCCAGGTGGACCCGCCGTCGCCGGACTTGAAAACATTGCACCAGAAATCCCCGCCAGAAGACGTCAGGCTGTTGTAATAGAAATTGCCCTCCGCGTCGGAACCCAGCACCGGGTCCGATCGGAAAATGCCCGGCTCGATCACGCCAGGGAATGTCCACGTCAAACCGCCGTTCGTCGTGTATGCGTAACCCGCCTGGCGGAAATTGCTCGAGATCGTGTTGAACTGCCGCCAGCCGATGGCCATGCGGTTGGGATCGGTCGGATCGACGGCGATGGACGGCTCGTTGGCCGCGTCGCCGACGATATTCTGGTTCGAATCGTTCACGTTCACCTGTACCGACGTGAAGCCGTTGATGGAAATCCGGAACGGCTCCGTAACGAGCATCGTTGTGCGGTCGACCGGGACGAATTCCCCGTCGGGTGTTTCGAGGTGAAGTTTCTTCAGACGAGTGCGTTGCGTTTGATGGCCTTCCTGCGATAAGACGTTCGCAGCGGACAGGAAAAAGCCCGCCGTCAATGCGGCCAGGCTTACAAAACATCTGAATGTTGGGTTCATGGTTCCCCTCGCATCGTTGGTCGTCGGTGGAGCTTCCGGGCAATCGCAAGCTACCACGCGAGCGGCATAATGTCAAGCGATGTTCTCGGTCTGACCGGGGCCTATTTTGCTATCGACCAGTATTCAGGTTCTTCGGCTTTTCCACGGAGTACCGATTGAAGAATCCTTTGCGATCGTTTGTCCACCCATCGGTAGGCTCTGTAGCCGGGGATTGCAAAAGGGCCGTTGTCGACTTTCCAGCATTCGACGCTTCGCCCCTCACGCTCAAGAATCTCTGTGCCCAGTACGTGTATTTCTTCAATGAATTCTTTCGTTTCCCACATCGAGTATCTGGGCATGAAGACGTGGAAGTTTGTGTCCAGTGGCAGGGCGCCTAACAACCAGGGGGCAGGACCGTCGACGGGAAGGACCGGCCGCGATGCCTTCCTGTCGAACAGGAGGATCGGCTTGTTCGGCAGGACTACCCACCCGGTCAAGTACCCATGAGAGCACGAAACGACTGCTGAGTCAAGACTGGCATTTACTCGGTGGCGCAGCAGCGCGAAGTCCTTTTTCCGCACGACGATTGACGTGATGGCTGAATCGCCGCGTCCGACAGCGGAATGGACAATCGTGATTCGATACACGGGTACACCGTCCTCGAGTGCTTGCTCGATGGTTTGAATTGACCGGCTTACGGGAGTTCGATCCCCCTGATGAAGCCTGAAGCTCTCCACGGATGTCGTCCCGAGCCGGAGGGTCGCTCCTTCGAGCATCCGGCTTCCGACCTGCACGGTGTCCTGGCTGAAAGCAGTTCCAACAGCCAGCGCAGCCAGGGTGAGATTCCAGGAAAACGCGAGTGCAATTCGTTCCATTAGTTTCTCCTTTAGCTAATCCTGTCGATCCATCCACATTCGCTTTCCTACCTGACTCTATGGCTAAGACACATTTTCATGAATGTGAAGGATGGAAGGCCTCAGCATAACGTCAAACCGTCATCCTGTGTTGCCTTACCGGAACGTTGCGCAGTGAAGCGGGTGAAGCGTATCAAGAATTCCATCCTCCAACTCATTCTTGGACAAACCCGGGCGGCACCGCTCTCGCATTATTGACGTAATTACTCAATTAATAATGGAAGAGTGGGGAATTCGCCTTGTACCCGCAAGGGAACAGTGGCGCTCGCGGCTTCTTTTTCTTCCGGGCGCAGCAGGCTTCCTCTCTTCATCAAAATCACAGCCGAAAAACAAGAAGCCCCTGCGACATGGGCAGGGGCTTCCGAATGAGGAGAGGTAAGAGGGTCATTTTATCAATGTCAGTTTCCTCGTCTTCGCAAAGCCGTCCGACTCCAACCGGTAAAGGTACACAGCGGACGCGACAAGCCTCCCGAAATCATCGCGTCCATCCCAGGTAGCCTCGTGAACGCCCGCTGTCTGCCGTCCGCTCACGAGCGTCCGCACCTGCCCACCCAGCATATTGTAGATGCGCAGGACTGCCTGTCCGGTCTTCGGCAATTGATAACGGATGACCGTGGTAGGGTTGAACGGATTCGGAAAATTTTGATTCAACAGGAATCCTTCCGGACGTTCCGTCGGTTCCTGTTGGACATCGACGATGTCGAGACCCTGTCCCTCCGTTGCGATCAGGATGTGGTTGGCCGCGAGGCCCGTGTACACCTCCGTCGAATCGGATGGCCACTCGATGATTAGCGAATCGATGACGGACGCGGTGCCCAGACCAAAATGCACCCTAAGGCTGTTTTGACTGTTGAACGAATTCTGCGCCGATACCTCGCGCAATTGCCACATGGACGCCCCGTTAGCCTTCAGTCGGACGCGGGCCCCGAGCGCCGAACGGTTGGAGCCTCGCACGGGATCTCCGAAACACTCAACCTGGCTCCAGTTCAGGGCGTTGCCGGACACGTTCCGGAACAGTCCCTTCGACGTTCCCACGCCGGCCATAAACAGGTCCATGTCGCCGTCGTTGTCGTAGTCGCCGGCCGTGCATCCGTATCGACGGCTGCCGCCGTAGATCGCCACCGTATCTGTCCTTGTGAACGTTCCATCCCCGTTGTTGACGTAGTACACGCTGGGCGGCCCGTCGTTGGTGACGAAGCAGTCGAGATCGCCGTCGTGGTCGAAGTCCTGCCATACGGAAGAGAGGGACCGGGCCTGGTCGGTGACGATCGGGCCGGACTCTGCGCCGGTCGTCTTGACGAATGTGCCCCCGTCATTCCGGTAGAGGTCATTGGCCAGACCGATGCTCGTGTTGCCGACGTAGTTCGTGATGTACACGTCGAGGTCTCCGTCGTTGTCGTAGTCGATCCAGTTGAACACCTGGCCGTCACGGCCGTCGGCGGCCAGGGCGCCGGTGGTGATCCGTTCGAAATAGGCGTTGGCCGTTTCCTTCAGCATGTTGCGGTAGAGATAGTCCGGGGCCAGTGTTCCATTGACCGGTCCGGAGCCGATGAACAAATCGATGTCGCCGTCGAAATCGAAGTCGGACCAGGTGGGCACGGTGTACGGGGCCAGACCGCTCATCACGACGCTGGTATCCACCCGGGTGAAGGACACTCCGCCGTCGTTGTGCAGGAGCGTATTGGTCGTGGATCCCCCGACGAAACCGGCCGGATGGGCCACGATCACATCGGCAAATCCGTCTTTGTCGTAATCGCCCCAGGCGCATCCCCAGCCGCGGTTTTCGATGGAATCGGCCTCGTCTCCGTTATAGACCTTCGAAAACGTGTCCCCGCCGTCGTTCCGGAACAGGAAGGACGTCAAGCCGGACGTGAAAAGGTCCACATCGCCGTCGTTGTCGTAATCGGCCCAACTGTTGCCAAACGGAGTCGTGACCAGCGAGGCGATCTTGACGAACTGGCCCGCTCCATCGTTCCGATACAAGCCTCGGAGATTAACGAAGAGGTCCAGGTCCCCGTCCGCATCGTAATCGACCCAGCTCGCGCCTGTGTACGTTCCGGCGGGAACTCCCGGATCGCTGACGATCGGGTTGCTCGAGTCGGTCACTTGCACGAACGTCTGCGCAGGAAGCGGTAGTTGAAAAGACATCCACAAACAAACCCCAAAGATCGCACGAACGCACATAACAGCTCCCTCGTTTTCTTGGTGAACGTTGGTGCGGGTAAGGTAGCCGGATTCTTCGCGAGTCGCTATCCCCAGAATAGGTAGTTCTCAGACCAACTTATCCTGGATGGCTTTGACGACCGCTTCGGATTTCGAATGGACGTGCAGCTTGCGATAGATGTTCTTGATGTGATGATGTACCGTCTGTTCGCTGATGCACAGGCTATCGGCAACCATTTTGTAGCTGTGGCCGTTGCACAGTTTGGAAAGCACCTCGGTCTCACGCCCGGTGAGCGGCGAGGCCGTGGATCGGTGAAAGGACTGGACGATCTTACGGGCTATGTGCCCGCTCATCGGCGCTCCACCTTCCACGGCGTCCCTGATGGCGTCGAGCAGGCGGGCAGGCCTCGTTTCTTTCAACAGGTATCCCGATGCACCGGCGCACAGCGACTTGAATACCAGTTCACTGTCCTTGTGGACGGTGACCATGATGATCTCGCCCTCGTATCCCTGTGCGCGGAGCCGGGAAACCGCATCGACGCCGCTCATGCCCGGCAGGGCAATGTCCATCAACACGACATCGGCGTTTGCGGACGGCAGCGTCTCGAGGGCCGATTCGGCGTCGGGGAAGGCGCCCGCACAGACGAATCCACTCGTGTCGTCGAGGAGAAACGCCACTGCGGTTCGGATGTCCTCGTCGTCCTCGACGACGGCGACCCGGATATCGCGGGCGTTGTGCGAGGCGGTGCGGTCAGTGGGCATGTCGTCGTTCGATGGGTTGGCCTTTGGAACCTTCCAGCATCCCCGCGGTGAGGCGGACCGACACTCCCTTGCCGGGTTCCGTGTCCACTTCGAGCGCCGCACCGATGGCCTCGGCTCTCTTGCGCATATTGGAAAGGCCGTGTCCTTCGATCCGGTCGGGCAGTTGGAATCCACGGCCGTCGTCGGCCAATCGAAGATGCAGCGTGTCGCTCACCACGTGTGCGGACAGCGTCACACGCGACGCCCCGCTGTGGCGCAAAGCGTTATTCATGGCCTCCTTAAAGATCAGCGTGATCTGTCGCCTTCGATCCATCGTCAGTTTCCAGGGGACCATCTGTTCCAGTGGGGTGTCCACCGCAAACGAAACGCCCGTTCGGTCGAACAACTCGTATCCATAGTCCCTCAGGTATTCCACAAAATCATACAAGGAATCCTGATCCGGATCAAGGGACCAGATGAAATCGCGCGTCTCATGGCCCAGGAGTTCGGCATCGTCAATGATCTTGTCCAGATAAACCTTGACCTCCTCATGCACAGGTTTGAGCGTCCGCTTGACGATCTCGCTGAAGAGGCCGATCTTGGTCAGGCGGTGTCCCAGTTCGTCGTGAAAATCGCTTGCCGCCTTGCGCCGCACCCGCTCCCGCTCTTCGCGTCGGATGGTTTCAAGTTCCAGAAGCCTCCGCACGCGGCTCCGGACGCGAAGGCGGTGAAGCCACCAGAGGCTGCCCGCCGCCACCAGCAGGGCCGCCCATCCAAACCAAGCGGTTTTCCAAAAGGGAGGCTCAACGAATATGTCGACCGAAGCGCGCCGTTCACTCCAGCGGCCGCGGCCGTCGGTCGTCCTTGCCTCGAAGGTGTACGATCCGGGAGCCAGCGCAGTAAACACAGCCTCACGCATGTTACCCACCTCGATCCAGGCCGAGTCGGAACCGAGGAGGCGATACGCAAATCGATTCCGGCCGGAAGAATGAAAGTCCGGTGCGGTGAATCCGATGACGAAGGAGTTCTCGTCATGATCGAGTCGGATCACCGACGGAACTGCGGAGGTATGACGGCCGGGTTTCAGTTCCTGGGACAAGAGACGGAAGTCTGTGAGGCAGACCTGCGGCATCTCGATGATGTCCTCGGCCAGAGGCTTTTGCACAATGAGGACGCCATCCATTGCGCCAAAGACCGGGCGTCCGTCGGCAAGCCGACCCAACGCACCGGATGTGAACATGTTGCCGGGAAGGCCGTCGGCCGCATCATACGAGGACATTGTTTCAGAGCGGGGATCAAAGCATACAAGTCCGTGGTGTGTGCTGAGCCAGAGACGTCCCCGCGCATCCGGGACGATGCCTGCGATGACCGCGTTGGGAAGACCTTCAGCCGCAGTCCAGTGCCGGATGGAGCCGTCGCGGGCGATACGGTTCAGTCCGCCGGCCGTACCGATCCAGACCCCGGACGAATCCTCGAAGAAGGACAGGGCGTAGTTGTTGGTCATCGTGGAAGGATCGTAGGGATCCTGAGGATAGTGTGAGAAGGCCTTACGGTCGGCCGACATAACGTCCGTACAGCCGTAGGTACCAATCCACATCCTTCCGCCACTGTCCTCGAAGAGTGACAGGATGTAGTCCGAACTCAGTCCCCTGCCATCGGGCGCGTTCCCGTACCGCTCGAACCGTCCGGTCGACGCGTGGTAGCGATTGAGGCCGGAAGCGGTGCCGACCCACACGTTTCCGCCGCGGTCCTCCAACAGACAATTCACCGCCGTTGCCGACAGGGAACCGGTACCGCGGTCGTTCACAAACCGGCGCGTGCGGCCTGTGCCCGGATCGTGCCGATAGAGACCGTGGAGCGTCCCCACCCAGATCATCCCGTCGTCGCTCTCAAGCACCGCGCTCACGGTTCGTGACGGAAGATCGTCCGTCAGACGGTCGTACCACTGCTGGCGCATCACGATGCCGCGCTCCGGATCCCAGAGGTGCAATCCGGCGTCGGTTCCGATCATGACGTCTCCACCCCGAAGGACAAACAAGCTGCGGACGCAGGTGCTGTGTTCGCGATCATGCATCGGTACGGTCCGAAATCGGGGCTCCTCAAAGGAAAGCTGCGTGATTCCATCCAGGTAGGTTCCGACCCACAAGAGGCCGGACGAATCGGACGCGAGGGCGATGATATTCTTGCCCACCGCAGCTTCCGAGGCAGCCAGCGTGATGGAGCCGTCCTCGTTCAATCGATAGACGCCGCCAAAGGTGCCGAGCCAGACGCTACCGGACGGGTCGTCGATGATGCGTCCGACCGAACGGATGGGCTGACCGGCGCCGGTGTGAACAATTGATCGAAAGGATCCCCTGTCGTACCTGTTCAGGCCTCCGCCCAGGGTTGAGACCCACAACCCGCCCTCCCGGTCCTCGGCAAAACCCGTGACGCGGTCGCTGCCGAGGCTCGACGAATCGTCCGGGACGTGCCGGTAGGTGGTCAAACGGCCCGTACGAAGGTTCAGCATTCGGATTCCTGCGTCGAATGTGCCGATCCACAGCCGCTGATGACGGTCTACGTAGAGGTTTCTCACTCCTGCGTCGACCCATCCGGAATCGCCGAAGAGTCGACGGGCCCCCGTTTCCGGGTCGAGTCGATCGACGCCCTGTTCGGTGCCGAGCCACACGATGCCCGACGAATCCTGAACTATGCTCCACACGATATTGCGCCGGGAAACGGCAGAATCGCGCAGCACAAATCGGGAAAACACACCCGTCAACGGATCATATCGGTTGACGCCGCCTGCGAACGTCCCGACCCAGAGGTTTCCCGACCGGTCCTCATGGAGCGAAAGGATGTCATCGTTGGAAAGCGACGTACTGTCCTCCGGGTGGTGCCGGAAGGACACGAACGTTCGGCCGTCGTAGCGGACCAGCCCGTACATCGTTCCTATCCAAAGGAACCCTCGCCGGTCCTTGAGCAGGCAGTACACGAGTTCGTGAGAAACCCCCTGGTCGAAGGAGAGCTTTTGGGCGACCGATGTCTGACCGTATGTGGAAGTACCCAGGCAAACCATTGCCAGAACGGCAACTATCATATTCATGACACTCCTCTCGTTCGTTCGAGCGTCGTCGAACATAGGCAATTCGGTCGCAGAGGCGCAATCCCCAAATAGGGGGAGACGCGGGCCGAATCGCCCGGGCCGCGGAGAGGAACAATTACTTTGATTTTTTCTCCGTTTTCCGGTACACTCACGAAAATTCATCGGAGGGCAATTCTATGGTCGAAGTACACCTGAACCACGTGTCCGTTTTCGTTGCGGCGGCGGTGAATTTTCTCTTGGGCGGCCTGTGGTACTCCCCGGTACTCTTCGCGCGGGCGTGGATGAACGCGGTCGGTTTCACGGAGGAGGACGTGAAGAGAGGAGCCGGTCCGATGCCGTACGTGTGGGCGTTCGTAACGAGTCTGCTCACCGCTTACGCGCTGGGCTGTGTGCTTTCGGCCGTTCAGGCGGTGACGCTCGGCGACGGACTGCTGGTCGGATTCATGTGCGCATTCGGCTTTACGATCCCGGCCGGCATCCACTATGCCTTCGAGGCCCGGCCGCTCAAGCTGTTCTTTCTCAATTACGGATATTCCACGGCCGGCATCCTGTTGATGTGCGTGGTCTTGACGATGTGGAAGTGAGTCATGGCAAGGACGAACATATCTTCCGGCACGCCGTGGGAGCCCATCGTCGGGTACTCGAGGGCGGTCCGCGTCGGCAATTGGATCTTCGTCTCCGGCACAACGGCGACCGATGAAAAGGGGAAGATCGTCGGGGTCAACGACCCGTACGCCCAGACGATCCGGACGCTCGTGAACATCGAGTCCGCCCTGCACAAGGCTGGCGCCACCCTGCGCAACGTCGTACGAACGCGGATCTATGTAACCGACATCAAGGACTGGGAGAAAATCGGCGGGGCGCACGGAGAATTCTTCAAAGATATTCGGCCGGCCACCAGCATGGTGGAGGTCAGCAGGCTGATCCTGCCGGAGATGCTCGTCGAAATCGAAGCGGTGGCGCTCATCGATACGGATTGAAGCGGCGATCTTCTGGTCCGGCGCTGCCCCTCCGGGCCTGAAAAACGAAGGAAGTTGTCTACGCCGGAAACGCAGGCCCCGCCACGGTCCTGGGTCCACGGGGCCTGCAGAAACGTCGGATCAGAGTTGTCCTGCTTCCGCCTGTATGCTCAAACAGATGTGGCGAACGAGCGGACTGCCGTCAAATCGGGCGGCTTCCTTGATCGCATACAGAGCCTTATCGTCGCTGACCTCATAGAGGGCCAGCGCTGCCAGCACGCGCATATTGGGGTCCGAATGCGTACGGAGAATGCGCATCAGAGGAATAATCGTACCCTCCAGCCGGCACTCGGGATACGTGGTCTTGATGTCGAGGATCGCGAGAATGGCGCTTTCCTTGAGAGCTTCGTGGCGTCCGTTCAGCGTGATCTTGAGGTTTGCTTCTGACCGCTTAAGGACGGCCTCCGGATAACCGGCAAACGCCGGCAGAGCCGCGAACCCGAGCACGATAGCTCCGAGCACGAGTGCAAAGAACGTCTTCATGATACCTGCTCCACTATGGTTGCGAAGTTTGGTTGGTTATAGATGAATGGTACGTGGAACGAGTCAGCCTCAACGATTGTTTCGTATCCGATTTGTGCTTAATCTACGATTGAATCTCTAGGTCCGTTTAAAGGGCGGATTAGGATTGTGTAACCTATGAGGGTGAAACCGGCAGCGGCGCGGATTCGTATACAAAAGTTTTAATTACTTGAAGCCCATAAGGAGGAGTCTATGCTGAAGAAGATTCTGATCGGGGCGGCCGGCGTTCTGCTGCTGGCGTGCGTCGTGTCGTTGTTCATTCCCTCCCGCTACACTATCGAGCGCTCGATCGTGATCAATGGTGATGCAGCGGACATCTATCCATACGTCAACAATCTGAAGAGATGGCAGGCATGGACGCCCTGGACAAAAGAGAAATATCCGACCATGGAATATTCTTATGCCGGGCCGGAGGAAGGGGTCGGTGCGATCAGCATGTGGAAGGAAGAGTCTGGAAGCGGCAAGCTGACGATCACGCGCAGCGATTCCCTCACCGGTTTCGAATACGACCTTGAGTTCGATGAAGGAGAAATGAAATCCAAGGGCATGATCCGCTTCGAGCGCGTTGGACAGGGAACGCGGGTCTCGTGGAAAAGCACCGGCGACGTGGGGATGAATCCCATTGGAAAATACTTCACCTTGTTCCTCGACGGGATGTTGGGTCCGGATTTCGAAAGCGGTCTCGGCAAGCTGAAGGCGTTGGTCGAAAGACCGTCATGATTCGGCTCGCTGCGTCTTTTGTGCTCGGGTTGGCGCTGGGTGGGTTTTCGACCCTTGAGGCGCAACAGCCGGTCACTCCGGACGGCTGGAAACGGCTGGGCAGGGACTCACTCATTCAACGGGCCGCCGCCAGGGTCCGCGAGACGTTTCCGTTGTTCCGAAGGGAAAATTTCGACCGCACGCGAGCGTTCGTTTCGGACAGCTCCGTATTCGTTCGCTTCGAGCAGCCGGTCAAAGTGATGCCGCGCACAGGCCGTGTCGCTTATTCGGTCGTCGTGGAATTGACCGGCGGAAACTTGACGTCGTATACCGATGGTGAAGGCGACGAAGACGGAGTGATCCATACGCCGACGGAGGAATACACGCATGTCGTTCGCTTCGTATTCGACGCAATCAACCGCAACCGCCGACTCAACGAAATTTCCGACTTCGAGCTTCCGTCCGACGCGACGATGGAGATCGAGGACAAAAGCGGCTACTATCAAGCCTCCGTGTCGGACCACTCGACGTATTCAACCTATAAGATCAGCAAATCGTCAGGCAGGATCTACGACGATTTCCACAAGCACTACGCTCGTGAACCTCTTCTCGACGGAGAAGGGAAAGAGGAAGAGATACGGTAGGATCACGGCGCCTTGAGCCGGTTGCGCTTGGAAGACGGCAGGCCGGCGGCCACCAGACGGTAGGATTCGTCCACCCATTCGAACAGCAGCCTGTCGGACAGCGATCCGTCCGTGCGAACGGTGTTCCAGTGGGTCTTGCTCATGTGGTAGCCCGGCGTGACTTCTTCGTATCGTTCGCGCAGTTCCACGGCTTTTTCCGGATCGCATTTCACATTGATGCTGTCAAACACGTCCACGTCCGTGAGCACGTACATCTTACCCAGAACTTTGAACACGAGCGTGCTTTGGTCGAAGGGGAATTCCTCGGTCGTGCCGGGCTTGGATAGGCAGTATTGTCGAAGTTCCTCGAGGGTCATGTCGGATCGGAGTCCGTTGCGTCGCGGAGTACTTCTTCGACCGGACGAACGCCCTGAAAGAACGAAAGCAGCTTCACGACGATCCCTTCGACCACGGCGTCCGGGCAGCTCGCACCGCTGGTCATGGCAATGACAGCGGGCCGTCGGTCGGGCAGGTAGCCCTCGGTCGTCAGTTCCAGCCTGCGGTGGAAGTCCCAGTGCCGAACGGCGGCGGCCGACAGGAGCTTGTCCGCGGAGGAGATGTAGTACGTGGGAAGGCGCTGTTCGCACAGCTCGACCAGGTGGGAGGTGTTCGAGCTGTTGTAACCGCCGGCGACGATCGCCAGATCGGCCGGATCCTCGAGCAGGCCGTACACGGCGTTCTGGTTGTCGTTGGTGGCGTAACAGAGCGTGTCGCGTGTGTCTGCGAAGTGGGCGGATACATTCGAGTCGTCGAGATCATACTTGCGCATCATGATACCGCGCAGGTAGTCGGCGATGGCCTGCGTGTCGGATGCGAGCATGGTGGTCTGGTTCACGACCCCGATGCGCTCCAGGTCGCGGTTTGGGTCGAAGCCGTCGGAGTACTGGCCCTTGAACCACTCGAAGAACCGCTCCGCGGTTGTCCCGCCCACGATGATCGAGCCCAGCCGTTGCGCCTCATTCATGTCGCGGACGATCACCGTTGGGGACGTGACGCGGCTGTGCGAGAACGTTGCCCGCGTTTCTTCGTGGGCCGGCTTTCCATGGACGACCACGGTGTACCGGTCGCTGCCGATCTGGGCGGCCTTGTTCCACACGCGTTCGACGAACGGGCACGTCGTGTCGTACGCGTACGGCTCGATCCCGATCTCCTGCAGCTTGCGCTGGATCTCGATCGTCGTACCGAACGCCGGTACGATCACGATGTCGTCCGGACGCAGTTCATCCCACGGAATCACCGGCTCGCCGGAGGTGTGCATGAGGAACCGCACGCCTCGTTGTTCCAGATCGCGGTTGACATCCGGATTGTGGATCATTTCGCTCAGGAGGAAGACCCGCTTGTCGGTGTTTTCGGCCACGGCCCGGTAAGCGATTTCGATGGCGTTTTCCACGCCGTAGCAGAAACCGAAATGGCGTGCGAGATGAAAACGCACCGGGCCGAAATCCAGACGCGTCGGGGCAAAGTCCTTCTTGCGCGTGTCCCGCTCTTTGCGGAAATTCTTTATGGCCGTGATGAACGACCCGCGGTAGAACGGTGGTATGTCGAATTTCTTCATACGGACCTTTTGTGGGGGCAAAGTAGCAAAAGGGCCGCATTTATTCAACCTCATCCGGAGCGGGCATGACCAACGGAACGTCGGAACCGAAAATGAAACGCGAACTCGGACTCGTGCAGGCCACGGCCATCAACATGATCGACATGGTGGGGATCGGTCCTTTTGTGGTCATGTCCCTTGCCGTGCAGATCATGGGAGGGCCGCATTACCTCTGGGCGTGGATCGTGGGAGCGGCGATATCGTTGATCGACGGCTTCATCTGGTCGGAACTCGGGGCGGCCTTTCCGCGTGCGGGCGGCAGCTATAATTTCCTGAGAGAAGCGTACGGCCCGAAATGGGGACGGCTGATGTCGTTCCTGTTCGTCTGGCAGACGCTTATTCAGGCGCCGCTGGTGATCGCCTCGGGAGCCATCGGTTTTGCACAGTACCTGAGCTATTTGGTTCCGGCGGACGCGGCGATGAAAAAGGCTTTTTCCGGCTGCGTCGTGATCGTACTCACGGCACTGCTGTACCGCCGCATCCACACTATCGGCAATATTAGCATTCTGCTCTGGGCCGGTGTCATCGCGACAATCGGATGGATCATCTACGGCGGGGTGACCACCGGTCCCATGACGATCACGTGGTGGCCTGAGGACGGCCGCGTGGCGTTTGACGGGGCCTTCTTCATCTTGCTCGGGCAGGCATCGGTGAAGACGATCTATTGTTATCTTGGTTACTACAACGTGTGCCACCTCGGCAGCGAGATCAAAGAGCCGGAGCGGATCATTCCCCGAAGCATCTTCATCTCCGTGATCGGCATCGCGGTACTCTATTTGACGATGAACGTGAGCGTGATGAGCGTGATTCCGTGGGAGGAGGCGCAACACTCGGAATTCATTGTGAGTCTTTTCGTCGAGCGGCTCTACGGACCCCAAGCAGCGGCGGTGGCCACACTGCTCGTGCTCTGGGTGGCCTTTGCCTCGCTGTTTGCCGTGATGCTTGGTTATTCGCGCATACCCTATGCCGCCGCAGCGAACGGCGAATTTTTCGCGGTGTTCGCGCGCCTCCACCCGGCGAAACATTTCCCCCATGTCTCCCTGCTCGGCCTCGGAGCGACGGCGTTCGTGTTCAGCCTGCTGTTCCGCATGTCCGACGTGATCACGGCGATCCTCGCCATGCGGATTCTGGTCCAGTTCGTCGGGCAGGCCGTCGGTGTCGTGTTCATCCGGCGTCGATTAGGAGGGCGATTGCCGTTCCGGATGTGGTTATATCCGCTTCCCGTCATTTCGGTCGTCGTGGTCTGGCTGTTGATCTTCGTCTCCACCGGATGGCAGTTTGCGTTGTCCGGAATCACGGTCATGGGGGCCGGTCTGATGGCCTTCTTGCTTGTGGCGAAGCTTCGACAAACATGGCCGTTCGACGGCGTTGCAGACTGATCACCGCGATCGGTTCGTACTGCGGGAGCGACGTTGTCCGTGCGGCGATGTATCCGTCCGTCTCGCCTCGAGTTCGGCCGCCACGGATGCCTGGCCCTGCCAGTGGCCGTACAGCTTGCCGAGGGAGACGAGTTTGTGCAGCTTCTCCGCGACCTCGGGCGCCACGTGGCCCGGCGGCGCATTCTTCAAGGGTGGCCGGGGAGGGGCATGAACGTGTGTCCATGGATTCGGGCTCCCCGGGCGGCCAATTCGTCGGCGAGCTTGAGTGTCGCCTCGACATCTTCCGCCGTCTCGCCCGGCAGTCCGAAGATCATATCCACCTGCGGCAAGAAACCGGCCTCGAGACCATACCGTACGGCCCGACGGATGCTGTCCACATCGTGACCGCGGTGCATCGATCGCAGGACGGCGTTCGAACCGCTCTGGCCGCCCATCAGGATATTGTTGTTGGCGACATACTTCTTGAGTATCCGGAGCGCCTCGGGGGTGACGTGTTCCGGACGGACTTCGGAGGGGAAGGTGCCGAAGAAGATGCGGCCTCTGCCGACGGCGATGCGGTGCAGCGAGCTCAGCAGTTCCTCGATCCGATCGAGGCGGACCGTTTCGTCGTCCGATCCGTACGAGAGCGACGTCGGTGTGATGAAGCGAAGGTCGCGGGCGCCGCGGCGAAGCATGAAGGACGCGTAGTGGGTGATCTGCTCGACCGAGCGGTGCCGAAATCGGGCCTTGAACATGAAGGGTGTCTGGCAGAAACTGCAGGCATAGACGCAGCCGCGTGTGATCTCGATCGGATTGACGCGCGGGTACTCCGGAGCAAACGGAGGGAACCCGTCCAATGCGACCGGTTGTGCTGGCCCCGTGAAAACGAGACGGTTCTCCACCAAACAGGCGAGTCCCGGTACCTCCTCCATGGGCCGTACCGCCAGCGCAGCTTCAACCGTACGGACCATCGTCCACTCTCCTTCGCCGACGGCGGCCCAATCGAAACCGGAACGCAGCGTTAACTCCGGCTCCGCCGTCGCGTGCACACCTCCCGCCACGTGTACCACGTGGTCGTCGGGAACGGCCTCTCTCACGGCCTTCAGTTCGTGGACACAGTCGCTGAAGTGCGGAGAATAGAACGATCAGCCGACGATTACAAGACGGTTCTTTGCGAGAGCGGACTGCACGGAAGCAATCAGTTGCTCCACGCGACGGATCAGTCGGATCTCGAGGTCACCGGAACGAACGCGGCTCTGCACCGCACCGACCAGGACGTTCAGCGCATACGTGTTGGTCGATTTATAATAGAAGACAAGACTGACTCGCCGGGACATCAGGGCTCCCGGCTATGGCCGACATCGATCTGGGAACCGTTGATGAGGGGATGGAACCTGTCGTCGATGTGCCGGTTGAACCACTCGTCGATGATCGACTTCTTGAACCGCCATTCTTTGCCGAGTTTCGCCGCGGGAATTCTTTTCTCCTGCGCCCACGTATAGATGGTCTGCGGCTTCAATTTGAGGTACCGGGCCACTTCCTCCAATGTCATGATCTCATCCATTGTGGTTTGCCCTACGGTTTCGCCGTCGAATCGAGGTACGGTAAGAAGTGTTGCTCCTGTTCAACCTCGGATGCGCCCCTATCGCTTCCGCTGCCTTTCGTCAGTTGTTGGAACGAGTAGAGGACGGCCGTGTAGAGGTTACCTTCGTACTTTCTAAAGAGGGCGAACGGTTGGTCACGTTCGGCAAGAAACGGTCGTAGGTTCCACGCTAGCTGCATCCCGACAAATGCAAGAATGACCGTCCAGAAGCGGAACACGATGACGCCCGTTTGAGGATAGACGGCCTTCTCTTCGCAGGACCATTTGAGTGCGTCCAGAATACTCTTCATGCCGAACAGTCCCGACAGACAGAAGACCGCGACGTGAAGCAGTTGAAGGAAGTGATAGTTCCCCCCGGTGAGCATGAACAGAACCACGATCGGAGTGAAGGAAAGCATGATCGCAGACGCCAGGACCAGTCCCGACAGAATGATTGCTACCATCTGGTCCATTCGCATGCTCGATCCGAGGATGAGCTGGATAACAAAAAAGGCAGGAAAACAGATGAGGACCGAAAGGAAGAAGAGAACGGGAACCTTGACACCCGCGGTGAACGCCTGCAACCAACTGCTGTAGCATCCCATCACGACGCCGTACGCGAAGGTTAGCACAACAAGCCAGAGCGACAAACGAGCGATCCGTCTGCCGAGCCGTTCGTCGTGAATCAGACCTTCGAAATAACCCTCCCGGTTCTGGAGGGCCGGCAGAAGATCGGACAGATTCAGGACATCTGTTGACATAGTCCCTCCGTTCTTTGACTCCTGGGAACTAGGATACGTTACGTTCTTGCAGTAAGAAAATCAATGTTTATTATTGTTTCCTATGGTTTATTATTGTTTATTAAGGAAAACGGATTGCCTGTGATTGCTAAACGAACGGCCGCTCAAGTAAGTCTAATACCCGATGGTCACTTCGTCAATCACTCATAAGGGAACCCTATGATCACACGGCGGATGACATGGTTAATGCTGATGCTGGTTTCCTGCAGCGGCCCGATGAAACTGCAGAGCGACTGGACGGACGAGCCCGTCCAGGTGGATGGCCGTCAGGAGGAATGGGCCACCGGACTCAACTTCGTCGAGAGCGAGAAGATCCTTTTCGGCATCCGAAACGACCGCGACTACCTCTATCTGTGTATCATCCCGCAGGAACGGATGACCGGCATTCAGATGATGATGCAGGGTTTCACCGTCTGGCTGGATTCGACGGGCGGCAAGAGCCGGATCCTCGGCATAAAATTTCCGCTGGGCACGGACGGTGTGCTTCCGGTACCGATGGGCGGTCCGATGGTACGCAAGCAGCAAGACGGCGGAGACTTCGACCGTCAGATGCAGGAACGACTTCGTGAGTACGAAGTGCTGGGCCCCGCGCCGAACGATCGACGGCGCTTTTCCGTGGGTGAAGACAGCACCCTGTCGGTGCAGTTGAAGATGAGCGAGCGCGGGCCCGTGTACGAACTTAAAGTGCCGCTGCGGGCGGGTAGGGGACAGATATACGGCATCGGGACGCAACCCGGGCGGTGGGTCGGGATCGGGCTGGAGGTGACGGAAATAAGACGCGAACCGCCGCGTAACGGAGGTAAGCCGATGGGCGGAGGCCGGCCGACCGGAGGCGGAATGGGAGGTCCCGGTGGGGGAATGCGGATGATGAATCCGGAGATGTTCGAGCCGATGAAATGGTGGACGAGGGTGCTGATGAGCGATAGGCCGTAACAGGCTGCAGGCGAACCGTCCTCGGTTCTGTTCGCCGAAGGGCTCCTATCCGCCCGTCCGATACATTTCGTGCATCTTGATACCGCGGGCAATGCGCACCACCGCCTGCTTCACCCGTTTCTTGCGCGTGTCCTTCTTCTTCGCGTCCTTGACCCAGTTCACGTATTCCTTCTTATGCGTGTGGGCGAGGCGGGAAAACTGCTCTGTGGCTTTCTTGCTGGCGGCGAGGGCCTTTTTCAGGTCCGGGGGCAGGACGATCCGCGGCGGCCGGGGCCGGCTCTTGATGCCTTTTTCGTTGATCCGGATCGCCTCCTTGATATATCCCATCAGGAGCCGCTCATCGACCTGGGCGGGGCTGGTGAACTTGATGCTGCGGTTGTGACGGTTCTTGCCGCCGTGTTCGAGGATCCTGTGCGGGTCGCGCAGCAGCGCACCCATAAAGAACGTCAGCGTGACGTGGTCCTTGAACGCACCGAATCCGCAGACCATACCTTTCTTGTTGAAATTAGGCCCCCACTTCCAGTCCTCCCGGATCGTGGGATCGGTCTCGTGGATAACCGCACGAAGCCGTGTGCAGATGGGCCGAGCAAACGCCGGGGCCTGTGCGATATAGGTGTCGATCTTGGCCGATGCATCAGGACGGATCGCCATGGGTCTTCTCCCTGGTTGGACCTGAATGAGAGCCTCTTTTCACGGAAGGCCTTGCGGTGCCGCGAAAACGAAATACGAGTTGACTCTCCACAAGAGGGGCATCACATAAACCATTTTTTTTCTTGATGCACCGCATCGCCGAAGCGGATCATGAGCCGGCTTTCGTCCGCGGAGAGCGGCCCCGCCTCGAGGGCACGAAGGTTTTCGGCCAGTTCTTTTTCGCTGCGCGGGGCGGTCAGGCACACATGGACGTTGGGATTGGAAAGAACGAACCGGTAGCACAAACCCGCGCTCGGGACCGGTTGGCCGGCGGGCCAGGTCTTCGGCCGGCGCAGCAGGTAGGTCCATCGTGTGGCCGTGTAGCCGACGATGCCCGGACGATGGGTGCTCAGATGGGGAAAGATGTCCTGCTCGGCTCCGCGGTGCGCGGCATTGTACCGGATCATCAGCACATCGAGGAGCCCTTCCTCGGCCAAACGGCCGGCGAAAAGGCGGTCATGGCATGACATGCCGATCGCGCGCACCTTGCCCTCCTCGCGCAAACGGACCATTTCATCACGCAGGCGAAGGGGAAACTGTTTCTCTTTCATTACTCCAAGGAACAAGAACACGTCCAGGTAGTCCGTGCGGAATTGCCTCAGCCGTTTTTCCAGTGTCTTTCTCAGGTTGGAATGGCCCCAGATGTAGTTATAGGCGCCCGTCGCTATTAAAAAACGCTCACGATCGCGGCGGAAAACGTCCCGCAGAGTTGAGACCATCTGGGTGTCGAAGCCATAGGCAAAGAAGTAGTTGATGCCCGCGTCAATGGCCGCTGTAACGGTGCGCTTGCCCGGCCGATAACTGGCCGAGAGTCCCAGCCGATGGACGCGATAGCCGGTACGGCCCAGCACCGATGTCAGGAAGGACTCGTCCAAGTTCCCGGATTCTGGCTGAGGATTGAAATCTCAGAAATTTAGCACAAACCGAATGAATAATCAATGAGTAATAATAAGACGGTATACGGAGGTCCGATTTTGTTTCTGCGTCCAGCGCAGTTTGGCAAACCGGCCCAGCCTGAGCGCTAAATAGATTATTAACAAATTCGTAAGTCTTTTATTCTTTTTATGGGAGGATCATTGGAACAACCGCATCATTTGCAGGTCGCAAGCCAACATCAATAAGGCAAGGAGTCGCACAATGCAGAAGGTGTTCAGCACGGCGTTTCTGATTGGCATAGCGTGCTGTGCATCCGGCGGGTCGTTTGTGGCAGGCCGCGTCACCGATGCGGGTCTCGACCAGAACAACTTCACCGCTATGGCGCGCAACGTCACCGGCGAAGCGGAGGCAGGATATGTGTTGGGGGTTGTCCGTGCCCATGGGCGTGATGACCAACACGTATGCCCTTTTTCGCATATCCGGTTCGGGTCAACTGTACAAAGAGGCGCTGGAGCAACTGTGAAAAAAGTCGAAACCGCATGCGGTCCGATTGAAACCCGCAAGCTGGCCTTGATCAACGTGCGCTATGACGCCGAAGCGCCGAATCTCCTGCTGCACACGCAACCCCGGATCACCATCCGGGCGGATGTGGTCGAATGCTCAGACTAGGTCACGACCGACGAAGCCGGCGTGAAGGCAGGGCTCATTCATACGGTATGAGCCAGTGCGCGCGCCAGTGGTGCACCTCCTCGTACCACAACCTCGAATTCTGCGGCTTGAGAATCC